>NZ_CP029002.1:2180450-2491943 GCF_003073375.1 Lysinibacillus sp. 2017
GTATTATAGTAATTTACAAGGCCTGCATATTGTTGGAATGTTGTTGGCGATACATCTACCTTTGTCTCGGCTTCAAAGTGGAAATCCTGCCAACGTCTTGCAACGAACGCTTGTTTAAATGTAGATGTTAAGGATTCTTTCCCGATTAAACGTAAATGGCCAGGACGTTCTAGCAAAGTTGCAAAGCTGTCCATCGGTTGACGCAACGTTTGGAAATCCAAAGGCAGTTCACTATTAAAATACGTGATTGGTGCTGAATTACTTATTGGTTGTGGCACAATAGCTGGTGCCTCAACTTGTAGTTGTGGATAATTGCCTCCAACTACAACAGGCCAACCGTCTTTCCATTCAATTTTACTAATAGCGGTTTCACGACCTAATGGACAATAGCCACGTGGATCAAGTAATGGTTTATTTTCGTCTTGCAGTGGACGACCAACTAAATAGGCCAAATACCATTCATCTGTATGCGTTTGAACGAGTGAAGCATGCCCCGCCTTCTGTAGCGTTTCTTCCGGTGTAAAGAATCCCGTAATTAATGGATTATGTGGAGACAATTCATATGGCCCCTCAATCGATGATGCGCGCGCAATTGTTGCACGGTGATCATAGCGCGTGCCCCCTTCAGCCGTTAATAAATAATAATAGCCGTCAATTTTATAAAGATGCGGTGCCTCTGTCAGTTTAGCGTTTGTCCCTTTAAAAATGATTTTACGTTCCCCGATAAGAGATTTTATTTCGTGATCATACTCTTGAAGACTAATTCCATAAAACGGATGATTATGAAGTCTTGCATCCCAAACCATATTTAAGAGATATTTTTTTCCATCTTCATCATGGTATAAAGAGGGATCAAATCCTGCACTATTTAAGTAAATAGGCTCTGACCATTCATCTTCAATAGATGTAGCAGTTACCAAGTAATTATGTCCGTCTTTCCATTGCCCAGCAACGACTTTAATATCGCTATAAATAAGCCAAAATTGTCCATCACTGTATGTAAGACAAGGTGCCCAAACGCCACCAGAATTTGGATTACCAATCATATTCAATTGAGAAAGGCGCTCTAATGGTCTACGTACAAGTGTCCAATTCGCTAAATCTTTTGAATGGTAAATGCCTACACCTGGAAACCATTCAAATGTAGATACTGCAATATAATAATCATCGCCAACACGGCAAATCGAAGGGTCTGGATTAAAGCCTGTTAAAATTGGATTTTGAATCATATAAACACACACTCCTTAAGTTGTATAAATTATTTTTTTAATACATGGTTGGCTCGTGAGCATCGTAATCGCACAAATACCGCTGAACCCTATAAGGAAAATTAGAATTGGTTGATAAAAACAAATAACGCCCACTGCAAAAATTAGAATGAGTGTGAAAATTGTACGTGGTAAAAAGGCGATTGCTAAAAGCAAACTATTTTTAATTAGTAACCAAACAGTAGATTCGAACTTCGTATACAAAGGAAAAATGTATAAACTGCTACCTAGCACAAGTATAGTGAGTACAATAAGTACTAGCATCGCTGCCGTTTGAATGGTTACTGGTAACGTTTGTATAAACAAAAAATTAATAAATAAGAGTATAAGCAAGTAGCCATATATTAGACCAAATTTATTGCTCTTAATAAGCTCACTTTTAAAAATCGTATAAAAGCTACGAACAATTCGTACATCTTCTCCCTCATAGAGCTGTTTAAAAACAAGGCTCATTGCTGTATACGCCGGCGCAAATCCAAATAGGATAAGACCTGTGCAACTAAAAAATATAAACAGCAGATTCAGTAGCACCAGATTCATTATCCATTCGCAAACGACAAATAGTTTTGAAAATGTTTGTTGTAACATAATAATTCCTCCTTAGCCTTTTACAGAACCTGCAGCAATCCCTTCAACGATACGATCACTTAAAACAAGGAAGATAATCAATATTGGAATAATACTAAACATTAGCGTTGCACCAATAGCACCCCAATCTGTCGAGTACTGCCCAATAAAGTTTTGTATACCTACTGTCAGTGTTTTCAGTTCATCTGAGCTAATAAATGTATTTACGAAAACAAATTCGTTCCAGTTGTAAATCATATTAATGATCGATGCCGTAGCAATTACCGGAGCTGTCATTGGCAATGTAATTCGGAAAAATATTTGATGGATAGACGCACCATCTATAATGGCTGCTTCCTCAATTTCATGTGATAATGCTTCGTAAAATCCTAGTAAAATCATTATCGTAACGGGCATATTAAATGCCGTATAAGACAAGATTAATGAAAGCGGATGATTGATCAACCCAATGGCTGTGTACGTATTAAACAATGGAATAAGCGTAGAGTGAATAGGAATCATCAGCCCTAGCATAAAGAGACCTAGTACAAGCTTATGTCCTCTCCATTGCAAACGCGTAATCGCAAAGGTAACCATACTCGCTAATAAAATTGTTAAAATAACCGCTGAAACTGTGTAAAAAATACTGTTAAAAAAGTATGTTGCTATATTTCCTTCTGTCCATACTTTAATGTAGTTTTCAAAACGTAATTCCTGCGGTAATGCAAGTGGTGATAAATTAAAAATTTCATAGTTGTTTTTCAAAGAAAATAGCGCAAGCCAATAGATAGGAAATAGCTGGATAATGGCAATACCAATCAATATGACATAAAGTACGCCCTTTCCAATTCTTTGCATAAAGCTGTGCTCTGACGTCTTCTTCGCTACTACTTCTGGCATTTTTAGTTTTTCATTTAACATATCCATAGCTGTTCATCCTCTCTAATAAAGATCCTTATCAGCGATAGTCAAACGTTGGATTATGAATGTCGCCACCAGGCAAATGACTAATAAGAAGAAACCAATCGCACTACCATAGCCAAAATCAAATTTATTAAAGGCCGTATTATACATATATGAGGCCATTACTTCACTTGAACCGCTTGGCCCACCGCCTGTCATAATGTAAATTAAATCGAAATATTTCAACGATCCAACTGCAGCTAGTACGATGGTTACCTTCACAACGTTCATAATTAACGGTAACTTAATTTTAAGTGCAATTTGGAATGAAGATGCGCCATCGATACGCGCTGCTTCAACAAGAGATTCCGGAACATTTTTTAACGCAGCATAATAAATAAGAATATAAAAACCTGCATATTGCCAAATTGTTGGCACAATGATTGCATAAAGCGCTAAATTTGCATCGCCAAGCCATGCAGGTGTATTTTCGAAACCAAGTTTCATTAAAAACATATTAAGCATTCCGTTCGATGGATTGTAAATTTTCATCCAAAGTTGTGCAATCGCAACAGAAGCCAGTAACATAGGAATCAAATAAATTTTGCGTAGTAGATTCGCTCCCTTAATGCGGCTTGCTAAAACGAATGAAATCGTTAAGTAAAATATAAGGCTAATAATTGAAGCCCCTGCTAAAATAAGCGAATGATAGGCACTACTCCAAAACTTTGAATCTTGTAACAATGCTAAATAGTTTTCAAGCCCGACAAATGTTTTTTGACCAATTCCATTCCATTCCATTAAGCCAAAATAGCCCGTTTGTACAATAGGTATATAAACAATACCCAGCAGTAAGAGTAACGCTGGTCCGACATATATCAACAAATCAAGTTTCGAAGCTTTCAATCGATTCATAGGTATCACTCCTTTTGAAAATAGGACATATCAATAATTGATATGTCCTAATAAATTTATCCCGCATTAACGGGCAGTAAGACTCCCACCTTAGTTCTTAAGAAGAACGAAAAGCATAGGTGGGAGGGAGATCAACTGCCCATAAAAGCCCGATTGGTTCAACTAACTATCCGTGGGGATGAGGCAAAACCCCCACTGATTGAAGTTTCACTTTATTTAGCAGACTTGAGCGATTGTTCTGTTTGCTTCGTAAAGTCAGCAGGTGTTATATCTCCACTAACTAATGACTGCAATAAATTATAATGTGTGTCTGCTGCTGAAGCAGGCATTTGTACATCAGCAAATAGTGTAATATTTTTTGCTTTGTTTAAATCATTTAAAACGTCAATATTCATTTGTGGTAAATCAAGTGAAGACGTATCTACCTTTGTAGCTGGAATTACGCCCGCTTTAGTGAACGATTGTTTACCCCATTCTTCGATAAAGTAACGAACGAATTCTTTTGATTCGTCTTTTACCTTTGAATTTTCAGAAACGAATAGACCAACACCTGGTCCACCGATCCAGCTATCTGCTGCACCCGCGCCACTCTCGTAATTAGGGAAATTAAAGTATCCAATTCGATCTTTAAATTCTTGTGTTGTTTCATCACTCGTTGTGAAATTCGGTAATTCCCAACTACCCATTAGATACATGGCTGCCGTTTCATTTAAAAATTCAACTTTTGCTTCGTCATTTGATAAACCATTTGTCCCTTTACTAAAAGCACCTAATGCAGCTAATTCTTTGAAATCTGCCGCTGCTTGTTCTAAATCATCGTTTTCAAATGATACTTCTTGTGCAATTGCTTCAGAAATAAGTGTTGAGCCACCCAGACGATCTGCTAAGTACATATACCATAGCGAGCCTGTCCACCCCTCTTTATTTCCAAGTGCAATTGGTGTTACACCACTTGATTTTAATGTTTTTACAACATTTACAAATTCAGCGTATGTTGTCGGTACTTCTAAACCATTCTTTTTGAAAATTTCTTTGTTGTAGTAAACTGGTGCAATATTTAACTCGATTGGTAGACCATATGTCTTGTCATCAAAGGCATATGCTTCTGTTGTACCACCAACGAATTGGTCTTTTAAATTATCTTTTGCTAATACGTCAGACAAGTCTGCCATTAAACCACCTTCAACGAATGGTTTTAAATAACCAGCTGCCCATGTCACCCCTACATCAGGCAATTCGTTTGATGAAGAAAGAACTTTGATTTTATCTTTGTATTGCTCATTTTCTAAATACTCTACTTGAATTTTTACACCTGGATTGTCATCCTCATACTTTTTAACAACCGATTCAACAATTTGATTTTGCGTTTTTGAACTACCCGGTGGCCAAATATGCATGAATTTTACAACCTTGTTTCCATCCCCACTAACTGAACTATCACTACTCGAAGAACTACATCCACCTAATACTAATAGTGCCCCAACTATACTAGCTAAGAAAAATGTATGCGCTTTCTTAAACCTTTTCATTATAATCTCCCCCCCATATGTGATTAAGATTATAATATCAAAAATAAGAGACTGAAAATTCCAAATTATTTAGGATAAACCCCATTATCTTTGGAATGTCTTTGTTTTCGGTATTGATTTGGTGTAATCTTCTCATACTCTTTAAAAATTTGGATGAAATACTTAGAAGTTTTGTAGCCTACTCGAATTGAAATTTCTTCAATTGAGTAATTGTGCTCTAATAATAATTTCTTTGCTTCTTTAATACGGTAATTCGTGAGGTATTGCAAAAAATTCACACCAACAGATTGCTTAAAAAGAGAGCTAAAATAACTCGTATTAAGGTGTACAATCTCAGATAATTCTTGTAACGTTAGGGGTTCATTAAAATGTGTATGAATATAATTTAACGCTTGTTGAATACTGGCGTGATCCGCGCTTGGTATAATCTTCACGTGCTTTATACTTTGATCAATCACTTCTAATAATGCTTCCCTTGAAACAGGCTTTATCAAATACTTTTCGACATGCAAATCGATTGCTTGCTGCGCATAAGAAAAGTCAGCATGTGCCGATAAAATAATCACAATTAAATCCGGTTGTTTTTGTCGTAGCTTTTTTAAGAATGTGAGGCCGTCAATTTCAGGAAGCTGAATATCAAGAATTAATACGTGTATAGGTGCAAGCTGGAAATACTCATTAGCTTCATAAACATCGGCTGCTGTATAAACAGTGATGGCTTGTCTATTTTTTTCAATCATATTTTTTAGACTTTTTCGAACAATCGCTTCATCTTCAATAATTAATAACTGAATTGTCATGAGTATTTTTCCTCCTTAGGTAAAATAAGTGACACTTTAGTACCTTCAGTTTCATCGCTTTTGAAGTACAGTGAATCTGCAACATTTTCTGAATAATGAATAGCGAGTCGCAACCGAATATTATGAATGCCGATATGATTCATGCCCGTTGGAATATCTGTCACTTTATTTAAATTTTCTAGCGTAGTTGCAGGCATCCCTTTCCCATTATCTTGAATGATAATCGATAATAAGTGCGGCCCTTTTGAACAAATTTTTATATCTATAATCCCTTTTGTGCGTTGTGGCTCAATCCCATGAATAATCGCATTCTCAATAAATGGCTGCAATATTAGTTTGGGAATCTGAACGGATTTAAGTTCCGGTTCACATTGAATACGCCATGTTAAACGGTCATCTAAACGCATCTTCATCAAATTTAAATAATGCTCAACTTGCTCCAATTCCTGTTCAAGAGTAACAACATCTGTGACCGTTGTTGAAGCGCTAACACTATATTTAAACAGGGCAGACATGGATAACACATAATCCGCAAGCTCGTCCTTGCCATCATCGATCAATTTCCAATAAAATGTATTTAATGTATTGTATAAGAAATGCGGATTGATTTGAGATTGTAATGCTTTCAATTCTGCTTGCTGTTGAAGTAGTTGCTTTTCATATACCTCTTCAATAAGCCTTTCGATATCAGTAATAAATTGATTGTAGGTATGATGTAAGGTATGCATTTCAAGAGAGCTGTTCGTTTCTTCAATATGTAGCAGCTGCCTTTTTGGTCCCTTACGCATCGCCTCGATAAGCTGTTTTAATGGCGATGTGATATAGGATGCAATAATCCAAGACAATAAAAAGCCCAGCACGACACCAATTAGCGCAATACCAACTAAAAATAACTGAATCTTTTGTATTTTTAAATTATAACTTTCCATTGATTGTGCAACATAGATTGTCCACTCAGTTCGTGGTGACACACTTTTAACGACATAAAATGGCTCGTCGTCGATGGAGATTTTCCCTTCATCCGTAAGCAATACGTTAGACGAATTTTTCCCTGTAAGAAACTGTTTTGAATGGTCAAAGATTTGAATAAAGTTATCGGTATCACCAAACTGCGTATCGAAATATTCATTTGAAAGTTTCAATACTAGAAACCCACTATTTTCATAGGAGTGGTTCATTAATCTTATGACTTTAATCGCATAAGAATACCTATGACTTTTCGAATCCTGCCCTACCCATATAAGTTGTCCTTTTGCATCTAAAGCCTTTTGAATCGATTGATCATCGATAATCACCGTTAAATCTTGGGAGGCCGGAAACAATCCCGTTCCGTCTAATGCATAAAAACGGTAATCTGAAATACTCTCAACATAAGGATAGTAACGATTTAACGTTCGCTTAAAAGTCTGCGCTTGTAGGCTTGCCATATCAGGGTGACTTAACAATTGATACATTAAATTTTGAATATCCTCATCGGTTGAAACTTGTGACGCAATCATACTTACCTGTGAATACTTTGCATCAATTGCGCTGTTTAATTCGACGCTCGTTTGTTCTAACTGCGCTTGTACAATTTCATCATAAACAGAAGAAAATTTATTATATCCGATTAAAGTAACCGCACTAATAATGACGAGGGACACGACTGAAAATAGTAAAAACATTTGATTATGTAACGTATTATACTTTTTTATAAATGCTCTCATTACATCATTCCTTTAGTCAAAGTGGAGGGAAAAACAATGAATTATAAATTGTTATTTGAAACATTTCCGCAATTAACCGATTATCGAACAGATACCGCCAATAAGTTTATCTTTCAAAGTGAGTATGGTTTATTAGAAGTGCCCAAAAGTCAATTAACCGAGCAAGAACGTACAGTGCTGTCGATCTTCTTGAAACCCCTACCTGAATATTTTGATATGCAACATCTTTGGATGCGTTTTTTTACAGATGAATCCATACAACCGCCCGAAGATATTCATCATTTTCAATTATTAAAAGTGGTCTTTTTAGAACCTTTTCATAAAATTAATGACTTGCAACATGTTTTGGAGTCTATTGCAGGTTGCTTTTGCTATATATTACCATTTGATGAACTAACATATGGTGTTTTACTAGTAAATGGTGAAGAATTTATAAATTTTACGCCGTTTATTGCGTTGATTGAAGATGATTTTAAAACATCTTTCACCATAATGACAACCCCTCTTGAACAAAAAGATAGATTGCGAGAAAGCTATCAATTGCTGCAAAGCATTCCAAATGAAATATGCCATTCCGATCGAAAAGTGGTTTTTGAACTCGACGAAATGATTTTAACGAAAATGCTAACAGCTACCCTTGACCGTGAAAGAGAACAATTCGTTTCCATCATCCTAAAAGAATCGGTTGCTGAAAGAACTCTATTAGAAACGGTTGAATGTTATATACAACATATTTGTAATTTTAGTCAAACAGCGAAAGCACTCTATATTCATCGAAATACGCTTCAAAAGCGACTGGAACGTTTTGAAGAATTAAGTGGCAGAAATTTAAAAAGTAGTGATGACCTTCTAAAAATAAGCATTGCTTTAAAATTGTACAAAATGCACACTCACTCATATGAAAGAGTGGCAGAAACTCCTCTAGGCACATAATGTAATTTGAATTACGCTTAATCTATCTTAATAAGGGAGTTGAAGAGAATGGCAGAAATTCGTTTAGAACATATTTATAAAATTTACGATAAAGAAAATGAAGCTGTGAAAGATTTCAATTTGCATATTAATGACAAAGAATTTATTGTTTTTGTAGGACCTTCTGGTTGTGGGAAATCTACAACATTACGTATGATTGCAGGGCTTGAAGAGATTTCAAAAGGTGAACTCTATATTGACGATCAACTTATGAATAATGTAGAACCTAAAAATAGAGATATAGCGATGGTTTTCCAAAGTTATGCGCTTTATCCACATATGACGGTTTTTGAAAATATGGCCTTTGGATTAAAGCTTGCCAAAGTACCCAAACAAGAAATTGAGCGTCGTGTAAATGAGGCTGCTGTAATATTAGGCCTTGAGCCGTATTTAAAGAGAAAACCAAAAGCCTTATCTGGCGGACAACGGCAACGTGTAGCACTAGGTCGCGCTATTGTACGTAAAGCAAAAGTATTTTTAATGGATGAGCCATTATCCAATCTCGATGCAAAATTACGTGTACAAATGCGTGCAGAAATCCAAAAATTACATCGAAATATAAACACGACAACCATTTATGTAACGCATGACCAAACAGAAGCTATGACAATGGCCACTCGTATCGTTGTTATGAAAGACGGGGTTATTCAACAAATTGGGACACCTGAAGAAGTATATACAAACCCTAATAATGTTTTTGTAGGGAGCTTTATTGGCTCACCCGCAATGAACTTCTTCAATGCTAGAATTTCTGGTCAGCATTTTGTAATCGGCGACCATAAAGTTGCGATTCCGCAAGCGTACCTACACGTATTAAAAAATGGGACGGAAACAATTGTTGGGATTCGCCCTGAACATATTATAGTTGGACAAACTAGCGAAAATACCTTCCCTTCTGCAATTGAAGTTAAGGAATCACTAGGTGCAGAATCTTATATTCATAGTACAGTAAATGGACAAAGCTTTATTACGAAGGTTTCAGGAGATACATCTTTCACGGTAGGTAAAGAATATAACTTTTCTTTCCAACCGGACAAATTACATTTCTTCGATAGTGTTTCAGAACAAGCCATTCCTAGTGAATCCGTGAAATTAGTTCAAACAATTTAAAATTTTGGATATAATCTATGTTTTATCATAAACCTTCAATAGCAAAAACATAACGGCTTGAGCATTAATTTAATGTCTCAAGCCGTTTCAATTCGTTTTATTGTATTGTTGTTTAATCGCTCGCGGGGATGTCTAACGTTTTTATTTATTGTTAATCAGGTAGCGTAACATTACGGTACTTTCTTCAATTTTATAAGAAAGTCCTAACCAATAAAGTCCTTTTTCTTCATTCGTAAGATCGATTGTGAACAATTCTGGGTGTTCATCCAATCCTTTTACGTCTACCTCTTTCGATTCTTGAATGATTGTGTTACTAAATACAACTGAAACAGGTTTAACTTTCAGACCATCTATCCCTCTCACAATGTTTTCTATCTCTATTACTGAACCTTTCATTTCTCCCATTTCAACAAATTGAGGATTGGCATTCAGTGTCATTAATTTACGTAACCCTTTTAATGTAGAGAAATCTGTTATTTCATTTGCCGAAATAGTGAGTGTCTCTAAATTTTTTGCGTATTGTAAACCTTCTAGAGATCGTATTCCTTGTGATTCACTTGTTAAAGTTGTTAGGTTTTGCATATCCCCTAGCGTAATATCACCATTTATACCTAATGTTGTTTTAATAGCATTACTTAAAGCGGCATCTGAAATTGCAATGACTTGATTAAAATCAATTGCTACTAGACCTAGCTTTGCTGCATTTAATGCGGTTAATGCTTCATCGACTTCTGTTTGGGAAGCATTTATATCTGCTAAAACTGCATTTGCATTTGTGATGGCATTTTGTAAAGCTTCCACACTAGCTTCCGTGTAACTTTCTAAATCCTCTGCTTGAGCAATTTCTATACTAGATGCAAGATCATCCGTATATACACGATTTGCATTGGCAAAGTGTAATTTTGCGTCACCCCATGTTGCATGGTCAGAGCCATTTCCATTACCGCCGTCTGTCACAACTAATTTAAGTTCCTTTGCTCCAGCTAGATTGACTTCAACGAATTTATGAGCAGCTTTTGATGCCATTAAACCGCTGTCAAATTGCTTCACGCCATCGACGTATACTTGGAACACGACAGACCCTACGCTGTTATACATTTGTCGGTCAACGCCAACAAACGACGTAAAGTAAGCGGCATCTTTATCCGTTAAATCATACACGATTGTAGAGTTAGAATGCGCGCCAATCCCTTTTTCATATACGACTTCACTACCATTGTCATTCGTTAATTTTAAACGGTTATTACTTATTGCTTTATCTTTTATTGGAGCGGCATAACTATTTTGAGTCGAACTCCAATCAAAATCTGAAAGGTAGTTATAATCTCCCATATTTACAACAGCAATCGTTCTCGTTTTTGTTACGGTATTGCCATCATGATCTATTACTGTGTAGGTTATTTCATATTTCCCTGGTTTGTTAAAGTTTACTTTATCAATACCTGTCACGTTTACTTGAGAAGTTAAGTCGCCATCTTCGGCATCAACTGCTGTGTACGCCACATTTACATTAATTGGCTCTCCTACTTTCGTTGCAACTGATTGAGGAATCGAAAGTTCTGGGAGTCCATTCGAGAAATAGAACTTCGCATCTGCAAAAGCGGCATGGTCAGAACCGTTATACCCACCATCATTCGCAATCAGTTTTAACTCTTTTACACCTTTTACAGGAATACGCACGAATTTTGCTTCTGTGTTATATTTCATAACCCCGCTATTATAAACTTCTTGTCCATCAGCTAGTACTTTGAACGTTACACTTGATGTAGCATTTTCAGCGATACTTCTCTCGATACCTACGAATGTTTCAAAGTAATCAAAGTTTTCTCCTTCAAGGTCGTATACAATTTCAGAGTTTGCATGTGTTCCGATACCTTTTTCAAATTCCTTTGTTTCCCCGTTAACGAGTAATTTAATTATATCGCCTGCTGAAGCCTTATCTTTATTTACTTTGTTCCAAGCTGTGGTAGCAGACTTCCAATCGATATCAGTCGCAAACGTTGTATCACTATATACATAGACTTCCTTCGATGTAGTTACGGTATTGCCATCGTTATCTGTGACAGCATAATCCACTTGATATAAGCCTGATTTATTCGGCGTATAGCCGTTTACCGTTACTTTCACCGCGCTAAGTAAGTCGCCATCTTCGGCATCAAACGCATTTACACCTTTTAGAAGATCAAAGTCACTGTTTAATTTCACCATTGCAAAATCTTCTGCGACAGTTAAAACTGGCTTACTTTCGTTTTTCGTAAACTTAGCATCTGCCCAAACGGTATGGTCAGCCGCATTCCCATTAATTCCAGCATCCGTTGTGATCAGTTTTACTTCTTTGGCACCCGTTACAGGCACTTTAACAAAATTACTTTCTGTGCTTGATTCAACTACATCACTCACATATTGCTTTTCGCCATCAACCCAAACTTCAAATGTTGCTGATGACTTACTACCTTTCATCGCTTGGTCGATTCCGATGTAACTTTCAAAGAAATCAAAGCCTTTATCCTCGATGTTAAACACGACTTCTGATGCAGCATGTGCTCCGATTCCTTTAGCATACGTCGTTTCAAGACCTTGTCTCATAAGTCCAATTATCCCACCAGATGGCGATTTATCTTTCTGGTAACCACCCCACGCAATCTTTGCAGTTACAGGGCTAATATCTGAAGCGTATTCAAAGTCACTTACTACAGTAACTTCTGTCGTTTTTGTTTCCGTACTTCCGTTATGATTGATTGTATAAACAATCTTATAAGTACCTTTTTTATTGGTATCCACATTTGATGTAACGGTAACGTCTTGTGTAATATCCGTTCCTTGATAGTCAACTGCCTTTACATAATCCATTGGGTCAAATTCTTGTTGTAATTTAAGTGTTAACTGATTTTCGATAGAAAGTGCTGGTTGGAAAGCCTTAACTCCAACACGTTTTAAACTATTCAGCTTTTTGTCATACGCAATTACTTCATACGTATAGTTTTCGTTTACATCAACATTTTGATCGACAAACGTTGCAGTTGAAGTAAAGCCAATTACTTTCCCATTACGAATAATTTCATAGCCTAGTAAAGCATTTGTATTGTCCTTGTCCATATCCAGCATTAACGTATTTTTTCGTTTTTCTTCGTTACGCATGATATTGATATCGACCAAAGCACTTGCCTTAAAGCCCGTCCCTTCATAACCAATTACACTATTATTTAAATACCACAATTTTTTAGGTGCGGCATACTTGCTAACTACCGCTTTCGTTTCATCACTTACCGTAAATCCATGTCGGGCGAAATAACTGCTTAAATCTTGCTGTAATACTTCTGAAGATAATTCAATTAAATATTTTTGCTTGGACAAATCTCCGTTTGTAAGCGATAGGTTTCTTTCTCTATAGAGCTTATTTAATTCTGCCCAGTAGCCAGGGTGTGCTAATTCAAGCTGCCAAAACGCCCCGAGTCCTCCGAAATAACCTGTATTTTCTCTTGAAACTTTATTTTCCTCAATTAAATAGCCATACATTGTTTCATACGGAATGCGCGTATCGATTGAATGATAATCCACTGACATCCCCATCGATACCATGTTATTTGTAACTTCGCCATATTCTCGTACACCAACAGCCATGCGATGTCCTATTTCGTGGGTTAACCCCCACCCAGGGTATGTTTTACTAAAATCATTAAACATTAAAGGAACAGTACCTCTTTGAATACCTGTATGATTTCCTGCGGCGTACATTGCGCCATATGGTTGCATTAAACGAATATTTTCTCGAATCAATTTTGAATCATGTATTTCGCTGCTGCCATCTAATCCAGAGAATTCGAATAATTTATTTATCCACACATCATAACCATTTACTGTACCCATTGGATCATTATTTTTTGTAATATATGCGTCATATGCTTGTGAAGCTGTACCTGTGAAAATAATACGGTCACTCACGATTTCAACTACATCGATTAATTCGCGGTCTAACACATCCGGATGTTCTGCATTATCTGCATTTAAACGGTTATGATAGTCTGTTAAAAATACTTTAAATGCTTGTGGATCTGTACCTTTTTTGAAAATCGGGAATCTTTCTCCCCCTTCAAATCTAATAACGGGAGCTTTCTTTTGCTGTTCAGATGTGTACGGATTGACGATATAGATGGGTCCGCCTTGCGTCACATTTCCTGTGTAAATTTTTGGAACTGTAAATTCGTTTTTACCTTGCTTTAAACTAATCGTGTTTGTCCACGCATTCCAGCTACCTTCCTGTTGTGTGAAGACTAGTTGTGGTAATGGCCCACCAGCATCTGCATCTACATATACCGTAATCTTCTCACCAGCTCTTGCTACAATTCCAGTTGGCTGGTTATTTGTTCCATATGACATTTTCAGCTTTTGTTGCGCATGACTAACCATATTCCCGTGCTGTTCGGCTTCAATAATTCTTCCTTCGGTAACAAGCTCACCTTTTACAATCTGTTTCGCTAGCTCAATGGCCTCTTTATACGTTTCATATAAAGGATGCGACTTAACTTCTGCTTCTAGCGCATTGATTTTATCCAATGTATCGTATGTTGATACGACCTTACTCATTGTAGTATCTGTAAAGAGACGGTTCATCTTATCTTGGATCTCATCTTCTTTGTAGAATGCTAATTCAGATAATGTTGCCCAGTTTTGATTGGACTTTTTAAATACAAACTTCACACGCTTAAATGTTGTCGGTTCGAATTTAGCTTCCACTAATCCGGCTACCATTGTTTGCTTACCAGTTGCTACTAGCTGATATGTATCTCCTTGTGATGTTTGAGAAGCGTAGATTTCAAACTCTTCTGCAAACCCTTTACGGTCAGATGCTCTTGCTCCAAACATCACACGATCTAATGTAACGGCTTCTTTGAATGCTACTTCCACTTCATTTGAAAAACTAGCACTATTCGCTTTGTTTGTTTCCCAATATGTATCTAATTTGCCGTCAACGGCGTTTTCGATAACAGCACTGCTATAGTGACCTGCATTGTTATGTATACTTTTGATATTGTCATAGTCCATTCTAAATTGCTCAGCATACTGTGCATTTGCATAATGACTAAATGTGTTCGTTACCGCTGTAGTTGCTTCTATGTTTTGCTGATTTACTAATGCTTTAGCATTTTCGATATCCTCTTTAAATTGTTCATATAGAGGATGTGCTTTCACATTATTTTCAAGCTTATTTAATGCTTCTAGCGAATTAAAATCATCGGATATTTTACTTTTTGTGCTATCCGTAAATAAATTAGCCATTTGATCCGTTACTAAATCTTCTTTATAAAAACTAAATTCACCCGCACTTGCCCAGTTCTGATTGGCTTTTTTAAATACAAATTTAAGTCGCTTAAACTCTTTACGGTTAAATTTAATTTCAATGACATCTCCAACAGAGCCTTTATATTCACCTTCCGTTACTAAAGTAAAATCATCGCTTCCATCTGTAGTAGAACCATATACTTCAAATTCCTGAGCATAGCCTTTACCACCTGGACGCGCTGCATAAACGATGCGATTTAAATCCGTTAATTCATTGAAAGTAAACACCACTTCATTTGTAAACGTGTCACTATTAGGTTTTCCTGTCTCCCAGTGGGTAGTTAAATTTTCATCGATTGCATATTTAAGATACGACTTAGAATACACCCCACCATTGTTTTCGATCGATTTAATATTCGTATTATCCATTTTGAAAACTTCATTGTATGCACTTAAAATGTCTTTCCCTTGCAAACTAAATTTACTCACGAAAGCTTTAGATGATGTGTTGACCTGCTCTTCGATTGCTAGATTCACTACATTTTGACCTGGTACCTCTTCAGCCAACACATTAAATGGAACACTCACAATGTTAATAGCCATAGCTGCTGCTGTTGCAATTGACAATACTTTTTTCAAAATACATTACCTCCTGTTGAATGATATTTAAATTTAAGAAGTCACAAAATAGAAGTTGCTCAATTACCTGAACCTCTATTTTGAAGCGTAATTATAAATATACAAATAAATGAATAGTTCAAAAATATACTATATATAGAAAAATATTAAATTCAACATATTTCTACGTAAAAAATCCATTAAATAGTAATAAAGGTCAATAAGATATAAGTTACCAATATTTTAAAATGACTTTGTACCTTTTTTTGAAACTTGTCGTTTTGTACTTTTAAACTATAAAAAGGTTGCACGGTATATTATTACCGTACAACCTTTTCGAACTCTTATTCTTCTATTTTCGTAGCTTTCTGGTGTATTCCTAAACTTTCATTTAGGAAAATCGCGATCCTAAGCAGCCCTCCCCATTTAATAAAATGGCGGATCGATTCCCTAACTTTTATTTGAAACTATTATACTTTTGCTAAAACCTGTACTTTTTCCTAAGTATCCTAAATTTTTATAAAAGTTATGTGCAGCGATTCGTTCTTCTCTATTCCCACTGTTTAATGTAATTGCTACACAATGGTTCTTTTTTGCCCAGTCCTCAACTGCTAACATAAGACTTTGTCCAATATTTTTCCTTCGATAGTTTCATGAACTACTAGTGCTAAAACTCTTACATACGGCCCATCAAATTCATATGCAGTTTGCTTACACATTCCTACAAAACCGACTAACTCACCGTTTATTTCGGCAACGAATGTTTCATAATCCGGCAAACCTAAAATTTTATTAAATCTTTCTTGAATAATAATACCTTTGGGCCTAATGCCATTATTACAAAGAGCTACGTTTATCCTTCATATTGGGATAAGTGTAGCTCTTTTTGTCAAAGATTCATAAAACTTAATTGAAATAAAAAACGTCTCCAAATATTTTATATTTTTAGCCGAAGTAGAATAGAACTAGAAAAATAAATGACGTATTACAACACAAAATTAACTTGTATACTTTATAAATCTTCTAATACTTTTTTAGGTAAAATCTTTGACCAAATAGTAACAATGAGCCACAATCCAAAAGCTAAAATAATTAAGAAAATAAATGTTTCAATTAACCCATTTAATTCAAACGTTTTAATTGCTGTCAGAAGCTTTGAAGCAGTCCAAAAAATTATGAATAAAGACATTACATATATTAGGGATGTATAAATTTTTTCACCAAAAGAAAGTTTAGCGAATAGTTCCTTTTTTTGTTTAATTCGCCATATTATTAATACAATAACAAGCATTAAAACGATTGACGTCATAAGATACCTCCTACTTTTTAAAACCGATAGTTCTTCTAGGTAACCATAAATCCATAAGCTGCTATTCCTAAGACCCCTAATAAAATAAGTACAGCACTTTTTATAAAATTAGTTTTTCCTTTTTTCCAGTTTACAATACTAGTAGTAAACCAACTAGTAAATACCATAGTTACACCAATATGCTGAAGCAATCCAATCGCTAGGATAATTCCAGAAAGTGATAGCAAAAAGCCTATAATTAGCAATCCCACACATAAAAATGTTAACGGACTTTTAAACTCAGTTTTAAGCTTCTGTCGTTCTTCCTTATCCATTTTAAAATATGTATTTGTAACAAGGATAATCGGTATAACCCATAATAAGATAACAAATAAAACCTGTATCATTTCGCATCCCCTAATCTATTGCACAAGGATTCTGTTATTTTTCTATCTAACTTTTTAATCGCCAACATCGAATTATCCTGAATGATGCCAGTATCTACAAAACCAAATGATGCGTATAATGTTTTAGCTATGACATTACTTGTATGATAAAAGAGGGTTACAAATTCTGCTTCCCCATCTGGCATGTTTTCAATATCCGCCAACATTTTTTCAAAAGCAAGTTTGCCAAATCCTTTTCCTTGGTAAATTTTATCAATCATATTATGCCAAATGAAATAACTCTTCTTACCATAGAAAACTTCATTTTCAAATGACTCATGATCCATCGTATCGTAAATATACATCAAAAATCCAACCATAATATCATCAGCATAAATGGCTAGTGGAGTCGCTGGTATACCGTCTGCGTTCAACATATGAGCGTCTGCAAAGCTTCTGAGGTTAGTAGTTTCTATAAAGTCTTTCTGGTTTTCCCCAACTTCAAGTACTATTACTTCATCTATGTTATCCCCAGTTATCTTTCGTAATTCAATCATTTTTTTATCTCCTCTCCTAAGACAAACCACTTCCACACAAAATATTCACCAATGCTAACTCTTTTTCATCTGCAATAAATTTCTATGTAACCAAATCCACTTTTCATCTCACACCTAAATATTAACATAAATATCCATTTTTAAATTAAAATCATTTGAGAAAATGGCCCTATTACAGAAAGACACCTACATTATTCAAGAGACTATTGATGGCTTTTTTAGTGGCTCAAACATTCATTAGGAACGTTATTTCGGTTACTCCTGCTTTAAAATTGCAATATATATGTTGCTTAATTGCAATATATACATTACAATTAACCTGATTGTAATACCGAATATGAATTAGGAGAGAAAATGAATGAAAAATAAAGTTAAGTCACGACGTTCAGTTTTGCATATAACACAGGATGAACTTGCTAAACAGACGGGCGTCACGCGTCAAACCATTGGATTAATAGAAAATAACAAATTTAATCCTTCACTAACACTATGTATTGCAATCGCTAAAGCGTTAAATCAAACACTAAATGACTTATTTTGGGAGGAAGAATTATGAAGAATTCAGTAATTTTCTTTTTTTTACCGTCAGATGAGTATAAGCAAAATAAAATCAAAGACTTTTTCAGTGAAGCTTTACTGCTATTAATTTTAATCAATGTACTTTATTTCATTTCAGCGAAATTTTATAATGAAGTTCAAATAAGCAATCCACTATTTGCTTTTATAAATATCTTAATCCCTATAATCTATATTTTAATGCGTTACATTTTATCAGGCATTGAATATACATCAATCTTCACAAGTACAGATTACTCAAAGGCAAACAAACGTTTAATAAAAAATGCAATTAAGTTTTTCGTTGTATTTGCAGCAATAACATTAATTATCAAGGGTCTACCATCTACTTCTAAAGAGACTATTGAATTATTTGGAATTGCTATAATCTCTGCAATTATACTTTTTTCCATAAATTGGTTATCCCTAAAATTATCTTATAAGAAGAATAAAAATATTGGGTAAACCAGATATTATTCTTTTCAATTCCAAGCACCGCCGCATTTCGATTCATCTACATTCTTAGCGTTTTAAATCCGCATTTTTCTGAAACTACTCTCAATATAATTATCCTTTCTACTGCTTTCTTCATTATGATGCAGGAAAGTAGTAGTAAAGCACAATCTTTGACTTTTAAATCCGATAAAATTACTCTTGTTTAGAAGGAGTGAACAATATGACAACTTATTTAACACCATTTACTTTTAAAAACGGCGTCACAATTCGTAATCGTTACATGATGGCGCCAATGACAACATACTCAGCAAATGCTGATGATACCGTATCAGATGCGGAGATTACATATTACCGTGAACGCTCATATGGCGTCGGTGCGGTGATTACAGCATGTGCTTACGTAATTCCTAATGGGAAAGCCTTCCCAGGTCAAATCTCGGCGCATAGCGATGAATACATTCCAAGCTTAAAACGTATTGCAGATGCAATTCACGATGGTGGTGCAAAAGCAATTTTACAAATACAGCATGGCGGACGCCAAGTAGGACGTAACCTTGTACCAAATGGTGATATCGTAAGTGCAAGTGACACGACAGCAGCAGATGGCGGTGTGGCTCGTGCTTTAACGGTAGAAGAAATTGAGGAAATCGTAATAGCCTTTGGTGAAACGACACGTCGCGCAATTGAAGCAGGATTTGACGGTGTTGAAATTCACGGTGCCAATACGTATTTATTACAACAATTCTTCTCAGGCTTTACAAATAAACGTACAGACCGTTACGGTGGCTCTGTTGAAAAACGTATGACCTTCTTATTAGAAATTATCGATCGTGTAAACCGTGCAAAAGCGCAATATGCTGATGACCAATTTATCGTTGGTTATCGTTTTAGCCCCGAAGAGCCTGAGGAAGATGGGATCACTCTAGATGAAACGGTTCAACTTGTAGATCGTTTAGCAGATGAAAAGCTCGATTACTTACACATTTCATTAGGTGATTTCCGTGCAGAAGCGCGTCGATATAGCGGTGAAAAAGAAAACCGTATTAAAATTTTAAACCGCGTCATTAAGGGTCGTGTACCGCTTATCGGCGTTGGTTCGATTTTTTCACCAGAAGATGCGAAAGAAGCGATGGCAACAGGCGCTGATTTACTTGCACTTGGTCGTGAGCTATTAATTGAACCACACTGGGTAGAAAAAGTAGCAGCTGGTGAACCAGTTATTACTGAAATGGATATGAGTCGTGATAATAACATTCCAGAGCCGCTAATGATCAGAATGAAACGTAATGTTGGTTGGGTGCCAGGCGTAAAATAGTAAAAAAAGACCCGCTATGACGGACCGACCTAAGTTTAATTAGAGGTAAGAAAAGTTTAATCATCGAAACAGATAGAACAAGTATTATTTATTGATACCGTTCTATCTGTTTTTTTATTTTTCTTTTCCACGAAGAATGGCCTGAAATAATAATTTTTTTACCATTATTCATAAAATTTTTACTTTATTTATCTTTTATTGAAAATAATATGCTATTGTTCATTTTAAGTTTATATTCATCTACTATACTGTGAACTAGATGCACCAATTCAAACAAAACGGAGGTACATACACGAACAAACTATTACATCGATTTCGGACTGGATTTCGACTTAGCGAGGGATGTGATCACGATAACGGCTATATTGCTGTTAAAAGTAAAGCCAATTTTGGTGCAAATTTTACAATCAAACTTCTTTTATAGGGGTTTGTCTGTTCTATCTGATGTAGAACGTATTCATACACAATCTAAGGGGGATTAATAATGGAACAAAAATGGAGTATTCGTTTAATTCGCTTCGCGGCGATTTTCGGTTTAATTGGTACATTTTTAGGTTCAAAAATGGCAGGCAATATGGATTATTCACTGCGCCCTATTCACGCTCACATACTACTTGTTGGCTGGTTATCAGTTTTTGCATGGGGGATTTTCTATAAGATGTACCGTGTAAAATATAAAAAGTTAGTAACGGTACACGGGATTTTAGCGATGACCGGCGCATTCGGCTTAACGTTTGGTATGTGGATGTACAACATAAATCCATTTAACTTAAACGAAACTTTCGTCATGATACTATTCATCGTTGGCGGAACACTTTTATTACTCGCATTTTTACTGTTTGTTTTAATCACGTTTTTTGTTGAGAGAGAGGATTAATCCGTTATAGTAAATGCGAGTCAAGAAGCTTAGAGAAGCTAATTAAAAAGATAAGCTGAGTAAATGATTTCATCTAAATAAAGCGATTATAAAACCACCTAGAACGTTGTCATATCAACATTCTAGGTGGTTATTTTTTTACTGCATTTAGTTACAATTCATTTAATTCAACAACTTCTCCATTATTCGCCTTTACTGCAAAATGGCAATCTAACTTTCCGCATAAAACATAGCTACCCTGCTCAAAATCATATACATAATATGGTGTCAATTCAATGAAGTCCTTTAATTTCTTAAATGCTTCCTCTTTTTTAACCTTTATTTCCTCTGCTTCTTCTAATTCCATATATATTTTTAAAAATGGCTTATTATCCATGAAGTTCAATACTTGATAAGTCTCCGAGTCAATGAATAGCTTCAATTTCCTTTTAAATACGCGCTCTTTCTGTTCCTTTGCTTTTAATGTTGCATGGATGTATCCCTTATCTCGATATAGCGACTTTAATACCCATTTCCCTGAATCATTCGGGTATTCTTGACTAAAAAATTTTTTAATGTTACTAACACACTTTTTAATTTCTTCCTCTGTTATTGATCGCAAATCTGGATGTGGTTCACACTGAAATGCTTGATCAGGCGTGACATTTTCAATGAGTGATATTATTTTACTTTGGAAAGTTTCTTGAATATTATCATCCCACTCTAACACTTTGTCCATTTGCAAAGAAAACGTATCATCTACAAAGGGTAAGGTAGAAAAACAGTTATTCTTAATATAAATTTCTTCTATTGCAAATGCAGGAATGAGCTTTTTTTGTTCAGTGACTGGAAATTCAACTAACTTTAATTGTTCCTTGGCTAACTCTTCTATTTGTTCAAGGGAAAGTAAATATTTTTCTTGTTTTACTAGTTTCTCTGAGGGAAACTGTCCATATATAGAAAATAAGGTCAGCCTCCCTTCCTTATCTAGTTTTAATTCAATATTACCTGACGGAGAAACTGCAACCCCATCTATACATTCCTTGAATTGAAGGCCTCTTTCTTCTTCCTTCCAGAACTCAAACTGCCTTCCATAATTTAAACCCGTTTCCTTTTCGATCCACTTGATGATTTCATCCCTATTATTCAAATCAAACGTCATACCATCAACAGTCGATATCCCCTTACTAAAAATGACACGTTTTGTCCTTCTTGAATGGATGTCTAACTCAATACAAGCTGTTCCCTCTGGATTATAGGTTTCATCATCCCAATTTTTAATATGATTTGGAAACCATTCCATGCTTAGGGTATAAACCGTATCTTTGAAAATTGTCGTACTTCGGTAAATATCAAATGTATGTAAATAATATTCGTGTAAGCAGTATTTTTCTTTTGTAAAATTAACTAATTCCTCTATTCTCTTATCCATCTAAATCTCCCTGTACAAATGTCAATTAATCTATGTACAAAAACGCTCACTTAACTGTGTATAAAATTACTCACTTTCTGGAGCTAAATGGTTTTTCAAACGATAAGAATTACCGATGATTGTTACAACCGTTGCGTGATGTAAAATGCGATCTAAAATCGCATTGGCTAACTTAGGCTCCTGAAACACTTCGTCCCAAGATTTAAAGTTAGCGTTTGTTGTAAAGATTGTGCTTCGTTTTTCATAACGCATATCGATTAACTGGAAGAAGAGTTTTGCATCCTCCGGATCAATGGGTAAATAACCAATTTCATCGATAATAAGTAACCTATATTTTGTGTAATGCTTCAAGCGGCTCTCTAGACGATTCTCTAGGCGAGCCCTTTTTAAGTTCTGAATCAAATCATGACATTTTATAAAATACGTACTTGTACGTTTTTTTGCAGCCGCAATCCCGATAGCGGAGGCTAAATGGGTCTTACCCACACCACTAGGGCCTAAAAATACGATGTTTTCATTACTCTCAATAAAACGTAATGTAAGAAAATCATGAATCTGTTGCGGGTTGATTGACGGTTGGAAGTCGAAATCATAGTCCTTTATCTCTTTTAGATTTGGGAAGGCACCCACTTTTACCATCGCATGAATCATATTGTGTTCACGTAAATCAATTTCATAATTTGTTAATTTAATCAACGTATCGATAAATGACATTTGATTGTGGATGCCGAAGTCCACGACTTCATCTAAATGTGTAACCATTTGTTTTAATTTTAAATACTCTAAGTTCTTCAAAAGTTGCTGATAATTTGTTTGCTGTATCATGTGTCATACACCTCTCCAATAGCTTTTAGATTGTTTTTCGCTAAAGTATCAATGTCTGGATAACGAGGTGCAGAAATTTGCAAGGTTTCTTTATAATCTGAAGGACGAATATTTAATTTTCGATTCGATATAAGATGCTGTGCAATACACTCCATGTTATAATAAATCCATAATTGATCATCATGTATTTGTATCCCAACTTTTTGGCCAATGTACTTAGTGGGGACTGAATACTGGTTGGCTTTGTAGGAGACCATACTTGATGTGTTTACTTGTACAAGCTGATGCTTGATACGGTAAGAGTTCCTTATCTTTTCTGCGGGTAGCGGAAGTAGGGAGCTCTTTTCTTTTTCTAAAGCAAATACGGGTATTTTGCCTGACCCTTGATGGAAAGATTGATTCAATCGATTCATTAACTTTTCAATGAAATGATAGAGCTCTTCTAAGGTCAATTGACCTTGATATGCATGGATTTCATCAATAAATTTCATCTGTGTTTCTACTTTACCTTTTGTACGAGGACGCCGTGCTATACATGGTCGTACCTTAAAGTCAAAATCCTTCGCAAAAGCGGCGAACCTGCTATTTATTTTTCCTGAACACTGTTCTGTTCGTGCCACATCCATAATTGTTTTTGGGTTATCAGTTACGATCTCTTTTGGAACACCCCCAATTTTTTCGAATGCTTCGGTTAAAAATGAGAACAAAACATCTTGTGTTTTACTCAATGTCAGAGTAAATATACGGAATCTTGAATACCCTAGAACCAGCGCACCTACGTTTACCTCTACTTTTTCACCATCACTTGTCTCAAAAGGAATGCTTTCCTTCCAATCAAACTGTGCCTGTTGACCTGGTGGTGTTTCAAATCTTGTCGTACCTTTCGGTGAGGGAATACGCATTTGATCTGTAAAATAAGCTGCGAATTCGGGTGTCTTTGCGATATAGCGACGGAATGTAGAAGCACCACATTCTAAACCGTGATTGTCTTTTAAATATTGCCAAAGTATACGGCGGTAATAAAACACCTGCTTTGAATCCTCCGACAGTAGTGCAGCGATTACCTCATAATAATCATCTAAAATAGATGCCTTTTCTTTTGTTTCTTTTGGTGTAAATCCATTTAGGTACTTATCAACTGTACGTCGATCCACACCCATTTCTCTAGCCAACTGGCTTTTGTTAATTTTCATTTTTAAATTCTCCATTAACTGTTTGAATTTTGGTAAGTCTGAAAGACTATTAATTTCAAAATTCGTTTGAACATCTAGCGTTATGTACATACTAATCACCTCATGATTAGTATGCTAGAAAGTGAGGCAAAAGTGTACATCTTTAAGTGAGTGCGATTGTACATGAACATCGTAGCATTTGTACCCTACTTTTTAATGTATGATGTACAACATCTTCTACTTTTCAATAATCACTGTATGCTGGGTTAATATAATTTTACCGTATTAACCCTATATTGTATTTTGATTCAAGAAAACAACATCTAATATAATGATTTCCTTACACGCCTCTTCTTTTATACATTTGCATCTGAACAAAAATTTCAGCAATACAAAGCACTTTATGAGGAGTTTGGCTGGGTACATGTAGGCGGCTCACGGTTATCGACTTTACAGTATTGGTTAAATCCAAATAATAAAGATGATTCCCTGTTTTCCGATCAATCCTCTGAAAAAAATTATTTACAGCGTCTTAGCAAAACATACGGGGCATGCGCATTCTTTTTCCTTTTTATCACATTTTGTGTATTTAAAAACTCAGCACAGTTTCTAAATATTAAAGATGCTTATTATACACCAGGGTTATGGGAACTTTTGGGGTGCATTCTTATTCGAAACACCTTCCGCCATCTTTAGATTCAGCTCTCCATGGCTAATGCTAATCTTCGGCATAGTATCTTTAAATACGTATTTTAAATATAAGGCTCTGTTAAATTTAATTGTTGTTTTTAAATAATTGGGGGAATCTGATTTATTGTGGTTTCCCATTTTGGGTATAGTAAGAAAAATATGAATTTACAACAATAAGGAATATACACTTTTATACAAGATAGAGAACACTTCCAACAAGCAAAATACAATTGTATCAACCATTTGAGCCATCTGTATTAAATATGGTATAAAAAATGTTCACAAGAAAAAGCACGAAACGCTGTTAAATCAACGTTTGTGCCTTTTTAAACTGTCCCCAAACTTTCATTTGGGAACGTTTATTAGGTTTGTATTGTATACTTTATAAATCCTTAGTACTGAATCTAATTTTAAAATTTGTCCGATTCAAAAAAAGGTTCAATACCTATTTCTTTTAATAAGTATTTTAGATGGCTATGTTTTTCTGCTAAATGTTTTTTGGGAATTAAAATTTCTTCTTTTACACGTTTAAAAATATTAGGGTTATGTTCAGGAAACCATTCTTCATAACTAATCCCTTTATCTTGTTCAATTTTTATTAAACAGTACACTATATTTTCAAACATATAGGGGAATTCTTTTTCTATCCGGTCGTGATATTTTAAAAGTGCATCAAGATAATCTTCGAAGCAATAATATTGATTTAAAGGATCTCTATGTACCTCCCACTCTTTGACTGGCTGAAATACCTGGCAATATCCTGTTTCCCAAGTCCCTAACATACAGGTAAATGCAACAATCGAGTATTTTCTAGTTTCAAAATCTTCGTCTGCAAAATATTTATAATATTCTTCTCTATACTTACCATAACAACCACTAGTATGATAATAGCCTACTGCAAAACCTTTCAAGCCACGTTTTGCTTGTTCGATAATGTTATTCGTCAAACTTCATCCCTCCGCCCATTTATCCTTCAAGGATATCTAATTTAACTTTATTTATAAATACATCAAGAGCAGTCACATACTTTTGGGCTGCCTTTCCATTGCATGAAGAATCAAAACAAATCGTCATACTGGAGAGATTTGTCCTCCGAGTTTTGCAATAAGTTGATTGTTTTTTATTTCAAAGTTGATACGATTACCAAAGTATATATCATCAAACAAATGTTCAGGTTGAATACCCAAAGGTTTAATATCAATTGTATATTTCTTGTCACCAATACTAACAATTGCTTTGTTTGGTGTTATCTCGGTCTTTACGTTTTTTAATAATATGGCTATTGGGTCATCAACAGGTACCTCAACTGGCATCATACTCTGTGTTTTCTCGGATTTTTGCTGTTGCATTTGAAACACATGAACTTCACGTTCTAAAACACCAGTACCAGTACCTTTAGTCAAAATTATGACAAGCTCTTTCTTTCCATCTTGACTGATATCCTCATAGATAATCTCAGGAGACCAAGTAGGACTTGTTGTGTTTATCCAATAAGGTTTTGAAAAGAGGCTACCTTGAAAATCAATTTTAAAATCTGTATATAATCCATTCATCTTTTTTGCATAAATTGTAACGCCTACTTTATCAGACTTAGCAATTTCATCATAGTTATTTGTCGTAGCTATCGCCTTCGATAAAACAGCAAAAAGAGAAATGGCAATAATTAAAATAAGTATTTTTTTCATAAGAAAACACCTCATTTTAGTGTTCTCAAAATTTCACTGTTTATTACACTAAATTGCTACGTTAGTTGAGGTAAAAACATTCCCAAAGCGTCGTTTGGTAACATTTCATGCCATTCAGAATAAGTGGATCGAACAGTCCTCTTTAAAATAATTTCTCACAGCGTCTCAGAGCGTTATTTTCTATAAAAACAGCGACAAACACTGTGAAATCAGTGTTTGTCGCTGTTTGAAATGTTCCCAAGCTTGAAGTGACTCCTAATAGTTAGACACGGTTATTGGTTACCTAACTTTGATTTGGTAACGTTATTTGGATAACTCTGCATAAAAGTTGAAGTGAGTTATTTTATACTATGAAAAATAAAAGATTTTGTTTTTGAAGTTGCTTGATTAAATTCCCAATCTCCATAAACTTGAATCCGTGAAAACCCTGCTTTTTTTAGTGATTCATAAATTGCTTCCTGTGTTCTAAATTTCAATTGCATTTTTTCATGAATAACTACTTCTCCAGTATGTTTTCTTTTCACCGTTTCATAAAAAGTAAAAACATCGTCTACTAATCCTTCATATTGTGTCCAAATTTCAAGTGGCTCACCATTCAATAAATCTGTTGCTATATCCGGTGTCGTATCTTTTTCCCACTCTTCCCACACTTTTTCTAATGGATTACGAGTATCGAAAATAAAATGGCCTCCAGGTTTTAACGCTCGAAAAGCATCTGTAACAACATTTTCCCAGCTTTTCTCTGTAAGAAATACTTGTGCAACATTCGCAGTCATAATTATTGTTTCATATGTATTGGTTTGTAGATTTGAACTATCACCAACTATCCATGTCACTTCATCAGAATATTGCTTATTTTTCGCATATTTAATTGCTTCTTCATTTGGGTCAATTGCTGTAATTTGATAGTTTGCTTTCGCAAAATGAGTTGTTAATCTCCCTGTCCCACAGCCTAAATCGGCTATAGTCTTTACATTAATCTTCTTCAATAATGTTAAAAAAAATTCATCGTCTTTTCCCCAACCATTTACTTGGTCATAAACTAGTGGAATCAATCATTTACCTACTTTCTAAATGTTACTTATTAGTCCCTTAAAATGAAGTGTTCTTATCTTCCCATACGACATTGTAGAACCTGTATTTTCTCTATTCAATTATAACAAATTATGGATTTTTCACCTCGTTAAATATTAAAGTTATCAAAGCGACGTTTGGTAACCTAATTGAGGTAAAAAGCAACCAAGACGGTTTATAAGTCTTAGCTGCTGGTTCGAACGTTCCCAAGCTTTTATTGAACTGCACCCCATTTGTTAGACACATCTAACAAGGAGGTGCAGTTCACATTTGGGAACGTTTTTTGTATACAGATGTATTATTTGAAATACCAATTCTGTGCATTTATGTAGAGAATCTTATCGATCTCTTTATCATCAAATAGTTCTTGAACTAGTGTAATGTCGGTATCACTAAAAGGTCGTCTTGCACGTGTTGAAGGTAAATCTGTTCCAAACATTAATGCATCTGGATTTACTTTGTAAATCAATTCTAACGCATTTTTCACATTAAGCTCGACACGCCCAAAACCTGTTGCCTTCACACGAACACCTTTATCCACTAATTTGAGTAAATGTGGTAAGCCTTCTTCTGATAAGCCTAAATGGTCAATTGAAACTGCTGGTAACGTTTCAATTGTTGCTGCAATGTCAGGTAATTCTTTTGAATCAATGTATAATTCGCTATGCCAGCCAACTAAATCATATACACGTCTTGCAAAGTAATCTAATTTTGATAAATCTTCTGAGCCACCTCGTTTAATATTAAATCGAAGCGCTTTAACTCCGTTATTATGTAAATGAATAATTTCTTCATCCGACACGCTATATGGTAATTGTGTGACACCACAAAACGTTGGCCCCATTTCTTTTAAAGCTTTTAATAAATAATTCTGATCAAAGCCTTGAAATGATCCTGAAACAATTGCACCACCTTGAACGTTCAGATGCGCTGTATCTTGTTCGTAATCGTCTACCACATAGCTTGGTGGTATATACCCCTGATTTTCTTTAATGGGAAAATCAAAGTCAATAATATGGAAATGTGCATCAAAAATTTTCATCGTTAAGCCTCCATCGTCGAAATTATGTTACACAAATATAATTCTAGATAAATATCATCAATACCTTCTAGATAGTTCCCAAAGCATAGTTTGGGCACTTATCGTTCACAAGCAGCCAAAATACTCCCTATTCAATTGAATAGGGGGTATTGGTTCCCTAAGGTTTATTGAAGTGCCCCCTAAAAGTTAGACACGTTTATTGGTTACCTAACTTTGATTTGGGAACGTTTATTTGAATAATCAATGTATGTAAATATTGGTTTAGTGTATTACTGATTTAATTAATCCCTAACATTTTTGTGATATTCAGAGGGGTTTAGTTTCGGAAATATATTTCGGAATAATTAAATAATATATAATTATAAAGAAGGGGGTGAGTTTTTGAAGAGATGGACTTGGCTTATCATTATAGGAGTTCTTATTTCAGGTTACATATATAATATTAGTTCAGCTAAATATAGGGAATCTAGTGTATCTGAAGTATTCAAAATTGTTGAATCAGATTATTCGAAAGAGCTGTATACTACTGGAACGATTAATTATGTTTCCGAAGATATTACAGAAAACAAAAAAGCTACACTTTCAACAGAAATGATAGCCAATTTACTGAATCAATTAGAAAACACAAAGGTAACAGGTATTAAACAAAAAGATTTAAACGCTTTAACTGAACTTAATTACTATATTATTGACTTAGAATCGACGGTTGCGGATAATCTTATACTTTTTGTTAGCCAAGATGAAAATACTGGAAATAGTATTTTAGAAGTATTCGCTATTGATAAGAAATTAGCAGATAAATATCTCATGCGTGACAAAGAAGTTTTCAATTTAATAGCAGAATTAATAAAACAAGCCCATTAATTAAAGTTTCATTTGGAGAATTACTGTTCATAAACAGTCGAAACACCCCCTATTCAATTGAATAGAGGGTGTTGGCTCCCATAGTGTCATTTGGGAACGTTATTTGTATAGAGGTGTATAGCTTATGCTCGGTTAAATTAGGCAAATAAACTAATAAACTTTTCGCTATATACATCTATTGCAATCATTGCATTCAATTAAGGTAATTTATTTTTTTTTTAAATCGAAAAGTACAGGTGCTATATTTAATAAAATAGAAACAATTGTCAAAAACCAAAATGCCCTAGACATACCTGGTACTACATCTGATAAAGCTGCCCAATCCTCCACTTTTATCCACGTATTTAGATAACTGTAATCAGCACAAACTGTTAATGCTGTAAATGATAACCCCATTGCCATCGCAAGTTTGTAATCTTTGCCTGTTGCATACATATAAAGGTTAATAAAAGTTGCTATTATTGCGATAAGACCTAATATGACCCACATAATGATGCCCCCATTAAACTTTCAATTTTCAATATAGACATAAAATGGAATAATAAAGTTCCCTAAGCGTCGTTGAAGTGACCCCTAAAAGTTAGACATGGTTATTGGTTACCTAACTTGCATTTGGGAACGTTTTATTATATGGGCATGTATATTTATGATTACAGTTATATCAGTGTAGTATGTCAATGAAGCATTTATTTTTTATTAATTGTAATTTGAGTAGTTTCTAGTCCTAATCGTTTTTTTAATTCTTCGGATACAGTAAATGAAATAGTTGAACCCTTTTCTACATCTACAAATTTATGATGAATAGCAGTAACAACTGTGCCATCCGTTACATAGGTTTCAGAAGGATTGGAAGTCATTTTTAAATGGTCTATATAATTCCCACTTATTTGCCCTTGCATATAAATTTCATTTGGGAAAATAGGGTAGGCTGATTGTCTTTCTATCAAAGAAATTTCAATCGTATTTTCTTGTATTTCCACTATTCCGTTTGTCGGAACAGATACTCCGTTAATTTCTAATTGATAATCCCATAACTTTATTGCTAAATCTTTTAATTGGGTGTCACTATAATCTTCAATAAGGTCATCAATCAATTGCTTATAATACTCAGCTTCTTCTTTTTTGTAATTGAGGTCCGTTTCCATACTATTCAAAGCAGATGATAATTCCTTATTTTGTAATTCTAATTCGTTAGTTTGAAGAGTTGTATCTTCCGAAAGTTGGGCTGAATCGTTCACTTCCTCAATTTTGTCACTATTTGTAGAGTTATCCTCACTGTTATTTGAGCAAGCAACGAGAATGAACATAAGGCTGAAACATACTATAATTCTTTTCAATTCCCCCACACCTCATAACTAATTTTTACTAATTTTAACAATTAAATTACATCGTAGCAAACATAATTCCTAAAGCAGAGCTTGGAGACGTATCGTACACACGCAGTTTAAAACACCCCCTTATCCAATTGAATAAGGGGGTGTTGGTTCCCTAAGAGTCATTTGGGAACGTTATTTGTATTCATTTTGTATATTTTACTTATCGGCTTAAAAAATAGGATTATTTAACAATACCGATACTATCAAGTGGATAGAATCTAATATTGGTTTTTCCAAATACCTTTTCCATTGGTACTAATCCCACACTAGCATATCTACTATCAAGACTATTTCGGCGATTATCACCTAAAACAAATAAATAGCCCTCTGGAATCGTTGAGTAATCCGTTGCAGACTGTAATGTAAAATCTTCTGTTAGTAGACTATTATCTAACAGTTGTTTTTTATATACGTCTAAATATGCCTCTTCAATCGCTTCATCGTTAATATAAAGTGTGTCGTTCTCATATGAAATATGGTCTCCTGGCAATCCTATTACCCGTTTAATATATGTCTCTCCATTAGGAGCTTCGAATACAATTACATCAAATCTTTCAATACCGGAAATTTTCATACCGATTATATTTAATAAAACGATATCGCCATCTTCATACGTTGGCATCATCGAAGCACCGTTTACTACTGCAGGTGACACTATAAATATAATAACGGCAATCGTAATTATACACGTTATGACAGTAGACTTAATCCACTCTAAAAATTCTTTTATCTTAGCGTTTTTCAAAAACATCACTCCTTTAGTTATCATAAAATTAATAATATTGGATGAGTTATAAGTTAGTAGAAGAGCGATACTAACAAGTTATATAAAGAGTGGATAACGATTACCGACCAAAGAGAACCGCTTTTCTTATACACATAACCGAATATAACGCTCAATATAAAAGCTGTTAATGAAGCAGTTAAAATATAAGGAAATTCGAAAAGCCCTTTATAAAACCAAATAGGAAAATGAATGGATGCAAAAAGTAAAGATGTAATCGCATTAGCTATCCAAAATTTAAAAGAATTCATCAGTTTTTTTAATAAAAAACCTCTAAAGACAATTTCTTCAGTAATCCCGACTAATAATACAGTATTTAGCAATTCGTTAAACCCTATTTGAAAATCAAGGTTATTATGTAAAATAGTGAAATTTAATATTATGAAGTAAGATATGAAAACCAACGATACATAAAATGTCCATTTTAAACCATTTCTAAAGTTATGACGTAACCCTAAATATGAAAATGGAACCGCTTTTTCCATAACTTTAACTAATATTAAAACTGGAATTATCCAAATAACTACTTTAATAACGGCTGATGATATAGCTCTCGGAACAGAATCCATCAAATCTAAATATTGAACTAGCCATAACTCTCTGATACACCATAGGGCAAAAAATGCTATGAAGTATGCCCAAATATAATTCTTATTTATTTTTAAATCCATCAAACCCCTCCCTTTTTTCTCCTTCAAGAATCCTACTGAACTAAACCAATAGTATCGCTTTGTAAAATACCATTAATTTACTTGTACGAATGAAATTAATTAAAAGTTTCAAAAAAGGAATAATCTATAAATGATTTCAACAAGTTCCCAAAGCGACGTTTGGTAACTTTTCAATGAGATTTTTTTATACGTTGCAGAGCGTTATTTTCTATAAAAAACAGCGACAAATACTGTTGAATCGGTGTTTATCGCTGTTTGGAATGTTCCCCAAGCCCCTCTTTCTATTTTTTATTGTTGTCTAATAATACTTAACGGTAAATTGCGGGAAAGGTTTCAAATATAAACACTTCTTCCACTCCAAACCTTCGTTTGGTTACATTTCATAAAAGAATGATATTCAATAATATACCTAGATTTTTGAACTAGACAAAAGTTACTTCTCCTTTTTGTCGGTCCATAAAACTTTATATAAAAATGCGAGTTCATATTCTTCAATACCTGGGGGTAGGTCTCCATTTTCGCCCCCAACAGTACGCAGGCTGTTTTTAGTAGTACCTAGCCACGCTGCTATATAAATTGGTTTATCTTTTTCTAAAGTAACTTTTTCGCCAATTAGCTTACCAAAAGAGTGACTCGTCATGTTATATGAATAAAACTTTGAAGCAAGCCCAGAAGGTATACCATTTAGCAGTTTTAAAGAATGATCTTCGCCACTAATGTCACTTATTCCAAAAGAAATTAAGCTGTCTTTATATTTTGTTTCGATTGCACCCCAAGTCTTTAGTAACTCCTCTTTAAACTTACCCTTTTCATATACCTCCACTGAAAATTGCAAATCATCGTCTTCTTTCAAAGTGCCATTCAGCTTGAAATATTCAATTTGCGCCACACCTGTTTTACTAATGAGCAATCTTTCTTTTTCATTCATGTTGTATGACTCAATCGTTATTTTCGTATTTGATGGAGGTTTTTCTTTTTCTACATCTGTGCAGCCTGTTAACAACAAAGTGAAAATTATAAACAAGCAGTAGCTCTTAAAATGCCGCATTTTCATCCTCCAATTAATATATTTTAGTAAATTATCCCAAATAAAGGGTATTTGTACAATAATAACGACGCAATAAAATGTCCGTTTGTGAAATAAAATTCCTGCATACTAACATTACGGGTTAGATAGAAGGTTTCATCGCCATATTTATCGAAGTTAATTTCTATAATGCAAAAGCGGAAATGTTAAAAATGATTTTAATTATAATTAGTGATGGGGGATCGAATGAAAAAACTATTGATAATAGCAGTAGTAATTGTAATACTTGCTCCGTTTTGTACAATAGAAATAAAAAAACAATTATATGAAAAGAGAGTAGAAGATTATTTAATTGAAAATACGTTTTATCAGAAAGATGAAACTGAATCTATTAAAGCGAAATGGCATTTTGCAGGTCTTCCGAGTTATTGGGTAAATGTTATCTATTCTGACGAGCCAAATGTTGTTTATACTTATTTCGCTCATAATAAGGGTAAAGTAGGTCAATTTGAATATTATTCAATTGATGGAACGAACCTTTCGACAGAACAATTAAAGCATTTCGAGAAATATAAATAAACATAAATTTATGTAGCTTCTTTGATTAGATAAAGCGAAACGCCCCAAAATGGAAATATTTCTAAAAACACAAACGCTGTTAACTCAACGGTTGTGTTTTTTAGTGAGTAAAATCTCTCTCTAATGATGTGCTATTTTTATTAAAACCTCAAAAACATTGGTTTAATGATGCCCCCTTAACCCTTAATATTAGAAAACAATCTAATTTAAGCATTGATATGACACACTCAATATCTCTAAGTATGTTATATAATGTAAATTATAGTATGGAATCATAGTTTCAAAAACAAATAAGGAAAAGGTGAAATGTATATGAAATTCAAAAAATTATTTAAAACAACAGTAGTAGCTTTATCAGTTACAGCTATGTCTTTAGGTCTTGTTGGAGCTAATGCTGAAGCAGCAAATCAAAATTTTAAAGATGTGCCTAAAACTCACTGGGCAGGGTCTGCGATTTATGAAACTGTTTCAAAAGGAATGGTTACAGGTTATTCAGATAACACATTCCGTCCATCAAACAATGTAACTCGAGCAGAGTTTGCCGCATTCTTATCTCGTGCTTTCGATGGCGCTTTTGAAAGCAACAGTACCTTTTCAGATGTTCCAAGCACTCACTGGGCATACCCATCAGTAAATGAAGCCATTGCACTTGGTATTATTGATACTAAAGACTATGGTAAAAAGTTTGAACCTGATAAAGTTATGACACGTGCAGAAATTGCTAAATGGTTATCTAAAGGTTTAGCTAGCAGCAATATTGAATACCAAAATGCTATAGATGAAATGGCTAACTCTGACCTTACTATTATCCCAATTCCAGAATTCTATAAAGGTGGAGTAAACAAAGCTGACTTACCTTATATCGGAGTTGCTTTAGGTACAGGATTATTATCTGGCTACACTGATGAAACATTTAAACCAAATGATAAAACTACACGTGCAGAAGTTTCTGTAATCTTAACTCGATTTTTAAGCAATATGAAAAAATCTCCAAAAGATTTCAATGATTTAAATGAATTCCGTGAAGTTGCATTAACAGGTACAAATATTTTAACAGTAACAAACTTTAAAGAAATGGCTGAAGGACAAGGCTTCAAAGAAATACTTGGAAAACCTTACACTTATAGCACACTTGGTACTGGCGCAATTGAACATGTTATCTTTGTTGATACTATCGGACTTCCAAAAGGTGCATATTCTAAAATGTTCACTGCAAATTCTAGTAAAATGAAAAATGGTCGGTATACTACTTTTATTGAGTATTCATTCACAACTAACCAAAGCATATCGTATGACCAATGGTTAAATTCTAAATCAACTGGCTATTTTACAGGTTTGCAATTAATGTCTAGTGCCCCAACAGCAAAATATGGTTATAGAACACCTCTTGTATCTAAAAGTGAAGTTGTAGGAAAAGGCAAATTCTTTAAAATAGGGACTAAAAATGTATTCTGGGGCTATGCTGGAGCAGGAACTGCAGTTGGGGAGCGATTAATCGGCTATACAGATGATGGTTCTTCATATGGCTATATTATAAAGTAAATTATTGATGCCAGTACGTTTAATCAAGACATGGGCCTGCTGAAGACACTAAATTAGCTAAAGTGTCCGGGCCCCTCTGTTGCCTTAAGCATATTCAAAAAATCTTTTCGTTCGTTTTATATTTTTAGCCGAAGTTTTTATCCAAAAACAAAAGTAGATAACTTCCTGTCGCAAAGAAAAATGGCAATCCTTATAATGATATAAATTGAAAATTCAAATGGATTTAGTTTTCTTTCTCTTTTAATTTTTTTGAAATGTCTATAATAATAGAGAAATTATCCAATAGATCAACCAAAAAACCAACTCCTCACAATAATATTCTCTCTAGAGCACATTTTTAAAGAAGTTGTAAAATAAAAAACACTTACAATTTACGAAGGGTGGAGCCTTATTATATATGCCTAACATTGATATGAATACACTTATTCAATACGTCCAACATACATGGAGCAAATTATTTAAGGAGGATATAACTGAAATTCGAAACGCTGATAAAATCATTTATGAATTGCAAGGCACTAATGAACAACTATATATTCTAAAAGGCGAAAAAACGAACTTAGACAGTGCGGAGCACAATTGTCAGTTTGCGAATCAGCTTAACACGATTTTCCCTACCCCTCTTTATATCAAATCAGTTGATGAACGTTACACTGTTTTATACGCGGACTATATTTTAACACTTGAAGAAAAATTAACAGCTGGTTCAGAAATCAATGCATTAACCGATGGACATCTAAAAGAAATCGCTGCTAATCTAGGGAAAATGCACAAGTTTAGTTTACATAACAAAATCAGACTCAATAAAGCCACTTCTTGGTCGATGTTCGGTGGCAATAAGACTTTAGCAATTGGTGATTATGATGAAAATGAGCTCTCCTTCCGTGATTTTGAAGAAGCTTTTCAACATAACGCTCATTTTGCAAGTATTAAAAAATTATATTTGGACGCTAGGAACCAATTAGTAACGCTGTGGCCGTCACTTCCAAAAGCAGCTACCCAGGGTGACTTTTGTTATTACAATATGCGGTTTGATAATGAACGAATGGTCGCCCTTTTTGATTTTAATTTGGCTGGCGACGAAGTTTTAGTTAATGAATGCGTGGCTGTGGGAATCTATTCTTGCTGGCACGTTCCTTATACTGGACAATTGCCTTCAGATGAACGCTTTCAACTATTTATGGAGTATTACAAAAAGGTGCGTCCGCTAACTGACGAAGAATTGCATGCATTGCCCCACCTGTTTTCGATTATTCGCGCCTTCCGTTATAATCGTATCGAAGCTGGCATTGCGAATGCAGAAAAGATTGATGATTTCATCGAGGAAACAACAAGTATTTTATTGAAATAAAAAGTTGAATAAAGCAACAGTATGTAGTTTCTAATATCTAACCAAAAGAAGATTTTATCTATGAAGAATTACATATGGCTTTTTTTATTAGGAATCATAATCGTACGAGTACTCAAAATAACGTTTCCAAATGAGTAAAAATGGAATCTTTGAATAAAATCTTGCATACAAGCTTACATAGCCTACTTTTATATAATAAGGAGATTTTATTATAAGAGCGAAAATTTTCAACGGCAGACATATCGCCAATTCCAAGGATCAAGAATTTGTTGTTTTTATGATTGGGATGCGGATTAATGACCTGTTCAAATTTTGGAAGTGGTTACCGGTGTTTAAAGCGATGGGGCCAATGATTAAAGAATTGTACCAACACCCACAATGGGGCTTCTTACACACTGAATTTTTCTTCAGTTGGAGAAAGGTTGTCCTTATTCAATACTGGAAAAGTTTCAATGATTTAATCAACTATGCTCATGGAAAAAACCATGCTGCTGCGTGGAAAGCATACAATCAAAAGGTTAAAGATAATGGAAGTGTCGGTGTTTTTCACGAAACGTATCAAATCGGAAAAGGTGCCTCTGAAGCGATGTATGTGAATATGCCGAAATCAGGTTTAGCAATAGCTACCGAACATATACCAGTATCTCCAGCAACGAATACTGCTAGAAAAAGAATGAATGAGTAATAGAATGTACCGAGCACAAACATCATTGAATTATTTTTGCGCCCGGTACATAAATCATATTTTAATTGCTTTATAATATGTACTTCCTTACCCAAAACGATATAATAAACATAACAAATTTATTGGACGTGAGAAGCATGAAAAAAATTCATATACCAACTGATGCCATTCGGATTATAAGTACTTCTAGTAAAGGTGACCAATCCAAATGGCGTATAGGTGATAAGTGGGTTAAGCAAAATACACTTGGCTATGAAGGTCAAGCTGAAGTGCTTGCTTCACTTGTATTAGCTTGCTCTACATTACAAGAAAAAGATTATGTAAAGTACTATCCCTGTAAAATTGTTGTGCCTTATGGAGAAACTTCTATTGGCTGTTATTCTTATGATTTCAGAGGGAAATTGCAAGAAGTTACGCTTGAACGTCTATTTGAAGCCAACTTTACATCGACGGATCCAATTCTTAATGATAAATCTCTTTCTACGCATGAAAAATTTGAGCAAATCATGCAGCTAGTACAGGACTTTACTGGACTAAATGTACGTTTAGAAATCGCTCGCCTACTTGCCTTTGATGCGATTATTTTAAATGAGGACCGACATACGAATAACATATTGTTCTTATATGATCCGCTTGAAAAGGAATGGAAGCTTGCACCAATTTTTGATAATGGTTTAAGCTTATTATCTGATGAAAAGGACTACATTTTGGGTAAACCTATAACGATATTAAAACGTAAAGTAAAGGCAAAACCATTTAACTCATCCTTTTCCAAACAAGTAACTCTTTATAAAGGACCAGCATTTATTGATAAATTAAAATTAATTGCAACACTAGAGACGAGTACAATTGATTTTGGACGAGCAAAGCAAGTATTACTATCTCAGTTAAACGAACCAAATCTAAAACATCTTTTCTTTGAAAGAAGTGAAATAAATGATTGATTACATGAAATTTGATGTCATGTGGATGGATGATGTAATTGCTAGTGTAGATTTAAAGCCCTCTAATGGTGGCACACCGTACGTCATTAACTATATTGATGATTTCAATAAGCAGTTTTCACCGAATATGGAGGGACATATAACATTAGAGGAACTTGAAAAATGGCTCAAGTGGCGCACTTTCCCACCAACACGTGCCAATGCCAATGAATTGCTCGAAAGTCTTGGCATGCAAGCATATAATCGTTGGGGCATTGTCCAAAAAACACATGGTGTCATGGCAGACGATGAAATATGGCTTCGTTTCAAAGGCGAGAATTTGCAACATAAAGATGTGTGTTTACGTAAGGAACTATACTATCCGGAGTCTACAAATGAAACGATACAAGAAAATATCTAAAAAATGAACCATTACTTCTATTAATAACCCGTTCAGTTGTCTGGTACAAAATAAGAATTAAACACATAAATAGAGGCTGGGACAAAACCCAAAAATAGCATTTTTCTCTGTGAGAAAAATGCTATTTTTTCGTCGCAAGAAAATTGATTTCCATTCCGGGTACGCTTTCCGGGGGCGTGGCCTGAGCCTGTAGACTCAGGCGTCACGCTATTCCCCAGGAGTCGACCCTCCATTCCAATCAATTTTCGATTTATCATTTTTTCATCATAATATTTTGCTTATTTCTTTAAATTTTTTACTTATGTCCCAGCCTCTTTATTTGCTGTTTATATTGCGAATTTGTAGTTTAGCCTTGCTTTATTGTGTAAGTACCCGAACATTTTCATCTCTTTAAAAATTTTATTGCTCTATTAAATAAATTGAAACTTGTTCATCGAATAATCTAAGCGATATTTTTTTATTTGTATCATATTCAACTTGATATTGTACTCCCTGTAGAAGTACATTTTGATTCAAAAAGGTTTCATAATCCTTTAACCATTTAATTGTCCCCTCATCTGAAACAATACTTATTGCGATATATTCATTTACAGGAAGGTTCCATTGCTTTCTTGCATCCTGAATGGCACGAATTAACTCTCTCATTTGGCCTTCTTTTTTCAAATCATCTGTGATGACAAGATCTAATAACACACGACATTCACCATCTTCATTTAATGCAAATCGTTCATCTACAATTGAATGTTTTATAAGATGTTCCATCGTTAATGTTACATTTTGACCATCTATTAATACCTCAAGTGACTGCTGTTGCTCTAATTGCTGCTTTTCTTCGCTCGTTAAATGTAAAACAATTTCCTTCATTTTGTTTACCGTTTTACCAAAAGCAGCACCAGCCTTTTTAAAGTTTAATGTATACTGAATGGTTTCATACTCTTTGAAATTGCTCACCCACTGTACACTTTTTACATTTAACTCTTGTTCAATAATTTCTTTATAAACAAGGTAATTTTGATGTGATGACTTCGTAGAAATATATAAATTTGCAAGTGGTTGCTTTACCTTGATGGCTTTTTCATTACGTATACTTCGTCCTAATTCAACGACAGACAGTACATGTTGCATTTCAAATTCTAATTGATTGTTTATTAAACTTTCATTCACGCTTGGATAATCCTGAAGATGAACACTTTCTCCATGTAACTGTTGATAGATATCTTCTGCTATATAAGGCGTAAACGGAGCTAACAATAAACTAATATTTGATAATACTTCATGTAATGTGCTGAAAGCTGCAATCTTATCTGCACTCATGCCATTTGCCCAAAAGCGATTTCTAGAACGGCGGATGTACCAATTACTAAGCTCTTCTACTAACTGAGCAATTTCTCTAGATGCTTGTGTAAATTGATATTCCTCCATGAAGTTCGTCACTTTTTGAATCGTCTTATGCAATCTTGAAAGAATCCATTGATCTAACGTCGAGCGTTCTCCTACATGTGCTGAATTATACGTAAATTGGTCAATTTCGGCATATAGCTGATAAAACTTAAATGTATTGTCTAATGTATCAATTAATTTCGACTTCGCTTCTTGTACATTACGTTTTGCAAATCGTTTCGGATTCCAAGGCGAACTATCAACAAGTAATGACCAGCGAAGTGCATCTGCTCCGTACTGTTCCATTAATTCTACTGGATCCAATGCATTCCCTTTGCTTTTAGACATTTTTTGACCATTTTCATCTAAAACATGGCCTAGAGATAACACATTTTTATAAGGGGCTTTGCCAGTGAATAATGTCGATACAGCTAAGAGACTATAAAAGAATCCTCTTGTTTGATCAATTCCTTCGATGACAACATCTGCTGGAAATTGTTGTTTAAACTTTTCATCATTTTCAAATGGATAGTGATATTGTGCAAACGGCATTGAACCGCTATCAAACCAAACGTCAATTACTTCTGGCGTACGTTTCATCTCACTTTGACAGATTGGACATTCACAAGTAATTTCATCGATATATGGTTTGTGTAGCTCGAGATCCGTATTAAATGGTTGTTTAACTAAATCTTTTAATGCCTCTATACTTTTCGGCGCTTCTTCATGACCACAGTCTTCACAAATCCAAATATTTAAAGGCGTTCCCCAATAGCGGTTTCGACTAATATTCCAATCCACTACATTTTCTAAAAATTTACCAAAGCGTCCTTGTTTTATATGGTCTGGATACCAATTTACCTGATTATTATTTTCAATCAACTCATCCCTTAACGCCGACATGTTGATAAACCAACTATCTGTCGCGTAATAAAGTAGTGGCGAATCACAACGCCAGCAATGAGGATAACTATGCTCATATTTTTCTTTCGAGAACAGAAGCTGTTTTTCTGCCAACAATTTAATAATCTCTACATCACAATCTTTAACGAATCTACCTTTTAACTCTGACACTTCAGCTGTATAGCATCCTTTTGAATCTACCACGTTTATAAATGATAATTCATTTTGTTGTACAGTTCTGTAATCGTCTTCACCATAAGCTGGTGCGATATGAACAATGCCCGTCCCACTTAATTCTGTTACATAGTCTGCAAGTACAACCTCATGTCCTCTCTCTACTTGAACATATTGAAATGGTGCTTCGTAGCGAACTCCTTCAAAGTCTGCACCAGTATGTTCAGAGATTATCTCCACTTCCCCCTGGAAAAGCTTTTCTATTAAGGATTTGGCAACAATATAAACTTCTCCATCTTTCAAAACCCTCGCATATGATATGGTTTCATTCATCGCTAATGCAACATTTGCAGGTAATGTCCACGGCGTTGTTGTCCATCCAAGAAAATACTCCTCCTTTCCCTGAACTTTAAACTTCACAGTAGCAGATAAGTCTTTTACATCTTTATAACCCTGTGCAACTTCATGAGAACTTAGGGAAGTTTGACAACTTGGACAATATGGAGATACACGATGCCCCTTATACAAGCGTCCATCTTTATGAACATGACTTAAAATATTCCATACGGATTCTATATAGTCATTACTCAATGTCAAATAAGGATTATCCATATTAACCCAATAACCTAATTGATCTGTGAATGCTCTCCACTTTAGTTCATACTTAAATACACTTTCTTTGCATTTCTCGATAAACGGTTGGACACCATACTTTTCAACCTCTTGTTTACCAGAGATACCCAACTCTTTTTCAACTCCTAGCTCGACAGGTAAACCATGTGTATCCCATCCTGCTTTTCTTTCAACTTGAAACCCTTGCATTGTTTTATAGCGAGCAACTACATCTTTAATTGTTCTACCTAGTGCATGTCCTACGTGTGGTAAACCATTTGCAGTTGGCGGTCCTTCATAAAATACGAATGTAGGGTGATCTTTTCGATTGTCAACAGAGTGCGCAAAAATATTTTCGTTACTCCAAAACTTTTGAATCCTACTTTCTCTTTCTACGGTCGTTTCTCTCTTTACATCGTCTTGCATATCCATTCCTCCTATACTTATTGTATAAAAGGCATACAAAAACCCCGTCCCAAGTAAAGGGACGGGGTTAACCGCGATACCACCCTAATTCTATTGAAAAACCGACCAATAGCACTTAGCAACGTACAATCATACGTGTTCTTATTAACGGTAGACATCCGAATTAGCTTACTTTAGTTCAGCTAATCTTCTCAGAGAGGATTTTCATAGTACATTTGCACACCGACTTGCACCATAATGCCGGCTCTCTGTAGAACAAATTGAACTACTACTTTTTCTCATCAACGAATTTGTATGCTTTTATTGAAAATAATGGTAACTGGAAATTTTTAAAATGTCAAGTGTACGATAAAGAATCGGGCGCGAGAAAGTATCATCAAAATGAGTTAATTACAGTAGAAATCAATTTTTCATTTTTAACTTGTAATATGTATTTCGATAGAACATGTTCTCTCCCACCATTTTCGTCATACCATTTTTTAATTTTATTTACATGATTGACATCTGCTTTAATTTTATTTTCAATTTCAATATAAGTCTCATAATTATCATATTCCCAAATAGCAAATATTTCTGTAGTATTATCATCGTTTGCTTTCATCCATCTACCAATTAGACGACTACCGTGGCTTAATTGATTAGGCAAATTAGTTTCATTAAAGTGCTTATTAAATGTACCTACAAATTCATTCTTTACAACATAATATTTTCTACGATAAAACATATTAGTACCCCCTCACTAAAATAATTTATTTAAAAATCAGACAAATTCAATTTAAAAGAGAGGTTTAGCGATTACTACCAAACACATACCAGTATCTCCAACAACGAACACTGCGGTCAGTTTTCACACTTTCTATTTATTCAATTCAGCTTCTAAAAGTGGGTAAAACATATCTCCGAATAATGTATCTTCGGTTTTAAAATATTGTGTGGAACCGATGTAACCTACCAAGTCCTCTTTTTTCACAAAATTATTATCATAAAACGTGTAGGTTAATGCTTTAAAGTTCTCATCGTCTGAAAGTTTTACTTTATAATAAGTATTACTTTCTTTAAATTTACGCGTATTTTCCACTTCAAGCTTTGCTAGTGCATTAATGGCTTCGTTTATAATCGTTTTATCCCATGTCGAATAAGAATTCATTGATGGATAAGAAGCTACTACTAATTTAGCAATATCATTTCTATTTACAAATTCCATATCTTTAATTTCATTCATTAATTGTTGCGTTTGATATTGTTCCCAAAGATACTGAGTTCCAAAAATAACAATTACAGCAATGATAATCGGAATAATTTTATTTTTCATATGTAAACTCCTCGATTAATTGAATGCATTATATAAAGTTACTTGCCTGATTTGACAATTGATGCTACATAAAAAGCACACCCTTAATATCGTCTTCTTGCCAACAAATGCATTCCTATTTTAAGATTATTAATAATGTTAATTATAAACTTTTTTTCCATAAAATTAAAGTACCATAAAGGCTTATCGTGGGTTCGCGACTTGCACCCTCTAGTTCATGCACATGCCAAGCACACAAAAGCCAACTAATTCAATTTGGAATCAGTTGGCTGGGCTGTAGAACAATGTTATGATAGTCCGTTTATTTCTTATTCCTCTTGTTCCATAAGAATAATGCTTTCTAATGAAATCAAAAATCGTTTTAATTCTCTCGCTACTTCGTTTGTAATTTCACCTTCACGGTACCAATCATTGATTAATCCGCGCTGTGCTTCAATTGCTATAAATGATAAATCCTCTATTTGCTGTTCCCTATCTAGTTGATCTTCATTTTGATAAGCTTTTTGGAGGTGTTGATAATAAATTATTAACCTATTCGCAATATCTAATGAAATGTCTGGATTATTTTTCATATGCTCGACAATTGAAGCCGTAACATAATTATTTAGTTCGCTCTCTCCTATTTTGATTTGGTGCAACATGTCAGGTGAAAGTTTGTCAATATTCCGCTGATGGATCATAGAACGGAATTGTTTCAATAGGATTGTAAAAGGATTGGTATTGAAACCTTTCATCTTTTCCTTGAACTTGTATTCCAGTTCAGAACGAATTGATGGGTCAATATTTTTTTCCGTTAAATACTTTTCCGTATAAAATCCCTCTAGCTGCAAACCTAATTTCCGCATTTGTAATGCTTGTAGCCGCTGATTTTGAAGGTTTTTTTCACCTTGTTGTCGGTCCACGTTTAAAAGCATTACATTATACTGTTTGATTAGCTGAAGTGCAGCCACGGCATTTTCATCATTCATATTAGCACGAATTGATAATATGGCCTGGTGTATCATTTTCCGCTTTTCCTCAACTAACTTTATATCTTTGTCCTTAGTCGGTTCACTTAATAATGGCAAGAAAATTGTTGCAATAATTAATGTAAATAAAATAACGCCAGCAGCTAAAAATATGAGCAATTGACGTTCAGGAAAAGAGTCGCCGCTATTCATAGCAAGAGGTAACGATAAAATTCCGACCATTGTAATTGTCCCGCGAACTCCGACAAGTGTAGTTAAAACTTCATCTTTAAAGTACACTTTTTCAGGATTTTTAAATAGCCGATAATCGAGCTGATTAAATATCATTGTCCAAATGAGTCGGATTAGTAATACCGCAATTCCTATAACAAGTACGTATAGAGATAACAGGTCATTCGGAAATTCATGGCTTGTAAATACTGTTTTCGTTGCTGTAGGTAAAATGAGACCTAACAAAAGGAAAATGACGCCATTTAGTGTGAACGTTAAAATGGACCATAGATTATCCGTTAAGATCTGCTCTTGTGCCACAAGATGCTCTGTTTTTTCATTAAAAATGGCCGATAAAATGCCCCCTGCCACAACAGCAATTACACCCGAAGCATGAAATAGCTCTTCTGAAACTAAATACAAGATAAATGGCGTAAGAAGCTGAATCAGTACATAAAACGTCACGTCAATATTCGGGAATTTACGTATACTAAAGCGTAATAAAAATATTAACATTGCCCCGATTGCTCCGATAATTCCCCCTACAAAAAACGTGTACAGGAAATCTCCAATAGCTAATTGAATGGAAAAATAACCTGTAACAATTGCAGCCACTGCATATTTAAAAGCGACTAAGCCTGATGCATCATTAATTAACGACTCACCACGTACGACATTCATAATACGTTCTGGGATTTGGACGCGCTTAGCAATTCCATTTACAGCCACCGGGTCCGTTGGAGATAAGATTGCCATTAAGGCAAAGGCTGCTGCTAACGGAATAGAAGGTATAAGCCAATGCACAAACACCCCACCTACAAGGGTCGTAAGCAATACGAGAATAATGGCATTCCCTAAAATCGGCAACCGTAACTTCCACAATTGATTGCGGGGAAAATGTGCACCGTCATAATAGAGTAATGGTGCGATAAACAACAGCAAAAACCATTCAGATTCTACTTCAATGGAAAAATCCTGTACTGCTAAATTAAATATGATTCCTACAGCAATTTGAATAAGTGCAATCGGTATAAAAGATATAAAGCTCGATATAAAATTTGTTATTAATAATAAAACAAGTAATGTAATAATGAAAATTAGCAGTTCCATATGGACTCTCCTTTGTGTTTATAGAAGCCTTTTGTTTTCCTTATTCCCCAAATGAGGAGCTATACAACAAAACAAAGGAGAAAAAATTTTTTTTATATAATTAAAAAGCTAGGAACTGCAAAATACCTTTTGAAATTTAAAAAACCGGTCATTTAAAATAACCGGGATTTGTATAATTCTATAAATCTATTGATTTCTTTATTTGCTTTTGTCTAAATTTGTCTATCACGAATACAACAATAAAAATGAAACCGACTGCTGTTGCCATCATCCCTGAAATCGATGTATCCAAGTATTTAGCTACATAATAGCCAAATACTGCTGCCATTACACCGAAGCTCATGCTCCATAAAAACATTTGCGTAATGGAACGACTAATTAAATAGGCCGTTGCAGCTGGTCCTATTAACATAGCAATAACAAGGATTGCTCCCACACTATCAAATGATGAAACGGTCGTCAATGATATCGTCGTCATAAAGCTATAATGAATCAACACCACTGGCAACCCAATCGTCGCTGCATAAACAGGATCAAATGTTGTCAATTTCAATTCTTTATAGAGAAGAACTAGGAACACTATATTGATGAATAGTACAATACCTAGCATCCAAACGGCTTTTGGCATCGTCAATGAAAAAATAGTCCACGTATCCCATGGAACAAATGCTATTTCGCCCATCAACACATGCTCAACATCTAAATGTACATTGGCTGCAAATAACGTAATGAGTAATACCCCTAATGCAAATAATGAAGTAAATGTTACACCTATAGCTGCATCCTTTTGAATACCCGAAGCTTGTAATACTTGCACAATATAGGTTGTTAGAATCCCTGCGATTGCTGCTCCTACTAACATCCAAATGCCGCTTAAAGATTGTGTAATGATAAATGCCATGACCATACCAAATAGAACGGTGTGACTAATCGCATCAGCAATCATTGCCAATTTCCTTAAAATTAAAAACACACCTGCTAATCCACACGTAACCCCGACTAATATACCCGTCAAAACAATCCAAAACTCAATCATAACTACTCACCCTGAATTTTTTCTTTCTTATATATTTGCTCAATTGCCCTGTACTTGGGCTAATAATGTAAGATAAAAAGAACAAAACAGCGGCAAATAATACGATGATAGGCCCTGTAGATAATCCTGTACGTACAGAACTAATTAATGTGCCAAATACGCCCGACATCCCACCAATAAAAGCACTTAACAAAAGCATCGTTGATAAACGTTTCGTCCAGAGCTTTGCAGTCGCTGCTGGAATAATCAATAAAGCGGACATTAAGATAACACCTACTGCTTGAATGCCTGTCACAATTGTTAAAACAATTAAGCTTGTTAATACAGCTTTTAATGCTTCAACTGGTAAGCCAATCCCTTTTGCATAAACAGGATCAAAAATCATCAGCTTCCATTCTTTATAAAAACAAATACTTACAACAATAATGATCGCAGCACTAATAAATAACCAAGTTAAATCGGCCCTTGTCATGGCAGCTGCTTTACCAAATATAAAATCATTTAATCCACTTTGATTGCCTAAAGGACTTCGATTTACAATTGTTAATAGTACAATCCCTATCCCAAAGAAGACTGATAACACGAGCCCAATTGCTGTATCGGCTTGTAATTTTGAATACGTGACGATCCATTGAATACAGTAAACAGATAAAGCAGCTGTCATCGCTGCACCAATCATTAAAATAGGTAAATCTTTTTGACCTGTTATTAAAAAGGCAAGGGCTATACCCGGTAATGCCGCATGTGCAGCTGCATCTCCGACTAAACTTTGCTTTTGTAAAAAGGAAAACGTACCCGTAATACCTGTTGCAACACCTAATAGCATTGTCCCGAGTAATATCCATAATATATTTCCAGTTAACATGGTGCCCTCCTTACAATGTATTCATCAGCAAAAGTTTGCCACCATAGGTTTTTTGTAATTGATCTACCGTAAATACGTCTTCGGTAGCACCTGATGTAATAATCGTTTTATTTAATAAAATGGTGTAATCAAAATAATCTTTTACGGTTTGTAAATCATGATGCACAACAAAAATACTTTTACCTTCTGCCTTTAAGCGTTTTAAAATATCTATAATCGTTTTTTCAGTTGCTGCATCTACACCTGCAAACGGTTCATCTAAAAAATAGACTTCTGCATTTTGTGCAAGCGCACGTGCTAGAAACACCCGTTGTTGTTGCCCACCTGAAAGCTGCCCAATTGAACGTTCTGCAAAATCTTGCATCCCTACACTTGTGAGCGCTGCTAATGCCTGTTTTTTATCTTCGTTTGTAATACGTTTAAATAATCCTCGGTGCCCATAACGCCCCATTAATACGATGTCGATAGCAGTCGTTGGGAAATCCCAATCGACTGCATTTCGCTGTGGCACATATCCAACAATTAAACTTTTAGGAGAAAAAACTTTACCTAAGATTTCCACACGACCAACTTTATTTGGAAGTTGATTTAAAATAGCCTTTAATAATGTAGATTTCCCTGCTCCATTTGGTCCAATAATGGCCGTTAAATGACCCGTTGGAACAGATATATTTACATTTTGTAAAACCTTTTTCTTATCATAAGCCACCGCCAAGTTCTCTACTTTTAATGCTTCCATAGCATTCACCTACCTTAATGCATTTACAATCGTGTCTACATTGTGCTTATACATACCGATGTATGTACCTTCTTCTGTCCCTTCAGCACCCATTGCATCAGAGAATAATTCGCCACCAATTGTTACCTCAATCCCCTTCTCTTTCGCCCCCTCAATAACGGCCTGTAAAGCTTTATCAGAAACACTGGATTCAACAAAAATCGCTTTAATATTATTTTGAACTAAGAACGAAACCATATTTTGTACGTCTTTTACTCCGTACTCCGATTCCGTACTTAAGCCTTGTAATCCGGTTACTTCAAAACCTTGGCTTTTACCGAAATAATTAAATGCATCATGCGCTGTCACTAAAATACGTTGCGTAGCTGGAATTTCTTCAATTCTTTTTTTCGCATATTGATTTAATTCATCTAACTCCACTAAATATGCTTCTTTATTTGCTTCAAAATCTTCTTTATGCTCTGGATACTCTTCGACTAACGTTTTCCCAATCGTTTTAACTACTTCTTTCCATAGCTCAATATCAAACCATACGTGTGGGTCATGTAAAGTGGAATCTGCTTCATCAGCAAGTAGCTTACTCATTTCAATACTTTCAGCAACAGCTGTTACTGTTTTTTGCTCTGCCATTTTATTAAAGATATCTTGCATTTGCCCTTCTAAATGTAAACCGTTATAGAAAATAACCTCTGCTTTATCCAGTTTACTTACATCGCTTTGTGTCGCCTTGTATAAATGAGGATCTACACCTGGTCCCATAAGATTGGTTACTTGTAAATGCTCACCACCAATTATTTTGACAGCATCCGCAATTTGACCAGTCGTTGCTACTACTATCCCTTCCTTTTCCTTTGAATCTGCATTGTCACCTTCCCCATTACAAGCAGCTAGTAATAAAAGAAGTCCAAGCCCTAAAACACCTACCAATTTTTTCACTCTTTAACACTCCTTTTCCTTTGCGAATTAAATTTTTATACACAACAAAATGTTTCCTTAGAGAAACTATATGCAGAAGCAATGGATTTTGCAACCAAATTTTCTATTTTATTTTCTCCACTTTTAGACACAAAAAACAGGCACAAAACGTTGTACAATCAACATTTTGTGCCTGTATTTATTTTTTGTGATAAAAAATCGTTCTGATGCCATATTAAGAATGAACCTAGTTGAAAGGAGAATTCGTATGGGAAGAGACGATAGTAAAAGTAAAGGCACGAATAAGCAATCATTACCTCAAACACCGAAAAACCTAAAAATTGCGCCGAACAAAGTGAGAGAAGAAATTGCCAAAGAATTTGATGAACTGCATCAGCAAGGTAAAAAGGCTAAAAATAATTCATCTAGAAACAATAAGTAACTCGATGTAATTTCAGACTATTAACGTGCAACCAACTTGTAACAAACCCTATCGTTGGTTATACAAATCCTAGCAAAACTTGCACAATTGCATCAAAAATTTCAAATTGGTTATTGTGATATAGCAATATATCCTTAGTAGAATTGACAAAACAAATTTCGATTAAAATGGCGGGCGCGGTCGTTTTATTTAATATGGCTAAATCGGTACGACGTTTTGCCCCGCGATTTTTAAAGCCACCAGCATTTGAAATGGCCGCGCTCATTTTTTTGGCAAGTGGTAGAATCGCGGGATTTACATAGAGCACTTCGGTTCCAATGGCAGCTGTCGTTTTTGCACGTACCGCATTAAAATGGATGCTGACATCTAGTTTTCGATTTGTTTTATTGTGTACCTTCACTAAATACGCTAAATTTTGTTGCTGATTTTTGGACTGTTGATCAATTATGATATTTGTGTGTATTTGCGCACTTTTTAATCGTTTGGCAAGTTCCTTTACAACAAATATGACTTCCTCCCCTTCATCGATTAAATCCTTAGCCCCTGTACCTTTCCCGTAATGCCCTGCACTAATTGTTAACATATGATTCCTCCTAAGTTTCCATTTACAAACTATATAGAGAAATCAAGGGACAAAAGGGACATAGTATTTTGTATATAAATTCGTTACAATGTGAATATCATACATAATTCGAGGTATATCATGAAAAATAAAAGATTGATTGGATTTTTACTTGTTGTAGCGGGCAGTTTTTTCTGGGGAATTGGCGGAACGGTGACGCAGCAGCTATTTTCACTAGGGATTGATGTCGGCTGGCTTGTGTCAACACGCCTTGTCATTGCAGGAATTCTGCTACTACTTACGCAAGCAATTTTTAAAGACCGCAAACAAATTATTCACATTTGGCAGGACAAATCTTCCGCGCTACGACTGGTCATTTTCGCAGTTTTCGGCATGCTTGCGGTACAGTATACATATATGGCTTCCATAAAAGAAGGCAATGCCGCGGTCGCTACATTACTACAATATTTAGCGCCTGTCATGATTATCGTGTGGGTCGTACTACGCGGGCAATCCAAATTCACGAAAAAAGATGCAGTTACCATCATACTTGCACTTGGCGGTAGTTTCTTCTTATTAACGAATGGCTCTTTATCCGCACTGGCTGTTCCGTTACCCGCCATTATTTGGGGATTATTATCTGGAGTCACATTAGCGTTCTACACACTTTATGCAATTCAACTATTAAGACGCTTTGATTCACTCGTTGTGGTCGGCTGGGCAATGTTTCTTGCAGGAGTAACTATGAGCTTCTTTAAAGCGCCTTGGGATGTGGATGTATCCAGTTGGACTGGCACTACAATCCTTTACTTAGTAATTGTCATCATTTTCGGGACGATGCTGGCGTTTTGGTTTTACATTGAAAGCTTGAAAACCTTAAACGCTAAAGAAACAAGTCTCCTTGGTAATATCGAGCCACTGACTGCTGTTCTCGCAACAGTTTTATGGTTAAAGGAACCGTTTGGATCGTTTCAATGGTTTGGCGCAACGCTGATTTTGGTTATGATGGTTTATATTGCGTTAAAGGCGGAGAGGAAGTAATTTTTCTATCAATTTATTTCAATGAGCTGACAATGGCACATGCACCAAAACATAAAATGAACCCTCTATTTCAATTAAAACTTTGAAATAGAAGGTTCTTTTTTACTTATTATTTAAGGTCCACCTCAACAACCCCCACTCCGCTCAAATATTGCTCATAACGTGAAAGTTTTAGTTGTACCGGATTTACTAGTGATGTAGAAGTAGTTATTAACTCTTTATCAAGTTGTTGCCCCACTAGCAGAAAACCATCATCGTCTGAAATCCATGCGTTACTAAAGTGAAACTCTTCTCCATTTGCATCGGTTACTTCACTAAAGTAAGTTTTATGAGTATGTTTATTCGTTGGGAACACCTTATACTGGATTTCATAATTGTCGCCAATTTCAAGTTCTTTGATTACTCCTTCTGCTTGGGTCAAAACCTGCTTCTTTTCAAAATCTATTTCAATAATTTCATCTTTTTTATCAATTACTTCAATATCACTAAATTCAACCGTTATACTTTTTGGTATTCTAAAATAATTACTCTCAAGCATCAGGCTAAATTTTTCATCATCTAAACTGCCAAAACCTGAAGTACCATTTCTAATTTTCCCCCATTGTTCCTGACGCTCATCATAAATTTGGATATCCCCAAAATCAAGAATTCGTTTTGTATTATTTGGATGAATCGATAACACGATTTCTGTGCGCAATGGAGAAATAACCAGTTCATTCATTGTAAAGCGTTGCCCATCCACTACGACTTGTTTATCGATTTTGTAGTGTTCAGATGCTTTAATCTCCTTCTTCAAAGTGAATGGAATTTCAAATACCGTGTCAGGTCGGTCGCGTAATGATAACTGCAACTCAAAATCTTTTGAAGAATAGTCCATTCCTTGTGGCGCCGAAATTTCAAAGGTATTTTCTATCTCGAATGTGCCCTCTTCTTGTGCAGACCAGCTACTACTAACACCTGCTTGAATAGGCTCATTATTTTGCAGTACTTCAGGTATAACACCAAAAATCTCAGCTAAATCTTCGTCTGATTGCAACTTATAAGAGATAATCATTCCCGATTCATCTGCTACAACACCTGTAATCGTAAGCGTTTTTCCATCCAGCGTTTGACTTTCATTTATTTCTTCAAAATACTGATTTGCAAGAATATCCTCCATACCTTTATCAAACGCTATCATTTCAACTAACGGCTTAAAAATCGGTACTTGATACATGGCTTGTGCAAAATTAGTTGAATAACGAATTGAACTTAAAAGTGTAATCATCAAAATTGCCGCAACTACAATTAATTGAATGCCCCTTTTCTTACGGGTCTGTTGCTTCTTTAAACGCTTTAGAGCAAGTTGTTGTGCTGTTGATATGGATGGATCAATCGGCAGGCCGTCAAGCAATTTGAAATAGTCCTCTTCATGATTTGGCTTAAAATCACTCATGACATATCCCCCTCTCTGAAAATCCGTTTTAGTTTGCTTAATGAATGATGCAATCTCGATTTAACCGTGCCCTCTGGTATATTTTGAATTTGTGCAATTTCACTATTTTTTAAATCTCGAAAATATTTCAGATGAATTAATTGTTGTTGTTCAATCGTTAATAGTGAAATCATTTCATTTAATTCAATGAGTTCGTTTACCTGTTGCGGTTGTTCAATTATTTGGTCTGTTAAAATTACTCCATTTTGCTTTCGTTTTATGCCTAAACTCGTATTGATGACAATTCGAACAAGCCATGTTTTAAAATAGTGTGGTGACTGCACTTTATTCATATTTTTTAGTGCTTGATACATCATTTCTTGGAGGGCATCGTTGGCGTCATGTTCATTATGTAAATAACTAAAAGCCACGCGGTACATCGTGTCTTGATACAATGTTAACAGTTGTAATTGTGCCTGCTCATCACCTCGAATGGCACGTTTTGCTAAGTCGATTTCATCCATTTCTTCACCTCTTATAGATTAGATGTTTCAAGTGCTCGTTTCGTTCAAATTAAAAAAAATAATTTTTTACAAAATAATACAACCTGAGTCCATTATACTTAACAGACCCAGGTTGTTTTCATTTTTATTCGATTAAACTTATACTTTCCCCAAACGTAATGCCTGCGCTGCCTTCACCCTGTATAAACAAATACAACAATTGCCACAATCAATATAATCACTTTCCATTTTTCTACCTTATAAACTGTTAAATTTTGTACATTTCTTTTTACAACTCGCCACATAAAATAACCATATCCGATTAATAATACGTAAAGAAATGGCTTATACAATGGGCCAACATAATACGCATAACCAAAAATGCCTACTAAAACACCCATCGCGATGATTGCATATTTTGTTGCACCTTTATTTATTTCAGGTAACTTAATTCTTCTTTTCTTATAATAATAGTTCGGTATGACATTCATTAAAATGACGATTGGTGGTAGCAGTAATGTTATTGAGTTGCTTTTACCCCTATATAACGCGTCAAAAACATCTTCATAGAGTTTTCCTTCACCTGCGTAAAAAATTTGATGATCCACATCATATAAAGTTAGATCTGATAATTGATAGCGCTGCTTTTCATTATTTTTCACTACGATTACATCGATAAAATGATCACCCAGTTGTCCATTTTCTACAACTTTCATCTGATCAATTTGTTCAAAAAATATAACCGTTAAATCCGATTTCACCTGTTGCATGCCGACATATTGCATCGAAGGACGTGCACGAAATTCGCCTTCTTTTGCACTAAAATACGTATAAATCTGTTGAATTTCATCCGTTGCGGCTTGGTTATTTTTTATGGAAGGTGTGATGATTAAAAATAACCCAATACAAGCGATAGCGGCGAATAGTACGACTTCTTTCCAAAGCATGATATCCTTCTTTTTTCGTGCGGGTTCTTCACTAATCTTTTGTGAAATGCGTTGCTTTACTTGTTCATCTTCTGGCATATTATTAAGCTTTTGTAAGCGATTATCAATATTCATCAATGTCACCTCCTAAAATGCTTTGAAGAGCTTTCATAGCACTTCGTTGTGTATTGACTAATTTCATATCTGAAATCCCCATAATTTCACATGTTTCCTTAATGGAGAGTTCTTCAATTTTCCGATAAATGAGCACTTCTCGCTGCATTGGCTTTAGCTGATGTAAGGCTTCATAAATGGTTTGTCGGTCTTCTTCTTGGATGATCCAATCATGGGGCACATAAGTTATTTCTTGTTTTTCATGTGATTTTGTAAAAGGCAGCCATTCAATTAATCCTTTTTTACGATAATGGTCATACACTAAATTTCTTGCGATTTGCCGAATGAATGTCACAGCGCTTGCTTCGTGTCTAAACTTTGCTTTATAAAACTTTAAAAACGTCTCCTGTGTCAAGTCTTCCGCTAGCTCCGCATTCGACACCATATAACGTATGTATTGATATAATTTTTGAAATTGCTGCTCATAAATCTTATCAAAATCCAAGTTTCTCACCTCTCCTACTTCTATAGACGAATGAAAATAAAAAAATTGTAAAAATTATAAAAAAAAGATAAACTAATTATATGTAAATTTTTGTTAAGTATGTTATTTATTTATTAATTGTATTAGAAAGTGGTGACTCTGTATGGCCAATCGATTATTTGTAGTGACCATTGGAAAGACTCACAGTGGGAAGACAACTTTTGCAAATGAACTCAAACAAAAACTTTCCAATTCCGTTGTGATTGACCAAGAAGCGCATGTCGAGTTTCTTCAATCTTACTATCAAGACTCCCTTCCAAAACAAGGAAATCATACTATGAAGAATACGATGTCAAAATTGGCGCTTGATTATTATATTTCCTGTACAAACACAAATATGATTTTATGTAATACTCATTTAAGTCGTGTACATCGTTCAACCATTTTCGAAAAAATATTTACAAAAAATAAATTCACACGTATCCTCATCTATTTTGATATTCCTGACGAAGTAATTATTGCACGGATAAAAGAAAGTAATCGCAGTACTTCTCCTTTTCGCAGTGATTGTTCAACTTTTGAAGAAGTGCTAGCTCTTCAAAAGGAAGCGTCCAAGCAAAATGAAGAATATCCACAAATGGATGAAGCCGATTATATTTTTATTATTAATGACAACCACAATCATGATGCTGTCATTGAAGAAATCCTACAAATTTCAGCTCAATTGACTTCGATGGTATTACCTTCATAAAAAAATGAGGCGCTTTTCAATTTTGAAAAGCGCCTCATTTTTTATGACTGATTTTCGATTTTCTTCACTGCTTCTACAACCTCTTGCACAGTAGAAACGACAACACCATTTTCCTTAACCAAACCAATAACAAATAAATTTCGGTAAATAAATTGATTTTCCGTACCATCGGCAATGAGTGCATCAATTTTTTTCGTATTCGTACGACCTAATTGACGAACATCTGATAATAACGCCACGATGGGACGATTCAACATTGAGAACGCGCCGATTTCAGCAGCAACGCCTGAGTCGATTTCCACGCCATCAATGACCGCAATAAGGACATCGCTTGCCTTCAAACTGTCTAAATCTGCACGTGCAATCGTTAAGCTATCTGCGTAGGCATTTTTATCGTTAATTGCATCGTTTTCCTGTGGTACATATAGCTCAATACTCGGCATTGCCGCGCGTAGCTCTTTTGCAATCACTTCATTGACATAGCGATCCCCTATTGAGAATAACCCATTTGCTAAATAAGCTTTCATGTTCAAAAAACTCCTCTTTACTTAATTTTATAAATTCCTATCATTTTCCATACCATCACAATCAATAATAATGCCAGCAAACCAAAAAATGGCCAACCCAAAGTTGCTTCGGTACCAAGTGCAATGCTAATAGTAATATAGACGGCATATGCAAACAAAACATTGATAATATTTTTCATATAGTTTACCGTCTGGCGGCTGTTTGTATAGAACGCTTCTGCATTGGATTCATTGAAACGAGCTGGATAGTTATGCGTTTCTGGAAACTTTTCAACTACCGTCATCACTATTTGAAGGAAAATTGCAATCCCTGGTAATATGAATAGCTCCATTTTCGAACCCCAACGGTCAACCTCGCCTGATATGCCAAAGTGTGCGGGAATTTGGTCAGGCATCTTGCTCCAATTAAAAACGATAAGTCCAACCATCACAGCAAGTGCAACATAACCAAGACTATCAGAAATCCATTCTAATTTTGTTTTTGGAATATGTAATTTTGGTCGTTCAAAACTATTCATTCTCCTCACCTCTCTTTTATATACGGGAAAATCAGTAAAAAGTTTCAAGAGTCGGGGGCATCCCACATGGATTGTTAGTTTTCACCAATCGGGCTTTTACAGGCAGTTGGAAGTTCTACTGCCTGTTAATGCGGGATAAAAAACATTTTTTCAGTTATACTGTTGATATCAGTTTTGTGAGATGGGAGGGCTTATGTGCTACTAGAATTCATTCAATTTTTACGTGAGATCGATAAAGTTATTTTCTATTACATAAAAGAGCTAGGAGTTTATATATACTTATTACTATTCGCCGTTGTTTTTACGAAAACTGCCTTTGTACTGTTAACTTTTTTACCTGGTGACAGTACCGTGTTTACTAGTGGCACGCTAGCTGCAATTGATAAATTGGATTTAACAGTTTTGTTCATCGTATTTATTTTGGCGACCACCCTTGCCGATAGTAATAACTATTATATTGGCAAAACGATCCAGAAAATCCCATTAAAGTACAGGCCGTTAGAACGATTCATACCTGACCAAACGATTGAAAAGGCACATCAATTTTTAATCAATTATGACCGTGTTGCCATTACGTTTTCACGCTTTGTTCCATTAATGCGTACGATGACGCCATTTATATCCGGTTATATGAACTATTCGTATTGGAAATTTGTTCGTTATAACTTTGCCGGTGCCGTTATTTGGACAGCTGTTTGGCTGTTTGGCGGCTATTTACTTGGCAATGTCCCGTGGGTTGAAGACAATTTAGTACTAACCCTTGCCATTATTTCCGTATTCGTCTTTGTCTTTACTGGCTATGCATATGTGAAACAATTTAAGAAAAAACAAAAGCCCTCTTTATAATTAAAAGCCGACAAACAATCAAAAGTTTGTCGGCTTTCATCATTTACCAAGCACGCTGATATGTTTTTACAGCTGGTGTTAATTTGACATCAAGTTCTTTTGCAGCATGATACGCAAAGTATGGATCGCGCAATAATTCACGGCCAATAATAATGACATCAGCCTGTTTGTTTTGTAAAATACTCTCCGCTTCTTTCCCTGTCGTAATAAGCCCAACTGCACCCACTGGTAAGCCTGCTTCACGTACTTTTACAGCATGTGGCACTTGGTATAACGGAAACGTATCAATTGTTGCTGGTACAACGGAACCCGTCGAAACATCGATTAAATCAACATCCTGTTCTTTCATCCATTCGGAGATTTGCACATAATCTTGTGCGTTTAATCCTCCCTCTGCATAATCATCTGCAGAAATACGCACGAATAACACGCCATCCCAAATTGAACGAATCGCATCAATAATTTCACGTAATAAACGATAGCGATTTTCTGTGGAACCCCCATATGAATCGGTACGTTTATTCGATAATGGCGATAAAAATTCATTAATTAAATAACCGTGGGCACCGTGAATTTCTAATACTTCAAAACCAGCTTTTATTGCACGTTCTGCAGCTACTTTAAACTGTTCAATTACCACTTTAATTTGTTCAAGTGACATTTCTGTTGGCACTTTATAGCTCTCATTATAGGCAATCGCTGAAGGAGCAAAAGTTTCACCATCCACTGTCGCTTTTCGACCTGCATGAGCAAGCTGAATTCCTGGCACAGTCCCATAAGCTTTAATCTGCTCTGTAATTTCTTTTAACCCTGGGATATGTGCATCTGACCAAATCCCTAAATCACTTGCTGTAATTCGACCTTGTGGACAAACCGCTGTAGCTTCCAAAATGATACTGCCAATCCCACCCATCGCACGACTCGCATAATGCACGACATGGAACGGTTTTACAAATCCATCGTCATTTGCTTCATACATACACATAGGCGCCATCACAAGGCGATTCTTTAATGTTAGATTTCGTATAGAAAAAGGTTTAAATAATAAACTCATTTTAATTCCTCCGTTATGTATCTTGATACTACCTATTTAGTATACCTAAATTGTTTTATTATTTCGATAATAATGAATACCTATAAATATAGTTTCCTTATTTTAATGTTTCCAAGCGTTCTTATTTGCTTAGTTTTAAAAGTTCAATATGAGGATTTTAACTTTATAGCAGCGATATTCCTCTTGTTTACTCAGCTATTGTTAATCAGTAGTTTAGCATTTCTAATATTTAGTTTAACCTCCGACCTTAGTTTAACAGTTACTCTTTTAGCACTATATATTTCAATAGAGTTAGCTACATTAGGTAGCTTTGAAAAAACGTATCATGTATTTTATATGGAACTATATGAACCAATAAATTTTGAAAATACTATATCAATCACTATTTTGAATTTAATAATTGGCTTTGTCTTTAATCGAATTAATAAAATCTTTTTTCCTTAATTGGTTGTGAAATAGGATACTTGTACTTCTTTATAAAATATCAGTACTGATAAAAAATTTGAGGAGGAATTATATATGGATGTTGGTTACTATTTAAACGATGAAGATAAAAAGGAATTATTAGAGGCTATTTTAGGGCAAAAAAAGTTCCATAATTTAATTAAGGAAGTTCAACATTACCATCCATTCGATTTTGATGTAGATTCAATGGAAGTAATTGATGGTTTAAAATTTGATACTGTTACCCCGAAAAATGATATAGTTACTGCAACAGGCATTGATTTAAAAATTGATGATAAATTTAGTGTTCGTTACATTACTCGTTATTTTAATGGAAATGTTGAAGATACTTCAGACTTTTTCATCGGTACCCTTATCAACGAAAGAACAGTAGAAAATTCAAAAGAATATCATTTAATTGTTTTTAGAGCTGCTAATGAACAAACCGTATCAATTATTGAAAATACATTAACTGATGAAGTAATTGTTGCTAATAAAGAGACAGAATCGAAATTCAAAGAGGAATATAATTATGATGAAAATTATTATCCAGGTCAATTACTTGAACAAGTAAATGCAGAAGGTTTTTTTGATGGATGTCTCGCTGGTGGATATATCTACTGTGGTAAAAATTGTGGTGGCTATCCCGCATGTGATAGTTCAAAAAATGGTATAAATGCTTTAGATAATTGTTGTAAGACACATGATTGTTGTTACACAAAATATGGTGTCGATTATAAACACTGTCTGTGTGATCAGACATTATGTGATTGTTCTTAGGCATCTGGTGCTCCTTTAATTGATAAATTACAAGTTCAAGCTGTTATGTGTTTTGTTTTTATGTTTTTTTTTATTTTTGATAAACGTAGAAACATTTAAAATAATTCCTATGACAAATATGATAATTGCATTTATTGCGAGGACAAACGCCATAAATGCCCCTGCAATACCAACTTCTACTCCTGAGTAATCTGGATCAGTATTGTTATTTTCAAAATAATCAATTCCTATTTCCACAAAACTATAAGCAATCACCGGAACTAAAAGAGCAATAATAATTGCTGAACCCCATAAAGGAAATCTTTTTTTAAGGTATAAATACACTGCTATTCCATCACAAATTACAATAGACAATATTGTAACCATCAAAAAAACGTCATCAACGCTCATTTTAATTACACCCCTTCAATTATAGGTTAACTTAATGCGGAACAATTTTCAATTATTGGTATTTATATGTTAATTATTGATGCTGTATCCACCATTTTGGAATGCTAAAGGAAACCGTTCGAGTGTCCTTCCATGAAAATCATTATATTGGACAGTTATCGTTTCGTTTGAGCTAAGGATTGCATCTTTAGTTTATTCCAATCCAGTTATTTACTAAATTAAAAAAGAAAAAAATTTTTTACTTACTTAAGGTTGTTATTTTAAATACTTTTTATTCTTTAAACAGTATAACTAAATTGGTGGCATAGCCAAGTGAATCGATTCGAACACTTAAATGACGGTGGCAAATAAAAGGTTCATCACCGAAACATGGGGTTGATTTTTATTCCAAAATGGAGTGACGCGAAGCACAGGGGCCGACTCCTTGGGGATTAAGCGGAGGGCACTGAAAAAGTCCCGCAGTCGCTTTTTTTCATAGTATAATAAAATTAATTAATTACAGGCGGTGTGACCATGATTCCTAAACAAGAAACCCTAAATTTAAGCCCTTATATGGCTCTTTATGATTTAATCATTCCAAAAGATAATATGCTTCGCCAAATCAATGAACTTGTTGATTTTTCATTTATTTTGGATGAGCTAAAAAATAAATATTGTTTAGATAATGGTCGAAATGCCATCCCACCGATTCGTATGTTTAAATATCTACTTTTAAAAGTGATACATGATCTATCGGATGTAGATTTAGTTGAACGTTCAAAATATGATATGTCATTCAAATATTTCTTAGATATGGCGCCAGAAGATGAAGTCATTAATCCAAGTTCTCTCACAAAATTCCGTCGTCTTCGACTTCAAGATGTGAATCTCTTAGATTTATTAATTCAAAAGACCGTTGAAGTTGCTTTAGAAAAAGACATTCTTACGAGTAAAATGCTTATAGTCGACGCAACACATACAAAAGCACGTTTTAATCAGAAATCTCCTAAAGAATTTTTACAAGAAAAAGCGAAAAATGTGCGTAAAGCTGTTTATCAAATTGATGAACAAATGAAAGAAAAATTTCCTGTCAAGCCAACAACAAATGAGCTAGAAGATGAATTAGCTTACTGCCATCAAGTGGTACAAGTCGTTGAAACACAATCAAAAATGGCACAAGTTCCAGCTGTACAAGAAAAGTTAAATGTTTTAAAAGAAGTGATTGAAGATACAAACTTTCATCTTAGTTACTCAAGTGACCCAGATGCACGTGTTGGTCATAAAACAGCGGACTCCTCTTTCTTTGGATTCAAAACCCATATTGCGATGAGTGATGAACGAATTATTACAGCGGCAGTGGTAACGACGGGCGAAGCAAGCGACGGGCACTACTTGAAAGAGTTAATTGAAAAAAGTAAAAGCACAGGCATGGCATTCGATACCCTATTAGCAGACACAGCGTATTCAAGTAAAGAGAATTTAACCTATGTCAAAGATGAAAAAATTCAACTCGTATCAAAACTACACCCATTAATTACGAATGGACATAAAAAAAATGACTTATTTACTTTCAATAAAGACGCTGACTTATACGTATGTCCAGCAGGGCATTTAGCAAAAAGAAAAGCGATTGTGAAAAGACCTGACGAATCCAAAAGAAACGATCAATTGAAATATTACTTCGATATTAAAAAATGTAAGGTTTGCCCTATCAAAGAAAATTGTTATAAAGAAGGTGCTAGAACAAAAACCTATAACGTAACAATTAAATCAACAGAGCATGTAGAACAGGAAGAATTTCAAAATACGGAGGAATTCAAAAAACTTTCTAAAGAACGTTATAAAATTGAGGCAAAAAATAGTGAATTAAAGAATGGGCACGGCTATCATACGGCAAATAGCACGGGTCTATTTGGCATGGAAATACAAAGTGCCACAACCATCTTTGCGGTCAATTTAAAACGGATATTAAAACTAATAAACTTAAAAGAATAAGGAATAGACAAAGTAATAAGACATTTTCTGTTGAAATTGAACCGAACATGCCTTATTTTTTTATGTCAAAAGGGATTCAATCTAAAAAACGATAGTTTTTCAGTGCCCTCGATTAAGCGTGCGCGGAATATCCACTTGTTGCTTGCCGCCGTATAGGCAAGCAACAAGTTAGATGGAGCCACGCCCCCAGGAAAGCGTCCCCCGTAGCGTAGCAGAACGGACTGGATTAAAAAGGAATCCCTAATCATCTTCCCAACATATGTTGATGGGCCAAATAAAAAGAAATAGCGGTACCGAATATTCTCGATACCGCTACACTGTTATGCATTTGTTTGTTCAGCTTCATTCTCCAGCATTTTGTGTAAATAATTGATTATTTCACGAATGCCTTCTAATGAATTAACTAAAATACTTGGATCCACGCATGAAATCATACGGTCTTCCAAATTGGCAACAGCTGTGAAGTATTTTGTTTTTTCATAATTCACTAAGCCCATTTGTTTTAATACACTTTCATCAAAATCTAAAATTTCTTTCGCATCTCCAACGAGTAAACCGTAATTCACCACATCTGTGGATAATACAATCACTTTTGATGTATCCGTTGTCGTTGGACGATTGTATAAAATTCGTTCAAAATCAATGACTGGTGTTAGCTCACCACGAATACGGGTAAAACCAAGCAAATAATTTGGTAAATGTGGTATCGGTGTCACACGCTCTAACTTTTCAATCGATACAACTTGGTCTACTGGTACTGCGTAGTCTTCAGTTCCACATGCAAAAACGACCGCTTTTTCAAATCCCATACGTTCACCTCTTATTTAGATGTTTGTTTAATAATTTCTTCTAATAAATCGGCTAATTTCTCTAATTCTTCAACCGGTATTCTTTCACTAGTTGTGTGAATATCTTCATAGCCTACTGATAAATTAACTGTTGGAATGCCGAACCCAGCGATGACGTTTGCATCACTACCACCACCTGAAATACCTAGCTGTGGTGTACGACCAATTATTTTTGCTGCAGCTTGTGCCACTTGTACAACTTTATCATTTTCTGTAACACGGAAACCTGGGTATGCTAGTGCAATTTCCACTTCAGCACGTGCACCAAATTCTTTCGCAACACGTTCAAATGTTTCTTTCATATGTGCAGTTTGTGCATTTAATTTTGTTTCGTCGATCGAACGAGCTTCTGCAAAAATTGTTACTTCATCACATACGATATTTGTTGCTTTACCACCTTCGAAACGGCCAATATTCGCTGTTGTTTCTTCGTCTAAACGACCAAGTTTCATTTGTGCAACCGCTTTTGCAGCTACTGTAATCGCTGATATCCCTTTTTCAGGTGCAACACCAGCATGCGCAGTTTTACCAAATACTTTTACATTCACTTTTGCTTGGAATGGCGCTGCAACTACGATTCCGCCTACTTTACCATCGCTATCTACGGCAAAACCGTATTTTGCAATAATTTTTGAAGGGTCTAATTCTTTCGCGCCTTTTAAGCCGCTTTCTTCACCTGCTGTAATGATAAATTGGATTGTACCATGTTTGATGTCTTTTTCTTTAATACGACGTGCCATTTCGAAAATTGCTGCCATACCTGCTTTATCGTCTGCACCTAAAATTGTTGTGCCATCTGAATAAATGTAGCCGTCTTCACGGATTTCTGGTTTAATACCATTGCCAGGTACTACCGTATCCATATGTACAGTAAAGTAGATTGGCTCGATAGAATCATCACCTTTTAAAGTAGCGATGATGTTACCCGCGCCGTGTCCGTTACGTGTATGTGCATCATCTTGGAATACATCAAAGCCCATATCTTCTAGTTTTTTCACTAAAATTGGGGCGATTACTTCTTCATGTTTTGTTTCAGAATCAATTTGTACTAATTCTAAAAATTCTTCTACTAAGCGACTCATTTAAAAATCTCCTTTTAACGTACCGATTTTATCATTTTCCTAGCTTTCCTAGGAGGTACGAATTGTTGTTGAACCCTACTCATATATAGGTTTTCTTTATTGTACGCCTCTATTTTTGAAAAAACAACGATTGTTCATCCGCAGTTAAAATTTGTTCTTTTTCACGGAATAACTCCGCCTCTTTACGCAATGTTGAGTTCAATTTGTTTTCTAATAGTTGAATCGTATTACTCACGTCATCTTGTACACGAGAAATTTGGTTCATCGATGTTGAAATTTTCGAATGAATGGACCAATCCGTGAAAATATTATCGAAGAAATAATCAGTGAATTTCACAAAGCCGTCCGTATCAATTTGAATCGCATCATTACGCATATCTTTTACGTCTAACAATTCATTGCTGAAACGCTGTAAGGCAATTTGTGCTAAGTGAAGCTGGCTATTCGATTCATCCAATTTTTCATGCTTTAAAGCCGTTGCCATAAAGCCACCACCTAAAAACGTATCCCATGTTGAATAGTTTGACGCTTGATGTAATGAAGAACCAGCATCCGTTAATGTACTTAATGCTTTATTACCAGCATCAATTGCTTCCCCAATTTCTACGATCAATTGTTTACATAACAGCTCTTGCTCCATAATCTCCGTCAATTTATCAGCTATAAGCGGTGCGTGCTGCATTATATAAAGCTGTTTCTTTCGATCAAGACGGTCTAATTCTTTTACAACAAACTCTTCATTGATAGCATTTAACTTATGAATAATGTCGACTAAATCATCTTGTAAATCTTCATATGTAAGCTGAGATTCCACAAGCTTTAGTTCCGTCACGGCAACCCGGTCTAGATTTTGTTCGATGAGTTCGTCTTTCTTCCCAGACCATTCTCGGAATAAATTAACGAATGAATATTCCTCTAATTTATTTAAGTCTTTCCTAGCTGACGCTAACTCTTGGTTAAAGTGAGTAATTTCACGCTGGGCATGTTGGATTAAGCGTTCCATCGTTATTTTCTTTTTATTTAATTTCTCCACTTCTAATAGCTGGAGTTTATAATTTTCCGATTGCTTTTGTAGTTGTTGCCATTCCATCTGTTCCGCCTCCTCTTACAACTAGTTTATACTGAATATTCATAACTGTCTAAGTAAATTACAACGTGCGATGCTTTTATCGAACGTCCACGATAACAACATAAACTGTTTTTATTTTTTCGTAATTGGCAACAAACTCTCCGCGTACCGGGTCGATTTGCAAACTCATCGGTGTCGATTGTTCGTCAAAAAAGCCAATTGCCCCGATAATCTCGGTTGTATCTTTTGTCAATTTGTTTAAGTTCGCATCACTCGTAACCCAAGCTATGGCTGGTGCAGGGGTAATCCATCGTGCAGATGCACTGTTTTTCCCTTCGTTGATCGCACCGATAAAAAATAATTCATCGTCTGGATTTCCTAAGCGAAATACTGCAAGCTCTAGCTTTCCTTTGCCCTTTACTTCTTTTCCGAAATTCATCAAGCGATCTTCTTTTAAATGACCGTATTCATATTCCTCAATATATAGGTTCATGCTTTTTTTCTGCTCTAAATTAAAATCAACATCAAAATGAATATCTGCTGTGTTCATGATTGAATCGGACTGTCCTTGCTCATTACACCCAACTAGTAGAAAACAAAACGCACAAATAAAAATGAACTTTTTCACCTTATCTTCTCCTTTGCTTTCTTTATTTACTAGTTTTTAGTTACAAAGGTTTCAAAATTCTTCCTCATCCTCCTCAAACAGATCTTTCAGCATTTTCTCACGATGCTTCAAAAAGTAAGAGGTAACTTGGACATGCTCGGTTTGCTCGTATTCAATCGGTTCAATTCCTTGCTCATCAAACTGGTAGATAACGGCATCCGGATAGCCTAGTAAAATCGGCGAATGCGTTGCAATAATAAATTGGACATTGCCTTGTTTCACTAAGTCATTGATTAGCGTTAAAAATGCCAGCTGTCTCGTTGGTGATAGCGCAGCTTCTGGCTCATCTAATAAGTAGATGGCTTGCCCATTGAAACGATGTTGAAAAAGCGAAAAAAACGACTCCCCGTGAGATTGATGGTGAAGTGACTTCCCCCCATATGCCCTATAGCCGTTCATATCGGTGTCGTCTAAATGCGATGCGAATTGATAAAAGGTTTCTGCTCGCAAGAAAAAGCCATTCGTTACTTTCGGCCACCATGATAATTTGACATAATCACCGAGTGCCGATTCCGACTGATCCACATCATATGCCTTGTAATTTTGCGTGCTCCCACCTGCTGGATTAAATCCAATTTGATCTGCGATGGCTTCGAGCAAAGTTGACTTTCCTGCACCATTTTCTCCAACGAAAAACGTCACCGGTGCATCTAAATCAAGCTCATCCATGTAGCGCACGAACGGTATTGAAAATGGATACTGTCGATAATCTTGAATTTGTTCTTTTTTTAGTTTGACGGATTTTAGAAACATCTAACACCCTCCACTTGTTCTATTTGAACTTCTTTTAATCATATTATACAGGATATAATTTGAAAAATTGGGTACTGATTTATCGAAAAACTACACTATTCGAATGAAATCTATTAAAATAAGTAAAAATACATAAAAAGGATGTGAGAAAGTTGGAATATCGACGTGAAATTGCATTGGTCTATTCAATAGAGGAAGCAACTCAAAAATTAAATATCATTCGTGGGCACGGCTTTTCAGAGTTTGAAATCCATCTTTTCGCTAAAGACATCCTCCCACTACAGTCGTTGAAAATGTATACAGATCTCCAAATTCATCAAGCAGGAAATTTAGTGGATCAAATCTTAAGTGTCGTCATGCAACAAAATGTCTATGAAGTTTGCTTACGTAATATGAAATTATCTCGAGAGGAAATTGTCCATTACGGTCACGGCATCGAGCAAGGCGCGATTTTCATTATCGCCCAGCACGACCATCCTTATGAGAAAGAGCCCAAAACACAGAAAGCAGCTTGGAATATTTCGAATGCCGTGGATTAACTAGAAAAAGCGTTCATATGTAAAAAATGCAGATATTGACGGTTTAAAAATAGATTTTGAATTCTAATTTGGCTTTGATTATTTTGTTAATAGTAGTATTCCTTTTGTAATTTTCAAAGATGGACAAACCAAAGAACTATATAATAAATTTCAAAAGTATCGTTACTAACGCAACACTCATCAAAATACCTTCAAACCATTGTTGAAAGTGGATTTTTAGAGAAGTGTTTACAATTTATGTCTTTATTAAAAATTGTAAGTTTACTGGAGGTATTATTATGTGGATAATATTGGGTCTTATCGCAATTGTATCAACTTTTATCAATCTTTATATGTATGCAAGAGGAAAAGATTACAAGTTTGCGATGGCAATGGGGTTATCATTTACAGCATTAACGCTATGTGCAGAAAATAGTGTAATAGCTAATTGGGTAAAAGTAGAAGATTGGGCAGCTTTATTGGATGTTGTGCCTACTATGGAAAAGTCGTTATGGATACTGACAATTTTTTCTATAATACTAAATATAACACCGATACTTTTAGATTATAAAAGGAAAAAATTAATTCCCTAAATGAATTGAATGGTTGTAGTAGATGCACATAGCGAAAAGTTTATCATTTTATTTGTTGTATTTAACTAAGTATAGGCTATACAACTCTATCCAAATAGAGTTCCTAAATCATTCTTAGGTGGCGTTCAATCGAGTAGCTAGGACTATTCATTGTCTTAGCTGCTTTTGTTTACCAAACGCGCTTTGGAAATAAACCGTTATGCTATTATTTATTAAGTATAGTTATTCATTTAAAATTCTTAGACTAATATCTAAAAGAAGAGGTTTTTATGCAATTATCTATTAGTGCAATTATCATTATTTCTATTTTGTTTCTTTTTATCATTTATCGCCGATTCCGTCGAAATACTGGTTGGCAAAAAATGAATCAAAGAAAATTGTTAGCAAGAGCTATCATTTTCTTAATCGTAGGATTGTGGTTATTAAAATTAGGAATTTCTCATCCTATAAATTTAATTTCTGATATTCTAGGCATTTTAATAGGTGCTTCTCTAGCTTATTACGGATTTAGAAAAACCACTTTTGAAAAGCGACAAGAAGATTGGTACTTTCGACCAAATATTTGGATTGGTAGTGCAGTGACACTCTTATTCTTTATGCGATTAATTTATCGTATTTATTATTTAGCCACATTGGAGGATCTTAGTAAGCTACAGGAACAAGCAAATGGAATGCAAAATATAGAATACGCTGCGGGAAATTCTTGGGGAGCTGGTTTAATCTTAATTATGTTCGCTTACTATGCGACGTATTACTTGATTATTGTCCTTAAAGATAGCAAGCTTTCTAAATAATTTTTGAATATACTTTCAAGCCGTAAAGAATTTATAAAATATTCATAATAAGTTCAATAAACGTTTCCAAATGAAACTTTTGGAACATTCAGGTGAGCAGCTAGGACATCTTCTTGTCTTAGCTGCTTTTCTTCCCCCATCGCTTTGGAGAATTTTTTATTCAACTAGCTCCACTGCTATAATTTTAAATTTCTTATAAAAAAGTGCATCTTTTTTCGATGACTGGTTCTCTAATAATTAGGGGGTGAAAACATGACGGTTAACGAAAAGAAGGCAAAGCAAGCTATAAGAGGAGATCGCGAAGCTCTACTATTTTTGCTAAATCAAGAAAAAGATAAGCTTTATAGAACTGCTTATAGTTATGTTCAAAATAAAGAGGATGCACTAGATGTTTTTCAGCAAACGGTGCTACTGGCGATTGAGTCCATTCATCAGCTACGAGAGCCAAAGTATTTCACAACATGGCTGATGAAAATTTGTATTAATGCGTCGCTTCATGTATTACATAAACAAAAAAATGTAATTTTAATTGATGAGTTAAAATTGCAAACTCTCTCTACTGAAATCGCAACATCTGATGAAAAGTTGGACTTGCTTGATGCGATCTATCGGTTAGATGAAAAATATAAAACGGTACTGCTTTTAAAATATTATGAGGATTTGACTTTCGAACAAATAGCACAGGTGCTTGGCGAACCGATTGGCACAGTGAAATCGAATGGTAAAAGAGCGTTAGAGAAAATAAAAAAGGCATTGAAAGGAGTGTACATAGATGAACGAACAAAACCGATTTAAAGAGGCTATGAATGAAATTCCTGTTCCTTCTAAAGAATTAGACGCTATTTTGGCTGACGCTTTTCAGCAAGAGAAGAAGCAGCGGAAATTCCCTTTTAAACGAATGGTTAAATATACTGCTGCCGTGGGAATTCTATCGATTGGTCTAATTTCATCTGTTTATGTTTCACCTGTATTTGCTAACTTTGTTACACAAATTCCGATTATTGGTCAGGCATTCGACTATTTCATTTCACAAGAAGGCTACTATCAAGCATATGAGGAAATCAGTACAGATATTGGTTTAGTTGAAGAAAGCAATGGGATTGAGATAATTATTGAGCAAGCATTTTACGATGGGAGTACGGTAACTCTTTCATACGTTTTACGAGCTGAAGAGGATTTAGGTTCATTTCCGACTTTTGAAAATATGCCAACGAATATAAGTAACGCAGGCTATGGTGGGAAGTATGTGAACGGTGTTGGCTATGTTGGCATGATGACGGTATCCATGCGTGATAACCCACAAGACAAAGTGAATATAGAGTGGAGTCCTCAAGCAATTCATTCAGGAGAAAAAGTAATGAAAGGTGACTGGCATTTTGAATTTTCTTTAAACAAGCTAGAAGGAAAACAGATCGTAATTAATGAGCAAGTAAACAAAGAGGGGGTAACGATCGAGCTAATCGATGCAATCAAAACAGATGTTAATTTAACGATCAATTACTTACAAGATATCGATCCTGCTGTTCATGAAAGATGGAGGTATGTTGAGGCTGAGTTGAGTGCGATTGATAATTTAGGCAATAAATATGAAGTTCCATATAATGGTGGATCTGACACAAAAGGTGGGGATTCGAGTGAAGATATCACCTGGAATGCAACAATTCATGGACTGGATTCCGAGGCAACATCGATTACGTTTTACCCATTCGCCCATGTAAGTAATAGTCAAAGTGATAATAAACGAATTGATTTCGAACCAATTACGATTGAATTGAATTAACTATTTATCATTATTGCACTAACAGGGATCCCAATGTAACAACAACTAATACTGTATACAAAATAAATTCAAATAACGTTCCCAAATTCAAAGTTAGGTAGCATTTCAAACAGCGGCAAACACTGATTTCACAGTGTTTATCGCTGTTTTTATAAAAAATAACGCTCTGAGACGCTGTGAGAAATTATTTTAAAGAGGACTGTTCGATCCACTTGTTCTGAATGGCATGAAATGTTACCAAACGAGGGGGTTACCTTTACGCCCCAAAAACTTTTCGGTTCAGTGCAACAATATCTTCATGTGTGAAATCAAATGAAAACTGCGACATAATCTCATCACGTAATCGAGGTGCGTGCTGTTTGTCAGCTTTTTTTAAGGCTAGCACTAGTTGTTCTTTCGTTAGCTCTGTGCAATACGCCGGCGTACCCGGTTGCATATTCCAAGATTCAGTAATAGAGCCTGCATCGACAGCATCAAAATCGCATTCGTTTACAATATCCATGATGATTTGTTTATGCCCTTCATCATCCCCTGCAACAGCCATCGCAATACGCCCCGTTGTTCCCGCCGTTGTCCCTTTATTCTCTAATGTAAAGGCTAGTAGGTTGCTGAACGCTTTAATCACGGGTCGCCCAAGCTGTTCTGTAACCCATACACTTTCAACCATCCCTTGATCAATTTCTTCGATTTGTTTATCTCTAAATGGATAATAATTCGATGTATCCACAACAATTACTTTATCTCCCACCTGCTCTAAGAGAGGCTGAATCGTCGGAATCGCATGTAGTGGGACAGAGATGATTAACACCTCAATATTCTGAACAACCTCTTCTGGGCTAACAGCTGTCCCAACGATTGTTTTCCCTACTAAACGTTGCATTCCTCGTACATCTGCTACTTTTACCTCGTGTCCGCTATTTACTAATTTCTTAGCAATGCTTTGACCGATTGGCCCTGCTCCAATAATTCCAAATTTCATTTTGTACCTCCAAAAACATAATAATTAAATGCATCTTAGTTTAAAAAAAGCACTTCCCTTTTACTGGAGGAAATGCTCTTCGAAAATAAAATTTATTGAATCCACTGCCCGCCATCCACAATATGCTCAGCACCTGTAATATAGGCTGCTTCATCACTTGCTAAAAATACAACTAAATGAGCTACTTCATCTGCTGTACCTAAACGGCGTAACGGAAGAGCTGCTTCGATTTGACGAACTGTTTCTTGTGTAATGTCTTTGTTTTCTGTTACCATACGTGTCGCAATACCACCTGGGTGCATTCTCGTTCTTTTGTATCGTACTCGGCACAACCTTAACAATCTTTTTTAGCAAAAAAGCGTTGAATCCACTGCGCCAAGTCATCGATGCGACCCACCAAGTAGCAGGTGGTGATTTCACGACGAAAATCAATGTAAAAGGCATTGTCGAGCTGGAGGAACTTTCCACGAGCTTTAATAAAATGACCCATGAACTAGAAAATATTGAAACGCTCAGAAGTGACTTTATTAATAATTTTTCGCATGAATTAAAAACGCCTCTTGTTTCGATCCGAGGCTTTGCGAAGCTCTTAAAAAATCAACAGCTAACGCAGGAGGAACGAGAAGAATATCTAAATATTATTCTCCTAGAATCGGACCGATTAGCGGGTTTATCCACCAACTTACTGACCCTATCAAAGTACGAGCATCTGGATATCATCCCAGAAAAGGCCTTGTTTCAATTAGATGAACAGATCAGAAGAATCCTCGTGTTACTGGAACCGAAATGGGCTGCAAAGCAACTCGATTTGGACGTCGACCTCGAACCGGTTTTATATCACGGTAACGCGGACTTAATGGCGCATATTTGGCTGAACCTTATAGACAATGCGATTAAATTTAGTGAACAAAACGGCACGATTACCGTGAAGCTTGTGCAAGCGGATAACGGAATCACGTTTTTGGTCAAGGATGAGGGCATTGGGATGAGTGAAGAAGCTACACAACGTATTTTTGAAAAGTTTTATCAAGGTGATGCTTCTCACAACGCGCAAGGGTATGGTATTGGGCTCGCATTAGTCAAACGATTAGTGAAGCTTTGCGATGGCCAGATTACGGTCGAAAGTCAGCCAGGTGCAGGAAGTACATTTACAGTTATATTTAGTGTTAAATGATTATTGAAGAATGTTAGGAATTTACAACGCTAAACGGGGTCCCGTCAGAAAAAACGGATTTACAACGTTAAGCAAGGAATGTTCCCAAACACCGCTGTGGTAGCGTTTTTCGTATTAATCTAAAATGGTTAAATTATACAAATTAGTATATGATAAAATAAACACCTAATAATTGGAGTGGTTAAATGTTAAAATTCATTGATGATTTTGCTGGTGCAATATTTGATATATTAAAGTTAATATCCTACTTCATTGCGGGTTTTATTTTAGTCGCCGTACCCTTGTATTTAATTGCAATAATATTTGAATGGCTATTCTAAATAACGTTCCCAAATGAAAGTTAGGTAACTAAATCCCCATTTATTATTTTGAATAGGGGATTTTCTTTTTCCTTCTTATTTAATAAATAAGAAGGAAAAAAGGAGGTGGTTTTATGAGTTTTTGGACTTGGGTTGCAATATTTATTGCATTAGGAAGTGGGATATTTGCTGCTAACTTTACAAAGAAGTCAAGAACGAAAAAAGACGTAAGCAAATGAACTTTAATGTAGAAAAGATTTATAAAGTATACAAACCAAACTTAATAAACGTTCCCAAATCAAAGTTTGGGAATACACCAAATAGCCACGAACGTTGTGAATTCAACGTTTTGTGGCTCTCTTTATGCACATTGTTTATGCGTTGTTTTATGCACGTTTATTAAAATCCAGTCATAGCAACGTTTAGGAGCATTTTGGACGTTGCTACATTATCGGCTTTAATGAATAAAAACGTGTATAAAATACGAAGTCTTACCGTTGTTAATCCCCCTTATTCGGACTCAAACAAATAGTGTAAAGATTTATTTAAAGTAATAGTAACCATAAAAATTTGAGGCGCAAAACAGAGAACCTGGAGAACTAATTATTGAAACAGCTAAAAGAACTGTATTCTAAAGCTCAGCTTGAACGGCTTTTGTCAGTTTTTAAACCATTACTTATGGCGCTTGCATCAAAATAGACTTGGTCACAAAGTGCAGACGATTGATGATAAGCCTCTTTTAAACCCTTTTCAAAAAACTGTTCTTCTGACGACATTAATGACGTAAAATATTTCACAACATTTGAATTGGCGACCATAATTTCTTTTGGATAGGTTTGGATTTTTTTAAAAGTCTCGTTAAAAAGACCTTCTAAATCGGTATTCGCATGTGAGATAAATAAGCGAAACTCTGCTTTATATTCAGGATGTTGCTCCAAATAATCTGTTAAACAATCGGCAATAAAATTTGTTAAGTAAATTGCAAAGCAAAAACTACGTGTCGCATTGCCATGTAATTTATAGCCATATTGCTTTACAACTGCACACCTCATTACATTTTCAATGAGAATTGTGCGGAATGAATGTAAAAAGGAAAGCTCTGGGTAAATAAATAGCTCATCGGAATTTTTATAGACTGCAAAAAAGATGTCTTTTAATTGCTTTGAAACAATACTTGCCATTTCTTTCGGTTCGTAAATGAGCGGGATTAGCATATGATGCTGCTCTAATACTTGTTTAAAAAGCTCGTGATCTTCACAACTGAGCATGAATAGTGTTTGCTTGTTCATGGAATCCCCTACTTTCCAAAGATTACGATTGGTTGATGTGTAACACGTGCATAGTATAAACTTTGCTCCGCCTCTTGGTATATATCATGTACCGAATGTAAAAGTTTCTTTTGCTTACAAGAACCACCCATGTGGATATAGTAATGGATTTGCTTGTCCTCTAACATGGAATCCATTTGATTTAAATAACATTGACAATCATTACCAATCTTTTGCATATCTAATGGCTCATCTGTAATAAACATCGCACAAAACGACGTTGGATAGTATTTTCCCCGTAAGCTTTGCGGATACAAATCAGAAAAAACTTGATTGATTTTTAAATACTGCTCATACTTTATTTTAATATTTTTATTTAATAAATCAGGTTCATTTACATGAATTATAAAGGTAATAATGGAAATATATTTTTCGTCATCCGTTTCATCAAATTGCGTGTTCAATAATTTACGATAACTTTCTCCTGAATGATACCCCATTTTTTCATTATCACAATTTGTCACAAATACTGCGCGCAACTGATCATAATAGGCAAGCTTTTCAAAGTTTTGAATCATTTGTTCATCGGCTTCAAAACTTGCATAATTGTTTAGTAAATGTTGGTCGAGTTCAATATGAGAATATTTTTCCCTTAGCAATCGAATAAGGCTCTTCACTGTATTGTATTGATGTGCATCAATCAAACACTGGAGTAAATTTTCGATTCTATCTTCTTTATGTGTTGTCTTACGGGATTCAACTAAATACTTTGCTATTTCAACTAGTACTAAAACGATGGCATCTTCAATCTCCCCTGTATCTACTTTGAGCTCTTTTGCCTGCTCAAGTTGATCGAGGTATAAATAAGCCTGTAGTGTTCCAATATTACATTGTTGAATAAAGTGCAGATGTGGAACTTTCTGCTTTCTTGCAAAAAATATAGCTAAACGTCCTAAGGTAATGGCGTCTTCAAAGCGCTCATCATTTAGCGCAAGTTGCTGTAAAATTCGATAAAAGTGACTGACATAGTCAAACTGTTGTAATCGTTGGGCAATCGTAATTCCTTGTTCACAATATTCCAGTACATATGTCCAATCATTATATAAAAGTGCAAATTCTGATCGAATATAATAAATAAAACTTAACTGTGTCGAATATGGATGATCGAATATGAAAGAATCCATTTGTTCTACGATAGTTATCGTTTTATGTAGTTGGCCTGCATGAAAATAAAGGTAAGCTAACTGTTTTAATAAATCACATTTTTCTTCAATTTGTTCAGAAAGTTGGAGCTTGGTGATTTTCTTTAACAATTCTTGTTCTAATGTCTTGTCTAGCTCATATTTTTCCTTTTCAAAGTGGAGTATCTTCAAATTTCTTACCTCCTCATCGATTAGTTCTATATATTGAAAATAACAAAAAATTACAACCAGTACAATAATAGTAAAGTCGGATTTTTTTATACGCCCGAAGATTAAATACTATCCACTTCAATATTAAAAGCAAAAAACCAGTCACTTTGATGTGACTGGTTTGCAAATTATAGAGGAATATTTCCGTGTTTTTTGTACGGACGATCTTCGTGTTTTGTTGAAAGCATATCTAATGCTTGAATTAACTTAATGCGTGTTTCACGTGGGTCAATAACGTCATCAACCATACCACGAGATGCCGCTACGTAAGGGTTGGCAAATTTTTCTTTGTACTCTTCAATCTTCGCTGCACGAGTCGCATCTGGGTCTGCAGATTTCGCAATTTCACCAGCGTGAATAATGTTTGCTGCACCTGCTGCTCCCATAACTGCGATTTCTGCGTTTGGCCAAGCAAATACAAGATCTGCACCGATTGCTTTTGAGTTTAAAGCTACATACGCACCACCATATGCTTTACGTAAGATGACTGTAATTTTTGGTACAGTTGCTTCTGAGTATGCATAAAGAATTTTCGCGCCGTGACGGATAATACCACCGTGTTCTTGTTTAACCCCTGGGAAGAAGCCAGAAACGTCTTCAAATGTAATGACTGGTACATTAAATGCGTCACAAGTACGTACAAAGCGTGCTAGTTTATCAGATGAATCGATATCTAGTCCGCCTGCAAGGAATTTCGGTTGGTTACATACTAGCCCAACAGATTCACCCGCAATACGAGCAAAACCAACTACGATGTTCTTCGCGAATTCTTTTTGGACTTCCATGAACGAACCTTCATCCACGACTTGCTCTACTACTTTACGCACATCATAAGACTTTGTTTGATCGATTGGCACAACGTCTACAAGCTCTGAACGGTAGTTATCCCCTTCTGGAGCCGCTTGTTTCGGTGCTTTTTCCTTGTTGTTTTGTGGCAAGTAAGAAAGTAATTGCTGAATTTGTGCAATCGCTGCTTCTTCATTTTCAGCACGGAAATGCGCGTTACCAGACACTGCATTATGCACCTTCGAACCACCTAAACCTTCAGCAGAAATTTTTTCACCTGTTACTGTTTCAATTACTTTTGGACCTGTGATAAACATTTGAGACGTTTTATCAACCATTAAAATGAAGTCTGTGATGGCTGGAGAATAAACAGCTCCACCTGCACATGGCCCCATAATGACTGAGATTTGCGGAATCACACCAGAATATATTGAGTTACGGTAGAAAATGTGACCGTAGCCATCTAATGAAAGTACACCTTCTTGAATACGTGCGCCACCTGAATCATTAATACCGATAAATGGCGTGCCGTTTTTCGCTGCTAAATCCATGACTGCTGCAATTTTTTTGGCGTGCATTTCACCAAGTGCCCCACCGAATACTGTGAAGTCTTGTGCGAATAAATAGATATTACGGCCGTTAATTTTACCAAAACCTGTGACAACCCCATCACCAGGGCCTTCTAATTTTTCCATACCGAAGTCGACAGTACGGTGAGAAATGAATGGATTGATTTCTACGAATGAACCGTCATCTAATAACATTTCAATACGCTCACGAGCTGTCATTTTGCCTTTCTCGTGTTGCTTATCGATACGTGCGTCACCGCCACCTAATTGAATGATTCCTTTGCGGTCGTAAAGCTCATTAATTTTATCAAACATATCCATCGTAATTGTCATGATTAGTGATCCCCTTTTCCGCTTTTATCGCATAATTCATAAAGTACACCAAATGAGTCTTTCGGGTGTAAAAATGCTACTTCCGCGCCACCAGCACCAGGTCCTGGCTCGTCAGATAATAGTCGTACACCTTTTTCGCGAAGTTCAGCCATGCGTTCACGAATCCCCGTTACGCCAAATGCCACATGGTGAATGCCTTCTCCGCGCTTTTCTAAGTAGCCGTGAATTGTACTTTTCTCACTCATCGGTTCTAATAGCTCAAGCTTCACATTCCCTGCATCGATGAAGGCAACACGCACTTGCTGAGACTCTACTTCTTCTACTTTTAATAATTTCAAGCCTAACGTTTCTGTGTAGTATGTAATTCTTTCTTCTAAATTACGAACGGCAATACCGATATGATCTACTTTTTCCACGAATGTGACTCCCCTATCAAAATAATTAATAATTTCGAATTTACAATTTGAATAGTACTTGAGAATTCCTTGAGATTTGGTAAACTAATATTAGTTCACCACGAAGGAGCGAAAGTCATGAGTAACAAGAAATTCCAAAGAATCGTCGTTTATTCAATGGTTGTGATTATGTTAATCTCAACTGTGGCAATGGGTGTAGCAGCCATCATGTAATGGATGTTTCTACATCCATTTTTTTTATGACAGTCCTTTAAATGACTGCTTGATGACTAAATACTCATCCATTTCTTCAATAAACTGATACATTGCCGCCATTGCTAAAAAGGTTTCATGATCTTTTGGCAGTGGCATTTTTGCGAACTCTTCTTTTACTTTATCTAGTTTCTCTAAGAAATGACTTGCGGTGTTGCCTCCGTGAACATGTTCACTTAAATCTTCTAAAAATGTCGCAATTAACGGTGCTTGTTCCGTCATGACTGGTAATGCGGTAATTTTAGGTAGGACACGCTCGATGATTTCGAGCTGCTTCTCTCTCATATCAAAATAAATATAAAAGATATTATCTTTACGCGATAAATGGTTTTGTACGTCTTTAAATGCAAGTGCTTTCGCGTCATTTAGCACGTTTGTTGCCTCTATGAGCTCTTTACCATCCCACATCGTATCGCCATTTCGTAAATAATCTGCGATTTCAGAGAGTATTTTCTTAAATAACTCCTCGACCTCATCTTGATGATGGAAAAGACCTTGCTGAATGTCTGGCATGTACATATTGACGATTAAGCCCATCCCAAAACCAATAGCCATAATAGCCACTTCATTTATGAATAAATCCATTGTAAAATTGGCAGTAAAAAATATATGCATCATAACGACCGCACTTGATACAAAGCCTTCTGCGACTCCAAGTGAGACAATCGTAGGGATAAATAACACAAGGACAATTCCTAGGATAAATGCATGATAACCGAATATTTCGAAAAATACGAACGCATAAATCATACCGATCACACTTGATACAATACGTGTATAAACAGCATGAACGGATTTTCTTTTCGTTGATTGAATACTAAGAATCGTCAAAATGCCCGCCGCAGTGAAAAACTGCAAATCAAAATACTGGGCAATCGCTATCGCAATAGAAGCACCAAGCGCGGTTTTAAGTGTACGATAGCCGATTGAAAATTTCTTCATATCGGTAATACTCCTTCATTAGGAAGTGCATGGAATCCCCTACAAAAATAACTTTTAGATGGACCCCGTACACTTTAAAAAATTGGTTTTATACTTCTTCGCAATATTCCTCGAAGTTGCCTTGTAAATTTGTTACAACTGACATGATTTCATGACCTTCAATTTCATAGCGACCAACATCTGCTACAACTTGACCATCTTTTAATAAAACAAATGATGGAGATGATGGGATGTGATCTTCACCGAAGTAGTAACGAGCTGCTGCTGTTGCTTCTTTATCTTGCCCAGCAAATACTGTTACTAAATGGTCAGGACGTTTATCGTAATAGACAGCATGAGTTGCTGCTGGACGTGCAATACCGCCTGCACAACCACAAACTGAGTTGACCATTACTAAAGTTGTACCTTTACGAGCAAAGGCATCTTCCACGTCTTCTGGTGTGCGTAATTGTTCATAACCTGCCGCTTCCATTTCTGCACGAGCAGTTGTTGTCACTTGTTGCATAAATAAATCATAGTCCATATTCATAAGCTTTTAGCCCCTTTCAATATTCCTTCTAATCATAGCAAGGATATAAGAGATGTGCAAAGACCATTGATTACAATTCATGCGTTTCTTTTTCGTCAAATAACGCGTTGACACCTTGAGTTACTGTAAGGCTTCCTTTTAGTATGTCAGTTTCTAACGAACGAACCTGCATTTTGCGTTCTTCGTTTTGATAAAACGAGTCAATTAAATGGTCGGTAATCATTGAATGGAACCAATCTCTCGTTTGCTCACGGCGGCGAATTGCCCAGTAATTTGAACTTTTAACCGATTGCTCAAACTCCATTAGCATAGTCCAAACATTTTCTAATCCCGTTTTTTCTAGCGAAGAAACGGTTAATGCTGTACTCATCCAACCTGGTGTTGCAGGCTGCAGGAAATGAAGAATTTGCTTATACTCTTGCATGGTACGTTTTGCAGGGCGCACATTGTCACCATCTGCTTTATGTACCACAATCCCATCCGCAAGTTCCATTATTCCCTTTTTCATGCCTTGCAGCTCATCCCCAGCACCTGTTAATACAAGTAACAAGAAGAAATCGACCATTCCGCGCACATACGTCTCACTTTGACCAACACCCACTGTTTCAATGAGTAAGACATCATAGCCTGCCGCTTCACAAAGAAGCATCGTTTCACGCGATTTTTTATGCACCCCGCCTAATGTACCTGCACTTGGAGACGGTCGAACGAAGGCATTTTCTTGACGCACAAGCTCTTCCATCCGCGTTTTGTCACCCAGAATACTACCGCCTGATAACGACGAGCTCGGATCAATGGCTAGCACTGCAACGCGTTTCCCCATTTTACAGAGCATTGTTCCAAAAGCTTCGATAAACGAGCTTTTCCCCGCTCCTGGAACCCCTGTAATCCCGATACGAATACAGTTTCCTGTGTATGGTAATAGTTCTTGTAGTAGTTTTTGTGCATCTTCTTTATGCGCGTTGTTCGAGCTTTCGATCAATGTAATTGCCTTTGCCAAAGAAGTACGGTCACCTGCTCGCACTTCTTCAGCTAATTTCTTTATATCAAGAGTTTCCTGCTTTTTTTTTCTGAATTTCTTTGGGTTTGAATAGCTCATTCCATCATGACCACCCTTCACACCATCCATGACAAACAAAGCACTACGGTCTTGATGCTCTTTTGTCATTACTCCGCCACTTCCTCGTAGCCTAGAGCTTTGTAAATTTCTTCGATTATGCGAATCGCTGCAACTGGAATCACTGTACCAGGACCAAAGATGGCCACCGCACCTGCTTCATACAAGAAATCATAATCCTGCGCTGGAATAACACCACCAACGATTACGATAATATCTTCACGACCTAATTTTTTCAGTTCAGCTAATAATTCTGGTACTAATGTTTTATGTCCTGCAGCTAAGCTTGAAACACCTATAACATGCACATCATTTTCATTGGCCATTTGTGCTGTCTCTTCTGGCGTCATGAATAATGGCGAAATATCAACGTCAAAGCCTAAATCCGCATAGCCTGTCGCAACAACTTTCGCCCCACGATCATGACCATCTTGACCCATTTTCGCAATTAAAATACGTGGACGACGACCTTCTGCTTCTTGGAAATCTGCCGTCATTTGCTTCACTTCTTTAATTACTTCTGTATCCGAGTAATTGGCAGAGTATACACCAGAAATAGAGCGAATAACCGCTTTATGACGACCAGATACTGCTTCAATTGCATCAGAAATTTCACCAAGAGATGCACGTGCTCTCGCTGCATCTACTGCGATAGCTAGTAAGTTTTCTGATCCATCTTCCGCTGCTTTTGTTAAGCGGGCTAAATGTTTTTGTACTTCTTCATTATCACGAGTTGCTTTCATTTTTTCTAAGCGCTCGATTTGTCCAACGCGAACAATCGCATTGTCGATATCTAAAATGTCGATTGGATCTTCTTCCGCTAAACGGTATTTGTTGACCCCGACAATTGTTTCTGATTTTGAGTCGATTTTTGCTTGGCGTTTTGCTGCTGCTTCTTCGACTTTCATTTTCGGAAGACCTGTTTCGATTGCTTTCGCCATACCGCCAAGTTCCTCAATTTCTTCAATTAATGCCCATGCTTTTTCTGTTAGCTCTTCTGTTAATTTCTCAACATAATAAGAACCGCCCCATGGATCGATTACTTTCGTCATACCTGTTTCTTCTTGTAAGAACAACTGGGTATTACGTGCAATACGTGCAGAGAAATCTGTTGGTAATGCAATTGCTTCATCAAGTGCATTCGTGTGAAGTGATTGCGTATGACCCATTGCTGCTGCGTTTGCTTCGATTAATGTACGTGTCACGTTATTGAATGGATCTTGCTCTGTTAAACTCCATCCAGAAGTTTGAGAGTGTGTACGTAACGCTAATGTTTTTGGGTTCTTTGGATTAAATGTCGACATCATCTGAGCCCAAATACGGCGAGCTGCACGCATTTTTGCTACTTCCATGTAGTAGTTCATACCGATTGCCCAGAAGAATGATAAACGCGGTGCAAAGGCATCAATATCAATTCCTGCTTTTAAGCCCGTACGTACATATTCAAGTCCGTCTGCTAATGTATAAGCTAACTCGATATCATTCGTCGCACCCGCTTCTTGAATATGATAACCAGAAATTGAAATCGAGTTGAATTTTGGCATAAATTTCGCCGTATATTCAAAAATATCCGCGATAATTTTCATCGACATTGCTGGTGGATAAATATAAGTGTTACGCACCATATATTCTTTTAGAATGTCATTTTGGATGGTACCAGCAAGCTTATCAGGTGTTACCCCTTGTTCTTCTGCAGCAACGATGTAGAACGCTAAAATTGGAAGTACCGCGCCGTTCATCGTCATCGATACCGACATTTGATCTAATGGAATCCCTGCAAATAAAATTTTAGCATCTTCAACAGAGTCAATCGCTACACCTGCTTTACCAACGTCGCCCGTTACACGTGGGTGATCCGAGTCATAGCCACGGTGTGTTGCTAAGTCGAATGCAACAGATAATCCTTTTTGCCCCATCGCTAAGTTACGACGGTAAAAGGCATTTGATTCTTCTGCTGTTGAGAAACCTGCATATTGACGGACAGTCCAAGGACGTGCGACGTACATTGTTGGGTAAGGACCACGTGTATTCGGTGCAATACCTGCAACGTCTTTTGTATGTTTTGCATCTTGAATATCCTCTGCATTGTATACAGATTTTACTTCAATGCCTTCATTTGTCATAAATGAGCCTGTAGAAGTTAGTTGCTCTTTCGCTAACACATCTTCAATCACTACGGATTCAAAATTTGCTTTACTCATTGTTGTACCCCCTTCACGCTCATCACGACATCATTTAGTTTTGTAACGATGTTTTGTCCTGCAAAAATAAAGCCATTTAAGCCTGCTTCAAGCCAAGCATCTTGCTCTTCTTTATATTTTCCTGCTGCATCAAGTACGATTGAAGCTTTTTTACCTTCTAATAATGCTGGGATTAACGCTTTTGTATCGTCATCTGTTGCCGCTACGACTACATAATCGTACGCTGCTGTATCTAACCATGCTTTTGCTTCTTCAATTGTTTGGAAGCCTTCTGTTTGGTGTGCAACGACACCTGCTGTAGCAAAGAAACCTTGAACAAAGTCTGCACGTGGTTTGTAATTTTTCAATTGACCGAATGTCAGGATTGCTGATTTCAATCCTGTTTGTGCAAAGTTTTCGCGTAAATCTTCAAACGGAATCGCAATACGTTTTACTGCGGCAAATTGCGCGTTTTCATCAGTAGAAATTTCATCTGTTGGATTTGCATAAATGTTCGTACCGATTAATGAATGCTTACGTGTTTCCACTTGTCCGATGCGAGTTGCGTAAACTTCTTCAATTTTTGAATCGATGCCGTAAGCAGATAATCCGCCAGCTTTTTCGATTTCAAGGAATAATGCCCATGCTTCTTTTACATAATCCGCTGTGAGTGATTCGATAAAGTAAGAACCACCTGATGGATCAAGGACATTTAATACGAGCGATTCTTCTTTTGTAACAAGGGATACATTACGTGCGATACGTACAGATTGCTCAGAGATCGCCGTTAAGCAGTCATGTGGATGTACAGTAATGACATCTGCACCACCGATTGCTGCTGAGAATGCTTCGTTACCTGCACGTAGTAAGTTTACGTACACATCGTATTTAGAGAAGCTACGTACAGATGTTTCGACTACTACTGGGACAGCACTTGCTTCATTGCCGAAAGCTGAAGCAAATGCTTTCCATAACACTTTAAAGGCACGAATTTTCGCAATTTCTAGGAAGAATTGTGTATCGACTGCAAATTGTACAAAGAATTTCTCTTCAAACGCTTTAAAGTCGTCCGCTTCAGTAGCCATTTGAGAAGCCTGTGCTAACGCAATCGCTAACTCTTGTACAACATTGGCGCCATTATTGTGATGGGTAATGGTATTTGCTGCGAATGTACGCACGTTCGGATATGCTGGTAGCTCCACTGCAACTGGTGCAACGATGTAACCGTTCACATTTTCACGTTGAGTTTCATCGATTTTATCGAAAACGCTTAATAACACGTCTTCACTAGATTGAATTGTAATTTTGAATGAATTTTCTGATAAGTAAGGAACTAATTGTCCTAATACTTGTTCTGTCCATTCAAAACTTGCTGGGCTGTTGATCGTAATCATCTGATTACCACGTGCTAGGCTTTCATCTATGTTTGCAAAAAAGCTTGCCTCATCAGTTCCAACAATTTGCTGGGCTACATCAAAACCAGATGATTTTGTTAAAGAACGAATTGTGGAAACTTGACTTTCTAATTGGTCCCCTAACTTTTCAATCAAACTGTCTTGCGTATAAAGTGGTTGTAATGTGATATTTTCAATAGTTTTTGTAAATAACGATTCAAACGGCTTCCCTTTTAAAGCTTTAACTGCTTCTTGTTGCCACTGATCGTAGCTCACAGATTGAAATTCAATCTCTTTCATAGTAGTTGACATATGGACGCTAACTAGCTTCCCCCCTTGTTATATTTCTGTACTACATTTTACACGAGAATGTTCAGACAATAAAGCAAAAAAAACACCGAAAGCCTTTATTTACAGGCTTTCGGCACACTTTCAGTAGACTGACATCTTCTGTTTATCTACATTTTCGAGAATTTCCTTTACTCTAGATAGGAATTTCCCGCAAATTAGTCCATCTAAAATTCTATGATCTAATGACAGACATAAATTCACCATATGACGTGGCGCGATCATATTGCCCTGTACTATTACAGGTCGTTTTACAATACTTTCCACTTGCAGAATCGCTGCTTGCGGATAATTGATGATGCCCATCGACTGCACAGAACCAAATGATCCTGTGTTATTAACCGTAAACGTACCACCCTGCATATGGTCTAATTTTAATTTCCCATTGCGTACAATCGTCGATAATTCGTGAATTTCCTTGCCAATACCTTTAATCGATTTTTCATCGACATTTTTTATAACAGGGACGAATAACGCGTCTTCTGTTGCGACGGCAATCGATAAGTTAATATCTTTCTTTTGAATAATTTTATCGTCCGCCCATACTGAATTAATCATCGGGAATTCTTTTAACGCTTGCGCAACTGCTTTTAGGAAGAATGCGAAATACGTTAAATTGAATCCTTCTTTTTGTTTGAATTCATTTTTAATCCCGTCACGATATTCAACAAGTTCAGTCACATCCACTTCCATCATCATCCATGCATGTGGAATTTCATGTGTACTACGAAGCATATTTTTGGCAATCGCTTTGCGGACTTGTGTCACTGGAATTTCGATATCCCCATTTGCTGTTACCACTTGCTCTTGAGCTTGTTTTGTATGTGGCTTTTGTTCAGCTGCTTCTTTAATTGGCGAATCTTCCAGTACTGGAATCGGCTGTTCGTCATGTGAAATCGCTTGACTCGTCGGTTTCCCTGCAGCAATATAAGCTTCTACATCTTTACGTGTAATGCGATTATCCATTCCTGTACCGACAATTTGAGATAAGTCGACATCGTTCTCGTTTGCAAGCATGAGAACTGCTGGTGAGTAGCGACCACCTTTTCGTTCTGGACGAGCTGGTTTTTCTACGGGTGCAGCTTTTGCTTCTGGCTCTTTTTTCTGTATGCCCGCATTTAAAATGGCCGAGCTAACATTTGAACTTTTTGGCGCTGGTGCAGGTGGCATCTCTGCTCCTTCAATCTCGATCGTACATACGACCGCGCCAACAGGTAAAGTTTCGCCTTCAGTAGCAATAAGTTCTGAAATCACACCTGTAAACGAAGAAGGAATTTCAGCATTTACTTTATCTGTTGTTACTTCTGCTAATGGATCATATTTATTGACCTTATCGCCCACTTTTACGAGCCAGTGATCAATTTTACCTTCCGTCACGCTTTCTCCAAGCTGCGGCATTAAAATATTTTGAATTGTCATTTTCAAATCCTCCTATATCGTAATTATGCTTTGCCATAATTACATCAACATTCCATTATGTGTTTGCTAAGAATGCTTTTCGTAGTTGTGTATTTCGATCTCATTAGTACATTCACTTAAAACGCCGCTAATTCACGAATCGCACGCTCTACTTTATCGGGATTGATTATAAAAAACTTTTCCATCGTTGGCGCATATGGCATCGCTGGAACATCTGGTCCTGCTAAGCGTTTAATCGGCGCATCTAAATCAAATAAGCAATGTTCTGCAATAATTGCAGCCACTTCACTTAGTATGCTACCTTCTTTGTTGTCCTCAGTAATAAGCAGTACTTTCCCTGTCTTTTTCGTTGCTTCAATAATTGCTTCTTGATCTAATGGATACACTGTACGCAAATCTAAAATATGTGTCTGGATGCCATCTTTAGCAAGTCGCTCTGCTGCTTGCAACGCAAAATGTACAGCTAAGCCATACGTAATAACGGTTATATCGTCGCCCTCACGTTTTACATCAGCTTTTCCGATTGGCAATGTGTAATCTTCCGTCGGTACTTCACCTTTAATTAAACGATAGGCACGCTTATGCTCGAAAAACAACACAGGGTCTGGGTCACGAATAGCTGCTTTTAATAAGCCCTTCGCATCATACGGTGTTGATGGGATAACGATTTTTAAACCTGGTGTTCCTGCAAAAAGAGCTTCCACTGATTGTGAATGATACAGTGCACCATGAATCCCACCGCCAAATGGAGCACGAACTACAAGCGGACAGCTCCAATCATTATTTGTGCGGTAGCGAATTTTTGCAGCTTCTGAGACGATTTGGTTCACTGCTGGCATTATGAAATCAGCAAATTGCATTTCAGCAATTGGACGCATGCCATACATCGCAGCCCCTATTGCTACACCGGCAATCGCACTTTCAGCTAAAGGAGTATCTAAGACACGCGCTTCCCCGAACTGCTCATAAAGGCCATTCGTCGCTTTGAATACGCCACCTTTACGTCCAACGTCTTCGCCTAAAATAAAGACGCTTTCATCACGTTCCATTTCTTCTTTCATTGCTAAATTGATCGCATCAATATAAGAAATTACTGGCATTACGCATCTTCTCCTTCCGCATAGACATATTTCAGTGCGTCTTCAGGTGCTGCATAGGCTGCTGCTTCTGCGTATTCTGTTGCTTCGTTCACGATTTTCATGATCGTTTCATTCATCGTTTTGATTAGTGACTCATCTAAAATTCCTTGTTCTTTTAAATAGGCTTCAAATAATACAAGTGGATCTTTCGCTTTACCTTCTGCGATATCCTCTGCTGTACGATATTGGCGATCGTCATCATCAGATGAATGCGCCGTTAATCGGAAAGTTACAGTTTCAATTAAAGATGGACCTTCCCCGCGTCGAGCACGGTCAGCTGCTTCTTTAACTACTTTATAAACTTCAAGTGGATTTTTACCATCCACAGTGACACCTGGCATACCATAGCCAATCGCGCGGTCTGACACTTTTGCACAGCCTAATTGACGCTCCACTGGAACAGAAATCGCATATTGATTGTTTTCTACCATAATGATGACAGGTAATTTATGAACGCCTGCAAAGTTCGCCCCTTCATGGAAATCCCCTTGGTTTGAAGAACCTTCACCAAGTGTGACAAAGGTAATGAAATCCTTTTGCTGCATTTTCCCTGCTAACGCAACACCCACTGCATGTGGAACTTGTGTCGTTACTGGAGATGAACCTGTTATAATACGATTTTTCTTTTGTCCGAAGTGACCTGGCATTTGGCGGCCACCCGAGTTTGGATCTTCTGCTTTCGCAAATGCAGATAACATTAAATCTTGTGCCGTCATCCCAAAATGTAGTACAACACCCATATCACGATAATACGGTGCAATATAATCTTTCGTGTGATCTAGCGCAAAGGCCGCGCCAACTTGTGCTGCTTCTTGACCTTGACAAGAAATAACGAACGGAATTTTCCCAGCACGATTCAGTAACCACATACGTTCATCAATACGACGTGCCATTAACATCGTTTCATACATTTTTAATACTTCTTCATTTGTTAGTCCTAATTGATCATGTGTTAATTGGTTTTCACTCATATAACCAACCCCAATCTGCTTAGAGTGACACCCGGTGCGCATATGCTCACCGGGTGTATTTTGTTTTGTTAACGCAATTAGAAATTTCTCGTACTGTGGATAACTTTTGAAATAAAGCGTACTTCACGTCTAGGAAAAACCCCAGCCCCTCAAGCTTTTCGAACCCTCGAAAGCAAGTCGTGGCTAAACGGGCTTATTAACGCTTTTGTTCTTAATAATGAATTGCTTTTCCTTCAATAGCTAACGCTGCTTCACCCATCACTTCACTTAATGAAGGGTGTAGATGAACCATTTGTCCAACTTCCCATGATGACGCATTTAAAAATAAACCAAGTGCTGCTTCTGATATTAAATCCGTTGCATGCGGACCGATTAAATGCACCCCTATCACATCATTCGAATCTTCATCGGCAATCACTTTTACAAATCCTTCAGTGTCCCCATAAACCATCGCTTTACCGATTGCTTTAAATGGGAATGTTGCGACTTTCACTTTATAGCCTTGACTGGTTGCTTGTGTTTCTGTTAAACCAACACTCGCAATTTCTGGATTACTATAGACACCGCGCGCGATATTCGCATAATGAATCGGCATTGCTGTTTCTCCTGCAATATGTTCCACAGCTAGAATCCCTTCATGAGAGGCAACATGTGCAAGTTGCATGCCACCGATCACATCACCAATCGCATAAATATGACTTTCCTTCGTTTGGAACTGCTCATTTACGTCGATAAAGCCTTTTTCAAGGACAATATCCGTGTTTTCAATACCGATATTTTCAACGTTTGCTTGACGTCCAATCGAAAGTAATAGCGCTTCGGCCGTTACTGTATTTCCATCTTTAAGCGTGACTGTTACCTGATCAGCTGTTGTAATCTGGTCCGCATCAAACGACACATTTGTATGAATATTGATGCCACGTTTCTTTAAAATTTTTAACATTTCAGTTGAAATAGCTTCATCTTCTGTCGGTAAAATGCGATCTCCAAGCTCTAAAATCGTTACATCAACTTCAAAATCACTAAGCATAGAAGCCCATTCGATTCCGATTACCCCACCGCCAATAATGATGACCGACTTTGGCAGTTTTTCGATTGTTAGAAACTCATCCGAAGTAAATACTTTTTCCCCATCAACTGTTAATCCTTCTAATTTGCGCGGTCTCGAGCCGGTTGCGATGATGACGTTTTTCGGAATCAGCATTTCATTTTCCGTGCCATCATTCATTTCAACAGAAATCGTACCCGGCAGTGGTGAGAAAATGGATGGACCTAGAATGCGACCATAACCGTCATAAACATCGATTTCCCCTTTTTTCATTAAGTGTTGAACCCCTTTATAGAGCTGTTCAACAACCGATTGTTTACGCGCTTGGATTTTTGTGAAATTTACTGTTACATCATTTAGCTCAATTCCAAATTCTTCAGCTCGTTTAGATTGAACAAATACTTCTGCACTTCTTAGTAATGCCTTTGTCGGAATACATCCCGCATGTAAGCATGTGCCTCCAAGTTTGTTTTTTTCAACGATGGCTGTTTTCAAGCCAAGTTGTGAGGCACGAATCGCTGCTACATAGCCGCCTGTCCCTCCGCCTAAAATGACGACATCATATTCTCTTGCCATATCCGACACCCCTTTATTCGAATATATCGATTTGTAAAAATTAACGACCGTTTAAAATACTTTTTTCATTTTGTAAAAATTGGCTACGTGATTTAGCAACGCGTGCGATACGTTCTTCCGCTAAATGATTCGCTGCTAAGTATGTTGGAATATCTTGTTCTCTTGAAATGGCGAAAATTTTCTCTAGACTTGTATAAATCGTTCCAACACGTTTCATCGCGCGGTCACGATTGTAGCCATATAATTCATCAGCAACGTTAATAACGCCACCTGCATTGATAACATAATCTGGTGCATAAACAATGCCCATTTCATGTAAAACTTTACCGTGACGAGATTCTGCCAATTGGTTATTAGCTGAACCAGCGATAACCTTTGCTTTTAATTTTGGAATCGTCGTGTCATTAATAATCGCACCTAAAGCACATGGTGAGAAAATATCGACATCTTGCTCATAAATAGCATCTGGTGTTACTGCTGTCGCGCCAAAATCATTTACAACGCGGTCAATTGCTAATTGGTTAATATCTGTTACGACTAATTTAGCCCCTTCTTTATGTAAATACTCACATAAAGTGTATGCAACATTTCCTAATCCTTGCACAGAAACCGTTTTCCCAGTTAATGAGTCATCACCAAATGCTTCTTTAGCTGCAGCTTTCATTCCTAAAAATACGCCGTATGCAGTAACAGGTGATGGATTGCCTGAGCTACCGAATGCTGGTGAAATCCCAGTCACATAATTTGTTTCTTCATGAATTAAATCCATGTCTGCTACAGTTGTTCCAACATCTTCTGCTGTTATGTAACGACCGTTTAATCCTTGAATAAATCGTCCTAATGCGCGGAACATTTCTTCATTTTTATCTTTAAACGGATCTCCAATAATAACTGTTTTACCACCGCCAAGATTTAATCCTGCCGCTGCATTTTTGTATGTCATCCCACGAGCAAGTCGCAATGCATCTTCAATTGCTGCTTCTTCAGAGGCGTAAGTCCACATACGTGAACCTCCTAGAGCCGGACCTAATGTTGTATCATGAATTGCAATGACCGCTTTTAACCCAGATGCCTCATCTTGGCAAAACACTACCTGCTCAAAATCATATTTTTGCATGTACTTAAAAATTTCCATAATACTCTTCTCCTTTTATCAAGAAAGCGCTTACCTTCTCGTTTAAAATGAATTATTGTCAAAAGTGTCTATCAGATATTTAAAAACGAATAATTTTCGCTTCTTAAATTTACAATACTTTCAAAATTTCATTCGCGCAACTATAAATCGCTAAATCTCTTTAAGTTAGAAAATTCCGATAATTTAAGAGAATATTTTTAGTTAAATCTCCCTAAAATTCTTAATAAAAATTACCATTTAATATTATATTAGAAAAATAACTGGACGTTTCTTCGTCACATTTCCTTTGTTTCTTTTTGGAAAAACTGGTGTCTTCTTGACTTTCCCTCGAGCCATTGTAAAATTAATTGTATTGTTAGGAGGTTTAGATATGGCTCGTATGCTAGCGTTTATAATTTTAGTTATTCCAGCAATCATGATGGCTGCTGGTATTAAATTTATGCGTGATACACTTTTCGGTATTCTCATTGCACCGTTTCCATGGATTTGGTTACAATTCATCGTTGGGGCTATTTTCTTCGTCGTTGCCTTCTTCTTCTTCGCAGGTTTCCTATTGCACCGCGATCGTAAAAAGGGAAAAGTTGCAGATAAATGGCAGAAAAAAGTGACGAAATAATTGAAACTTCATACTAAAAAATCCACTAGGTCCAATCGAACCTAGTGGATTTTTAGTTTACTTCAGCTGTGCTTTCCGTACTTTCTCTGGATAATCAGTAATCCAACCGATAACGGCTGGATGAGGATTCGCTAAATACGATTCCTTTCCCTCAATTCCATAAAAACGAATTCCAATTTTTGCTTCATCGCAATATTTTAAGTATTGTGGTTTATAATACTTTTTGTTTGCGTGAATCACATCATACGTTGTGCGACCATGTATTGTTTGCCAATCGAATTTTTTAGTGATAATCAATGCCGTTTCATATTGTGGACGTGTTTCTTTCACCACTTTTAATAGCGGTTCATAAAACGATGAAAAGTGACTATTTTCAGGAAGCTCTAACGATTGCAAAACTTCTCGAAGTACGTCCTCATTGTTTAAAATCGATTCTTTTAATTCGATATTCAATGCCATATTTTCTTCGTTTGCCCATTTCACAATATCTTGAAATGCCATCATTCGATGACGAGAAAAACGTCGTTTAAATTTCGTGCCAAGATTAAAACTCATTAACTCATCAAAGGTACAATTCGATACTAATTTCCGAACGCCCGTTAATCGTAACAAATCTAAATCATGAAAAACGATGAATACGGCATCCTTTGAAAGTTGAAGATCCAACTCGATTCCGTCTACACCCAGACTCTTGGCTTTTTGAAACGCTTTCATTGTATTTTCTACTGCATAGCTTGTTGCACCACGATGTGCAAAAATTGGAATTTTATTCATTAGACATTCAGCTCTCCAAACTCTAATAAGAATCGACCATTTGTCATATTCGATAGGATGGTAGATTTTTTACCGATTTGGATATATGTACCTGGAAAAGCGTCTCTTGTAACCTGTATTTCTTCTTTACCGACACTTCGTAAATCGTTCATTAATTGTTTAATTTCACGATCTAAATTAGCAGCTGATTCTTTATTAGAAAATAATTTTTGTTTTGTTTGTTCAAATGCAGCTACTTGTGGTTTCGTTAAATTATTTACTACCGGCAATACGCGGTTCACTTGTGATTCTAATTGCAAAATATCTTCTTGCATTGATTTTAGTAGAGTAGCTTTCGACTGAATTAATTCCAGCCCCTCTGCCTTATTGACGCTATTAATAATTAACTCTGTACGACGTTCTAAACGGTTTCCTGAAACGGCTGTTACAATGGTACTTTTTGCAATAGCTGTACCCCCGATAATTTTACCCTTTCGTTCATCCACCAGAATCGAATGTCCTCGAATATTAGATCCTAAAGCATAGAACCCAATATTAACGTCACTACCTGCGATTAAGTTCGCTTCGTTCACGTGCTTAACGAAAATATTGCCTCCCGCTTCAACACGCGTTTGACCTAATCCGAAAATGCCTCCGCGAATAAAGATATCGCCATCAATAGATTTAATCAATTTCGCTCCAGAAACACCCTCTGGCCCTTCAATTGAAATATCTCCTTTTGCAATAACAGTAAATCCTGCATGGACCGTACCACGAATAGATAAAGAACCATTAAAATCTATGTTCCCTGTTTCAACACCAACATCACCGTTAATCGGTAAATGATAATTTACGCCTACCATGCCTTTATGATCTTCAAATACTCCGCTAATTTTAGATCGAATGATTGTTTTACCATCTTCTTCAACTTCATAAGCTGATTTTCGGTCATATTTTAATGGCATATCGCGACCACTTTGTGCTGCTACTGGCTCATTATGAATATTTGTTCCTGGAATACCTGGCTGTGCATGAATTTTTTCGCCTAGCCATGCGCCCTCTTCAATTTCATAAATGAAGTTCATATCATAGTAATCTGCTTTTCCATCTTCGCGAATGACAGGTTTTCGTTCAGGAATTTGCAAATAGCTTACTTTTGCATCGTCACCTTTAACAGGTGGTGTACCCTGTGCGATTAAAATGGCCTTACCGCTTACAATAGATTCCACTTTTATGTCTAAAAATCCATGTTTAATATTATGCTCTCTTAACAATTTCATAACATCATCTTGGAATTTTTGTTGATTAGAACGGACATTTTCTTGTGTTTCATAAACGAATAAAGAAGCTGACATTTTATCCCGTGATATTTCTAATGTCACAGTCGGTAACCATGTACCTATTTCGACTGGAGTAGCAGAAACCTCTGTTAAAACTTTTTTTAATACAGCAAAATTGGTTAATTTAATGCGAGGATTAAGGCGCACAATTGTATCAAAATCTCTTAACATAAAACCGGGTTCTTTCGTTTTGATAAAGACTTTTTCATTACTTTCTGTGATTTCAAAAAATCGATTTTCAAAAATAACCACGCAAATCCTCCTCCCCATACATATAAGTATATACAAATTTTAGAATTTTGTTTAGATAAATATTAAACACATAGAGAATATTTTATTGGAAAAGTCTGAATTAACTAAACAGTAATATCTTAATAGGAAAAATTACCTGCTATCTCTAGTCTAAGTAATCTTTGATATTCTAATAATTCATAGTATATTTCTGATATATTAACTAAAAGTTGTTCGTCTTTAGTCTCAATTGCATCGATTGTTTGTTCAATAAAATTTCGGTCTAGTTCTATTGATTTATTTAATTCACTATCTATTAAATTGTCATATTTAATGGTACTTTGTATGTTTATCAGAGCATTTAAATAGTCGTGTAATTCAATTTTTAATAGCTGTAATTGCCGTTCGTTTTGTGTACCAAGTAATATAATATGATTGTAACAACGTTCACGTTGCGTTTCTAAATAGACAATGTAATTTTCAAGCGCTGAATGAGAAGTATCTAATTCAACGCAAAGCGGTTGTATTTAAAACTCGCGGAAATAAAAGTACTGCTGCAAAGCTTATCACAATAATAATTAAAGTTAATAACTGCCAGCTCTTCACTTTCCTCACCTCAACTTCAAGTAATAAATAGTAATTCATTACCCTAATTCAAGTGAAGTATGTGAAATTTAACAATCGAGTAGGAGACTAGCCATTAATTGGCTAGTCGACCTCTCACACCACCGTACGTACGGTTCCGTATACGGCGGTTCAAAAGTTTTATGTTGGATTTATGATTGTAGCGAGGTTCTTCAACTTGAGTTTTAACCAATATTTATTGTTTAATGCTCGATTGACGATTGGATTGTTCGAGGAGCGCCAGTACCCTTTGCGGGTATTGGCCATTTTATAGGCATCGTTATGGCTGATTCCTAATCTTTTGAGGTTTCTATATTTTGAGATGGTTCTTTTCCATTCTTTCCATCGACATGCCCTTAATCTTCTTCGAATATGGCTATCTATTTTGTTAGCGTAAGACTGTATGTCGGCAACTTTGAAATAGTTTCCCCATCCTTGAATTAAGTAGTTAATTTTCTGAATGCGCGATTCCATATCAATTGAGTAATTACGGTTCGTAATGTACTTCAGCTTTTCTTCGAAACGCTTCTTTGATTTCTTTGGCACGTATACCTTGATTTCACCTCTGTATTTATAGAAGCTCACACCCAAAAATATACGTGCTCTCGGCTTTCCCACTGCTGATTTCTCTTCATTTACTTTTAATTGAAGTTTCTTTTCGATAAATGATGTGACGCCTTCCTTAACTCGTTCTCCCGCTTTTACGCTTTTGACGTAAATGTTGCAGTCATCTGCGTAACGCACGAATTTATGTTGGCGTTTCTCTAGCTCTTTATCCAGTTCATGAAGAATCACATTACTCAATAGTGGACTTAATGGTCCACCCTGTGGTGTTCCTTCTTTTGCGTAAATAAACGTTCCATCTATCATGGTTCCTGCATTTAAGAAGCTTCTTATTAATTTCAAGGTTGGTTTACATAAAATATATTTCGCCATAAGTGACATCAGCTTATCATGTTGAACTTTATCAAAGAATTTCTCTAGGTCTATGTCTACGACATACGTATAGCCTTCTTCAATATAGTTTCTTGCTTGTTCGATTGCTTGATGAGCGCTTTTGTTCGGACGAAATCCATAACTAAAATTACTAAACTTTGGGTCTAGTATTGGGGTTAATACTTGCACGACTGCTTGTTGAATGACACGGTCTGTAACCGTCGGGATTCCTAGAAGTCGTTTTCCTCCATCAGGTTTTGGGATTTCCACCCTTCTAACTGGTTGAGGTTTGTATTTTCCTGCTCGAATTGCTTCGATAATTTGGACTTTATTTTCTTTTAAGTATTGGCGGGTTGCCTCTATATCTTTCGCATCGACACCGGCTGCACCTTTGTTTTTACGCACTTTCTCAAAAGCATCATTCAAATTATCTCTGTTTACTATAACGTTGATTAATCCATCCATATGTTCGCGTGTGGGTAAGGAATGCACATGCAGAATTCCACGCTATTCCTACTCCTGGGGTATTCCGTACCTTACTGTAGGATAGACTTTTCAGTTCTGTGTCATCATTCGCATGTAATACCCTTATACACGTTCACTCCTTTCGTTCAGCCCTTCCCATTACTGGTACTATGGCTTCTGCTGACTTCTAATGATTCAGTTGTACATCGCTGTACAGGTTCCCTCTATGGGTTATTCATCAGATCTCCCGGGGTAAGTCTGCCCACTTTCCTCTCATCCATCTGCCGCATTTATCGCCTCATCTTTCCGAGGATATTTTGGACTTCAGTTTGTTTTGCAACCTTATCCAGATGAGACAACCTCATGCGATTCGTGTTCCTCAGACCAAGATTTTGCCTCGAACTTCCTTCAGATTCCGCGTCACCACGGACACCCTTGTTTTCAGCTAGTGGTTCGCATATCCTGACGCCCACAGTGAACTTTCATCACCTAGTTGACAGACATGCCCGGCACACAATCGAGTAGGAGACTAGCCATTAATTGGCTAGTCGACCTCTCACACCACCGTACGTACGGTTCCGTATACGGCGGTTCAAAAGTTTTATGTTGGATTTATGATTGTAGCGAGGTTCTTCAACTTGAGTTTTAACCAATATTTATTGTTTAATGCTCGATTGACGATTGGATTGTTCGAGGAGCGCCAGTACCCTTTGCGGGTATTGGCCATTTTATAGGCATCGTTATGGCTGATTCCTAATCTTTTGAGGTTTCTATATTTTGAGATGGTTCTTTTCCATTCTTTCCATCGACATGCCCTTAATCTTCTTCGAATATGGCTATCTATTTTGTTAGCGTAAGACTGTATGTCGGCAACTTTGAAATAGTTTCCCCATCCTTGAATTAAGTAGTTAATTTTCTGAATGCGCGATTCCATATCAATTGAGTAATTACGGTTCGTAATGTACTTCAGCTTTTCTTCGAAACGCTTCTTTGATTTCTTTGGCACGTATACCTTGATTTCACCTCTGTATTTATAGAAGCTCACACCCAAAAATATACGTGCTCTCGGCTTTCCCACTGCTGATTTCTCTTCATTTACTTTTAATTTAAGTTTCTTTTCGATAAATGATGTGACGCCTTCCTTAACTCGTTCTCCCGCTTTTACGCTTTTGACGTAAATGTTGCAGTCATCTGCGTAGCGCACGAATTTATGTTGGCGTTTCTCTAGCTCTTTATCCAGTTCATGAAGAATCACATTACTCAATAGTGGACTTAATGGTCCACCCTGTGGTGTTCCTTCTTTTGCGTAAATAAACGTTCCATCTATCATGGTTCCTGCATTTAAGAAGCTTCTTATTAATTTCAAGGTTGGTTTACATAAAATATATTTCGCCATAAGTGACATCAGCTTATCATGTTGAACTTTATCAAAGAATTTCTCTAGGTCTATGTCTACGACATACGTATAGCCTTCTTCAATATAGTTTCTTGCTTGTTCGATTGCTTGATGAGCGCTTTTGTTCGGACGAAATCCATAACTAAAATTACTAAACTTTGGGTCTAGTATTGGGGTTAATACTTGCACGACTGCTTGTTGAATGACACGGTCTGTAACCGTCGGGATTCCTAGAAGTCGTTTTCCTCCATCAGGTTTTGGGATTTCCACCCTTCTAACTGGTTGAGGTTTGTATTTTCCTGCTCGAATTGCTTCGATAATTTGGACTTTATTTTCTTTTAAGTATTGGCGGGTTGCCTCTATATCTTTCGCATCGACACCGGCTGCACCTTTGTTTTTACGCACTTTCTCAAAAGCATCATTCAAATTATCTCTGTTTACTATAACGTTGATTAATCCATCCATATGTTCGCGTGTGGGTAAGGAATGCACATGCAGAATTCCACGCTATTCCTACTCCTGGGGTATTCCGTACCTTACTGTAGGATAGACTTTTCAGTTCTGTGTCATCATTCGCATGTAATACCCTTATACACGTTCACTCCTTTCGTTCAGCCCTTCCCATTACTGGTACTATGGCTTCTGCTGACTTCTAATGATTCAGTTGTACATCGCTGTACAGGTTCCCTCTATGGGTTATTCATCAGATCTCCCGGGGTAAGTCTGCCCACTTTCCTCTCATCCATCTGCCGCATTTATCGCCTCATCTTTCCGAGGATATTTTGGACTTCAGTTTGTTTTGCAACCTTATCCAGATGAGACAACCTCATGCGATTCGTGTTCCTCAGACCAAGATTTTGCCTCGAACTTCCTTCAGATTCCGCGTCACCACGGACACCCTTGTTTTCAGCTAGTGGTTCGCATATCCTGACGCCCACAGTGAACTTTCATCACCTAGTTGACAGACATGCCCGGCACACAAAAAGAGCACCTAATAAATATTAGGTACTTAAATGAGAATACTATGCTTCGCACATATTATCCTAAGAAAGGAGGTAAAAACTAAGATAAGAAATGTCTTACTAAAGTCATGTTACCCCTCTGTATAAATAGTTAAACTAATTTTCAAAATAATGTCTTTAACTCGCGACCATCTCAATGCGAATCTTGTCCGCAATCATGGCAATGAATTCTGAATTCGTTGGTTTTGACTTCATGTGGTGCACTGTGTAACCGAAAATCTCTGAAATATTTTCATAGCTACCACGATTCCATGCGACTTCGATGGCATGGCGGATGGCACGTATTTTTTCGGTATAGGGCTTATTATAATTAACGATTATACAACGAAAGTTTAGCGGTCATTCTACCGCCAGCCTTCGCAGTTTTTTACGACTTATATTTATCGATAATTTTACATTGTATTTTCGTAATTGTAAACCAATTATTTATCGTTTAAATACTCATATTTACCTAATGTCTTAAATAAAGCCACAATACCTTTTAAAATACTTCGCGTAATATCAATCGTTTCTAGCATCTTTTTGTACGCAGCTAATTCTACTGTAGAGAAATACGTATCTCCATTTTCATCGTAAGCAAAAGTTTCGTCCATTAATCTTATTTTTCCAATATGATCGTAAACAACAGTTTTACATCTTCCAGTAAATTTAACTACTTCCTTCACATTCATTTTCATTTTAAATACCTTTCTTCGTATAACCGGTAAATACTATTTTTGCGCTGTTTCACACTATACATCGACATTACATGAATTGCAATAATTATTTTCGCGTTGAAACCGCGTCGTTACTGCGTTTGTTCAAGTTTGTTCATAGTTGTACGAGCTTATTTACGAAGCGGATTTCTACTATTATATATGCGTCAATTTTGCGTCGCTAATCCTAGCCATGCCGTCCATACTATACAGACCGTATTTACCGTCCTTACGATACATATCTCAAACAGCGCTATATCGATTTAACCGCCCAACTATGCACATGACCGAATTTCACTTCGTTAGAATCGCCTCTAGCGAAGGCTATCCGACTAGTTTCAAAAAATTGTAGCGGATTTTTTAAGGCTGCGTTGATTTTACGTTAACATGGCCGTCCTGGGTAAACGTCAATAGTGGGCTTGTTTCAAATTTGGTATGTCGATTGTTCCGGTGTCAGATGCGCACGTCTCGGATATGGCGCTTGGGGAAAACGCAAAAAAAGAACGGCAAGCATCGTTGCTCAACCGTTCGTGATTGCTTTGTCTTTACGTTTTCTTTTCTCTCGCGCTAAAGTTGCAACTGAAATTCCTGTCATCGCTTCAACCGCTTTATAACTGTTGTCGTCGAGTAATTGCATCGCAGTATCAAGTCGTTTCTTATCGTACTTTTTCGGACGACCTTCTCGGAAATCATCACGTTGCTTTGCGATTGCTTTACCTTCTTGCGTTCTTTCGATGATTAAATTACGTTCCATTTCTGCGACTGCAAGCAACGTCGTAAGGAAGAATCGTCCCATAGTCGTATTCTCTAGTAGACCAACATTTAATACATGTACCTTAACGCCTCTATCGAATAGTACCTCGATAACCTCGATACCTTCCTTCGTATTACGGGCCAGTCGGTCTAACTTCGTCACCACCAACGTATCACCTTCCAATAGTTGCGTCATAACCTCATTAAATATCGGGCGATCCGTCTTGGTTCCTGTGAACTTCTCACGATAGATAACCGAACAACCTTCCGCCTCTAACGCTTGAATCTGCGCCTCTAAATCCTGTGCAATCGTTGATACTCGAGCATATCCGTACTTAGTCATAAATCCACCTCCACTTTTGATAATAAGTTTTGATAACGTTTATATCGCTATCTTATCACGTCGAGCAATCGTTGTCAAAACTGTTAAGTTATGATAAAGGTAATTGTCAGAATACGATTTATTTTCGGAGGTAAGCACGCGCCAGGACGTTCCAGCCGATGTTTTACGTTGAAAATGCGTCAGTTCTCGGAATCAATCGGAATCCATATCGCTAGAAATCGGCATAAAAAAAAGAGCGAAGCCAGCACGTAGCCAACTCCGCTAAATCGTTGATATATCGCTATTTACCACTTACTTTTGAAACGCTCTAACTGTGCCATAACTTCGCCTTCATCGACTCTCTCCGACTTTACTTCGATTTCCGAACGGTCTACTAACATGCTCTGATTCTGCATGAATAACTTCGCCATTGAAGCGTTACCTAACTCTGCCTCACGCATTACTGCACGCATAATCCGAGCACGATGTTCTTTCGTGTACATATCTGTCATAACGACTTTGTACTCGAGCATCGTATCAAGTTTACGCCAGTTATAAAGCGTGCGCTCTGTAACGCCTAATTCCGTTGAAAGTTCACCGTATGAACGTCTAGCCTTCGGTTCTGCGATGTCATTCTCGAATAGGAGATGCGCCGCCTTAATTTGATCCGGTGTTAATTCCCCTAAAACATCGTCTAGTTTTCTCGCCATATTTGTAATTCCTCCTGTTTTTGTGAGTAGTATTTATCGAAGCCACCGTCGTAATTGTCCGCAAAAGCATCTTTCTCATAAATGCTATACGGATAATCATTCAGCGTTTTCGCAATCATTTGCGCTAATTCCGCATATTTATTTACCTTACTAAATGCTCCACCCTCAACCGCTTCTTTAAGATATACATGTGAGATAAAAGCACATTTACCTTTTAAAACATCGTCGTCGCAGTAACTCGCAACGTCAAATAGTTCTCGCCATTGCTTAAGCTTTTCTGATTCACCAATGACTACGACTTGTTTACTCGTTAGCAATACCTTTGCATAATCCGCTAGAAACTCTTTGATTTCCGGTAGATGCGTTTTATAAGCTTCATACGCCCACACGTCGCTTACTTTTGGCGGTGGTAGCTTACAATAACCTCGCTTAATGTCCGCTTGTTCCTTCTCTTCTTTTAGGCGTTTAATGCCTGCTCTTAACTCCTCAATCGTTAGTGTTCGTCTCATTCAATCGCCTTCCTTCCGTTAATATAAAAAGGCAAGTAGCGTCAAAAAGACGTCACTCACCCCATTGTTTTACTCTGCCATCGTTAATACGTACACTAGCTGATTATGCTCGGGATCAAAGACGTACACTCTCGCTCCTGGCACTAGCCTATTCGGATATTCAATCGTAGCCTCTACTCCGTTAATTTTGACGGTTTCTGTACGCTGAAATAAGTCCGGGTTGCATATGATACCTTCGGCTGGAGTTTCGACTGTTTCACCGTCTATCCTAATTTTAAAATCCGGATATTCGCTTGTGACTACTGCTCGCTTAATATCGCCGCCTTCGTTATAACCGATTGCTTGCATCGTTCCGATTAAGCGAGACACTCCGTCACCTTCTCTCGGAAGTTGTGGTCTAAATGAGGAATTACGCATATTGCATCGCCTCTTTCTCGATTAATCTAGCTAATTCGTACGCAACTTCCTTAATATCGGAATCTTTGCGTACTTCCATTTTCGCAATGTTAATAATCGGAGCAGAAGTACCACCGCTAGACTTACCTTCACGCCATTGTTGTGCTTCTTGGGCCGGAAGAATTGCCTCGCCACGGTGAACTTTAACGACCTTGTTGTCATATTCCACGTTATCTAATCCGTGGTAATACCCCATTATCATTGCTCCACCAGTACCTTTGGCTACGACCGATTCCGTATTAAACGAAGTATCTTTGCCCCAGTCGACTTTCGCCATAATCGGAATATTAACGCCTGGAATCAGATTGATCGTTTTAATTAATCCGTTGATTAATCCGATAACACCGTTTACTGCGACTGCTGCCCCTTTTTGAATATCACGCCATACTTCGCTCCATGAGCCTGCGGTTTGTCGCCATTTTAAAGCTAACGCAACGCCTGCTCCGACTAATAAAGCGATACCCGCAACAATCCACGTAATCGGACTTAATAACATCGCTGTATTTAATCCCATTTGAGCCGCTGTCGCAACGAGTGTTCCTGTACGATACGCAGCCATTAAAGCGTTAATTGTACCGATAATCGTCATACCTGCCATAATGCCTTTAAACGTAGCAAATGCAACGCCTGCACCAATTACAATCGTAGTAGTCGTTTTAATCGTTTCTACAATTTGCGGCCAGTTATTTACCACCGCTTCGAATACATTTACTAACTTCTCCGCTAGTTCCGTTGCACCCGTTACAATTGGCGCGAAGTCAATACCCTTAACCATTTCTAATACTCGCGTTGAAACTGGCTCTAACGCTTGTCCAACCTGGAACGCGAACGCCTCGAATTGCGACTTGATGCCTTTTATCATTGCGCCTACACCTTGATTCATATCGTTAGCCGTCTGCTCGGCTAATCCATCGGAATCTCGGAGCGCATCAGTCATCTTAGCTAGTTCTGCCGGTCCGGCTTTGACGAGTGCTAAGAAACCACTTACCGCCTCGGTTCCTACAAGTTTGCCTAACGTGGCTACCTTATCAGCCTCAGTCATTCCTTCCGTAGCTTTCTGTATATCGCCAATCATTCCGGATAACGATTTAAAATTGCCTTCTGCGTCAGTAACGCTAAAACCGAGTTGATCCATAATCTTCGCCTGTGCCTTCGCTGGGTTGTTAAGAGCCAGTAAAGATGCACGTAGCGCAGTTCCAGCTGTACTCCCGTCGATACCATTATTTGTAATCGCAGCAATTGCGGCTGCTGTTTCTTCGAGTGATACTCCTAATGCGGCTGCAGGCGCCCCGGCGTACTTAAATGCATAACCCATATCGTCAATACCTGCCGCTGATACGTTTGCTGCCATTGCTAGTACGTCGGCAACGTGAGCAGATTCCTCTGCTTCCATCGACCATATGTTAAGTGCGCTCGATACGGTCTCTGCCGCAACTGCTAACGATTCGCCAGACGCCTCGGATGCTGCGATAATACCTGGCATAGCGGACATTACTTCATTCGCGTTCATGCCGTTTGCTGCTATCTCACTCATGCTTTGTGAAATTTCTAACATTGACTTAGTTGAATTGCTGCCCATCTCGGTAGCTGCTTGCGTCAGTAATTTAAACTCCTCGCTCGTAGCACCGGATAATGAAGCGGTACGACGTAGTTCCCCGTCAATTGAGGCGAATTTAGCTGTTGCTGCGACTGCTGCTCCGCCAATTGCTGCGAATCCTACGGTTGCTGCTCCGGCTAGTTTCTTTAGACTGCCGGACATTTCATCTTTGAGACGGAGCGTAGCTACTAAATCTATTGCCATACGTTATATTCCTCCCATTTCTGCGAGGGCGTCCGTCATCATTTGAGCGAGGGAATCGCGTTGCTTACGTGCCTCAATTAGATTCTTCTCCGTGCGATAACGAATGTATTTCAACGTCGCATTGACGAATACAATCGCCTGTTTAGCAAACGGTTCTAAATCGTTTCCTTTTATTAGCGTCAAACTCGCTTGATAGCCTTTTAAATCACGCTTCGTACACGTCATATCAACCGTTGATGGCATTTCAATTGCGTAAGATGCCATTGTTGCGGATTGACGGATTAAAGCGCTTTGAGTGTTTCTATCCATTCGAACCATTCCTTCCGATTCACTTAGTTTTAAATACAAAAAAAGAGGGAGTGTCGCAGCTTTTGACGGCATACAACACTCCCTAATTGCGAAAATCTCGCCAAACTTAAAACAACCCCTAAACGTATCTGCGGTACGCAAGGGATTTAAGAGGATTGACGCAAAGGTGACAAGCCCTCACGCCATATAAAACAATCACACGCCTAATCGTAGGTAAGGCGGTGTCCGTGTTTCCACGAACAAAAAGCGCACGCTCGCGCTCAAAGGTTTGGTGGAGTGTTTCCGCACTCCGTAATAAAAAGAGAAGCTACGTAATTAAACGGTAGCCTCTCGGTAAAATTATCCTAAGTTCTTAATGCGTGCGTGAGCTTTCTCTTGCAAGAACTCAAGCGTGTATTCACCGACTACGAATCCGCCTTTCGTATCGCCAGTAATCGCAGTCTCAACGTGACCAAACTCACGACCTTTTAGCGGACGAATCGCAATTCGCGCTGGATCAATGAAGAAAATCTCGTTGTCTTTTACGTTATCATCCATAACGATAGAGAACGTCCCGAAGTCCGTTACAACTTTATCAACGACTTGACCACGTGCCGTTTCTGATTGAACTAAACGCAGCTTGTCGCCTTGTAAGTCGGAAATTGCGACCTTCTGATTCGCCGATACGATGAATACGTATTGACCACCCGAAGATAGCCCGCCATTTTTAAACACTGACTGCGCCATATCGCGTAGCATATCTAACCCGACTTTAGCGCCTGCTGCATCCGTCACGTTCGTTTTGATAAACTGACGCATACCCGCCATTTGTCGTACAGAACCATCGTCGTACTTGATACCGTTGATTAATGCTTTCTCAAGCTGTAACGCCAGCTCTAATTGTTTCTTCACACGCTCATGGTCGTATAAGTCTTGAATACCGTATTGGTCGACCGCTTGTGCCGTTCCTGTTACCGATACCGATTCCATGAAAATCTGCGTATTGTTATCCTGGCGTGTACGAGGTTTAACGCGTGCCTTACGAGCCTCCATGCCTTCTGCACCTTTTGTGAATAAGAACTCAATATCTACGCCTTTTGTGATTGCTGCGGCTGTTGTGCCTGTGTAGCCACGTACAACTGTTAGTGTTTTCGTACCTGCGTTAATTGCGGTAACTAACACTAGCTCCTCGTCAATCTGCGCTACTGAATCCACCGTGAATGGCTCAACGTCGTCAACTTTTAAATCCGTCGTTGCTGCATCTGCAACCGCCGTTGTTTTCGCTTTCGTAGGAAACATCTCATCCTCGTACCATGCGTGAATTGTATTAGTCGTTGGCTTGCTAAAACCTAACAAATTGATTAATGGCGTTTGATTTGGGTTAAGTAATAAAATTTCATCTACTACCGATTCCTTTTTCCCTACTAAATCCGCTGAATACATTGTCTGTGTGTTTGTCATTTAAATGACCTCCTGGTTTTTGTTTGTTATTTTTTTAAAGTGCGTCTTAATTTACTGTAAGCTGTTAAATCTTCAATGCGTCCCGAAGTGCGCGCCTTTTCTGCTGCCTCTGCCAGTAAGAAGGTAGTTGACCTCTCTTGCGGCTGTCCACTGCCTCTGTTCATTGTTATTCCGATAGGTAGCTGTCGTGGGTGAAGATGCGCGTTTACTGCTGCAAAAATTTCGGGTAACTTCTCGTCCGTAAGGAATGATGGATCTAAGAAATCGTAAATCTTGTCCATACCTTTAATTTCTTCCGCCGCTGCTCGCTGTAAGATTTCCTCTTTACGCTTTTCCGCAGCTAACTGTGCCTGTATCTCCTTTAATTCTTCGGCTTGCTCGCGTAATGTTGTCAACTCGTCCGCTGAAATTTCTGTCTCAATCGGTTGTTCCGACGGCTCAATAACCTCCGCCGATTCTTCCGTTGAAACTGCGTCAGTTGGTGCTAGTGTTTCATCTGTCATTCTTTCACCTCCCTAGCGAGTTGAATCGCTAATTCCGCCACTTCCATCAACGCTTGATGCGCTACTTTCTTCGTGGGCGGGCGATCATACTGCATGTGTACTCGGGCAAGTCGCCGTTGGACGATTTCCGTTACTTCTTCCTGCGTGAACAACTTTGGTTCATCTGTCATTTAAATTGCCCCCTCTATTTTTCTATACATATATGAACATAAACTCGCCATTCCGCTCGATTCTAGCGTCGATAGTGAAGTGGGTAAGGTGTTTGTTCCTACCCGACACTCTCGGCGCTTAAATGCGGTGATTCTTCGATTTCATGTACATTAGCGTTGACTCGTTTTTCAATGCGCTTAGCAGCACGATAGTCCGACTCGGGTACTCGCCATTGTAAACCGACTACCTGTCCGCCTTTTTGATACGTTGCGGTAACGTCCCAATCGCGAGAACGTTTAATGTTGCTGACTTCTCGCACGTGCTTGGTATCGAGGTAAAGCGTGAAACTGTTTTCGGACTGTCGCCATAATTCTGCTGCCATAAATTACACGCTCCCTTTCGCTTCAATTAAAAAACGGTCAAACGCGTCATTCCGAGGAAATTCACGTCTAACCGTTGCTTTAAATTTTTCTGTTGCTATCTTACGTTTATTTTCAATATCATTAATGTGTCCGATTGAATAACCAATACGTCGTCCTAATTCTTCTAATGTTAATCCGTAAAAATACCTTGTTTGTCGTAGGTAATCGCTGAAATCCATATCCATTCTCCTTTCGTTTTTTAGTGAAATTTACGCTATTTAATCAAAAATAAATGTCGATGCTTAGAACACCCGTTCCTCACTATTAGCCGGCATGTCCGCACCTAAATTCGATTAATTATTTTTGTATGATCTAATGCTCTTTTACGCATTTTTAAAAGGTGCTTTTCACCATAACGCCCTAATAAATCTGCTTCAATTTCTTCGCGAGAACGTTTAATAATTGTCACACTACCGCCCGTTGCTTTAGTGTCTCCATAAAATTCCATCGATGGTTTATATTTAGCGGTGCTCCAATCGTCCTCGTATAAATTGAAATCGGTTGTAATACGTTTTTTGCCACCCATGTTTAATCGTCTTTGAGCCGCAGCGACTACTTCTTCGAAATCATTCCCGTGAGTATAAACACTGCGCTTACGGTCATATTCAAACATCGCTTGCTCATTACACCAAAACGAATATTCTCCGCCGTAATAACGACCATCTTTGTACGATTTGCGGGTTGTTCCTTTCTCCTCTGCTCTGACGCGACGAGCGTACGTCTTTAACACCGAATCTTTTATCGCTTTACACTCGCGCGAGCATGTTGTACCACTATTATTCTTTGTTTTGTCACGATAATAGAAACCGCAACATTGACAACGTTTGACCTTCTTATCATGTATCTCGGCAAAATGTCCGTCGATTACCGCCGACATAATTTCAAGCATTTCCTCATAATCGTGTCCTGGTCCGATGTAACGACGAGCGAATTCGATAGCACCGGAGCCTGGATTCTTAAACGCTGTTACTTTTAATACTTCGCCTTGCTTAATTTTTGGAATAGTCATTACCATTTCCCCTTCCGAATTGTTTTCGAGGCTGAATAGTTAAAACTTAAATCTCGTACTTTGACCATGCATCTAATAGATAGCGCATACGGGACGAAGGCATATACAAATTGATTGCCTTACCATTGCGAATGCGTGAGCGCCATATCCACTGTAATAAATCAGATACCGCTAACTTTTCTTGACTTACGCCGATTCCGTGACATTCAAAGAACGCGCGCTCATTCGGATGCATGAAACGGTTATATGCGTAAATTAGTGTTGATCGGTCTGCGTATTCGTTTGTGGCGCGAGCATTACACGCTAAAAATCCTTTTGCATATCCTTTTCCTTTTAAATCCGATTGGTGCTTTTTAACTGTCGTCCATAAGACATCACCAGCCTTCGCCTTTGCTACGCCTCGAACATACGCATAAATACTCGCTTGAATTCCTTCAATTTCCTCGTCGCTGCGTTTGCCTAGCCAACGAACGCTGAATGCTGTTGGTACGTCACCATGACGATTGTGAGGACCGTCGTAAAGATTAATTAATGAGCGGAGAGCCTCGCGGTTTTCTTTGTGCTTATCATATTCGACCAATTGACCGTCACGTACCGCCTTTATTTCATACGGAATTTCGTATAAGTCGAAGTAATATTTCATAAGTTGAGCGTCAAATAGATACGTGAGGACATAGACGTCTGTGAACGTTTCAAAGATTGACGGTGGGAATGCATAGATTAGAAACTTGTCGCGCATATAATAAAGCGTTCCTGCTTGTGCCTGTAATTTAATATGATCGTGTACACCGTGGTCATACTCCGCCTCACTAGCCTTCCATACTACGCGATGATTAACGATTTTAATAAATCCGCGGTCAAGTAGCAGACGCATATCTGCGTGAGATACTTTCGCATTATCAATAACACTGATTACTTCATCGAGTATTAACGTGTAGTTATTTTCACGAAGTAAATCGCGAAGCTCATCGTCTGCCATTTCAAAGAGCGCGTGTGTCGCTGCAATATCGCGTCCTTCCGATATAAGCTGCTTTAGCGATGTCAATTTACTCCCGCCAGTTACATTAGTAGATGGCTGTACAAATACGCGACTATCTACCGCATCAATAACACGCTCGATTTCCGATAAAAATGGCGTAATATAGATGAAACGTTCTAACGGACTCGCCAAATTAATTTTATCAATCGCATATGTCGTCTTGCCTGCGCCCATAATGCTATCGATTACCATTACTTCTTTCGTCATAATTGAGTACCTCCGATTTTTTAGAATATACGATGATTACCACCTCACCGATTATTGCGATATTTATTAGCGAATGTGATATATTATCGATGTCATTTTGCGCTAGCAAAATAGGAATGTGAGCTTGCGAACGTTCCTTAGTCTTTGCACTTTTATATATACTCCCTTTAAGAGTACAAACAGAATATTGTTATATATTAGAACATAATTGCATTAACGAGAATATAAGGTACATAGAATTAAACTCTTGCACTTTTATATTGCGCAAAGTGTATAAGAGATAAAATCAAAAGATACGGCTCATAAATTCGCCTATTGTCGACAAAAAGAATGTCGCCAATTACTTGCACTTTTATATATACTCCCTTTAAGGACGACACCTTACAAACGCTGATATAACGCGGTTTCTAAGTACCGTTTTGCACTTTTTATTTTGCGGAAGTGTAAAGCGGTTGAGGCCGTCCGCAGCGCCTAACCTCGTTCAATACTTCCGACACTAAATCGGATTGCTCGAATATAAAGACGAGACGGTCGGGACGGTTGCGATTAGGCTCCGTCTTTAATTCCGTTTGACCTCGCTTGACAATTAACCCTGCGGCCTTTGGCGAATGGATAGCGACTGTGTTTACGTTGTTCATACGATTCCCTCCTAAGTTTAACTGAACGCCGATTGCTCGATGGAAATGCCATATGAACATCGACGCGTACTCGGTATAGTGCTTCAACTGTTGGCGCAGTCTTAGCAATTCGATGACCGTTGGCGCGATCACCTTCGTCTAATTCTCGGAAATTACTTCTTCTAATGTCATCGTCATTTTAAAATCGTGCTGCCAACGTTTACTGTGGCGTTTACGACTCTTAACTGCTTCCTCTACATTCTCCGTTATGTCCATTACTGGACGTAATACGGCATCTAAGCGAGCAATCTCGTCTTTGATTACTCGACGCTTTTTAAGTGTGCCATGTAACTGCTTAACAAAACTAAGCGCAAATTCTTCCGCAGGCTCAATGCCTTCTAAGTCGTGATATAAGTTACTAATTTTTTTATCTAATAGTGATTGTTGTTTATTTAATGCCGAGCGTTGTTCTCGTAAACCATCAACAAACTCTGTAAATTTCGAATGATACTGACACATATTACATTCCTCCCGTTATTGTGATAAAGCCGTAAGCAACTCGATAGCCTTCTTATTCTGCTTTCTGCGCTAGTACATTCAATAATTCAAGTGCGCTCATGTTTGTAATGTCGCTAAAAATTTGGCGTGTAGATTCTGTGAAATCAAATTCAATCTCGTAGTCGTTGTTAGCAAAACGTAAGATTCCCGAATCTCTCATACCTTGATCGTGGTTGATAACCAACGTAACATCGTCTGTAATTTTAATAATTTTGCGTGAACATTCTAATGTATTCATAATTTCCTCTCCCTTTCTATTTCCATAGATAACCTGCCATTTCGACCGCCTTTTTAATGAGGACAAGCATTAGCTGGCGTTGATTTAGATTCGCCTTTAATTGGAGTAAACGAAACTGCTCGTATAATTCCGCGTTGAGTCGGCCGTTTACTTGAATTCCTTCAATATCACGTAAATATCGTTTAGCTGCGATCATGTCGTCCTTTGTAATCGCCAGGTGTAACCCATTTGCGATTGCATCTGTAACGAATTCAACGACTTTATCGTAGCCCTGTTGATACATAACGACGTTCAATAACTGCTTTTCTCGCTCCGACAATAATGCCTTAACCGTATGTTTTTTATCAGCACGTTGCTTCTTCGCTGGACGCTTCACGTTCACTTCGTACCCTCGATAATTTACTATTTTAAGATAATCCAACGCTATCCCCTTTCGATGTAAACTTCTCCCCCGACGACATTAGCGCATAACTGCGTAACCGTGTAACTGTGTAACGGCGCTCTCACCCACTTACCGTTAAATAGCAAAATAATAAAACCACTAATCCGAAACTGATTGAGCCGTAAAAATACGGTCTAATGTCTGCTGAACCTTCATCGAAAAAATAACCGTCTCCCTCTTTGATAATGCGCCTGGGTACTTGAGCTACTTCTGTAAGTAACTTTAACCACGCCTTTACATACTGCTTTTCCGTTGCTTTTGATACTAACTGCTTCACTTACTCACCTCTCAATATACTTTTATACGTTTACGAGTATAATTGGGGTAAAAAAATACGCGTTACTTATACGCCTAAGAGTATAATAACCTTAATTAAATTCGAAGTCAACATTTTATTCGCATAAACGTATAAAAGTATGATATTATTTTTTCGAGGTGAAAGACATGAGTAATTACATTAACGGAGAAGATGCTTTAAAAGCTTTATTTAATAACAACGAAGTCGATCCACATGATCCAATTCATATAATTTTTCATTTAAAGGCTCGAATGAAAGAACGAGGGTTAACGCAGCAACAATTAGCAGAAATGAGCGGTGTTCGACAAGCAACGATTAGCCAACTTTGTCGAGGTAATGTTGAAAGACTGCATATTCCTACGTTAGAAAAGATAGCAGCAGCAATGAATATTACTGATATAACTCAACTGTTATCGTTCTTACCGGAAAGTGAAATTATGTCCGGTGGAAATCCGTACGATATTGTATTTAATAACGACAAGAACGCATAGCCTAACGGTTGTGCGTTCTTTTATATTGTTATTTATATTAATTTTAGATAGTATTAATGTAAAATAATTACATAAAAGGAGGTCATACGCATGAAAAAGATCGTAAAATTGGCGCTATTAACGTGCCTAGTAGTCGGAGTATTAGCGGTATCAATCGCAATAATGACGGACTCACCCGAAAAACAAGCGGAGCGTGAGGCGGTAAAAGCTGCGGAGGAAATGGAGCGCGATGTTATCCGCTACCAAGAACGCGAAAAAGAGGACGCAGCCAAGCGCGCTAAAGTAAAGGCGGAGCAAGTCGCAGTAGAATCGCTGACTGACGAACAGAAAATAGCGAAGGCTGCTCGCAAGGCTTTCGGAGACGCTGCGGTAAAATCGGTAACGTATGTAGACGGAATTAATGTCGCAATGATCGCAGTAGACGAGCCTATTCCCGTGTCCGCTAATTCCTCGCGTAAGCAGTTCTTATTGGCGGTGCGTGAGACGGTAAAAGAAATTGCGAACATGCCAGGAATAAAAGGCGTAGATGTGCGGTGGAAAGACGGAGATATGCGCTTGATGGAATTACGCTTTGAAGGCGATGCTATTGCGCGTGCTGCGAAGGCTACGCATGTGGACGATTTAACTGCGATAGCTGGTACGTATTGGGCGCATAGCGGATTTTAACGCAAAGAAAAAGCGGAGGGTCAATCGTAGCCTCCGCTTATCTTTGTGCGCTTGCCTCTCCGCAGTTATATGTATAATTTACTCTTTTTCATTTTCCTGTAATGCAGCTACCCAAAATGTTAATACTCCTCCAAATAACATAGGTCCAATATTGCTTCCCGATGTAGTTATGAGTGCTATTATGTATATAATAATAAGTATAGTAGATATTTTACCAACATATTTATAATTTTTATAATTTCTTTCTTTATAATATTCTTCAAGTTTTTCTACTAGTAAACAAGCTAAAATAGCCCCTGATGCAATCACTCCAACCAAACTATATAAAAGGTATTTATGATTTGCGATAAATACTTGTATAAAGCTAGCAAAAGTTTTCTCAATATTACCTGAAAAGTCAACGTCCCTAACCATTATAAACAAACAGCACATAAAAATTAAAGTAAGTATAAAGATTAATTTTTTTCTAATTTTAATCGCCTCCAAAGATTTCTATTTAATTATAGCAATTCTTATAATATTATCATTGAATCTGAAAAATTCTTTTCATTTTAAAAAAGGCGCTATTATAACTTTTTGTGCCTTTTATTTCATTTTTATTTAATCAATAATTTTGATAATTTTAAAACTATGCCGTATAATCCCTCTTAGGAATTAACCCATATATTTAACTAACTCCTATTACATTTCACCTCGTATACAATAACACCATTAATGAACAATCGAACACAATATATTGTGTTATAAATTTCAAATTTATGGGTATATAAGTATTATATATGTTTAAAAAAGATTTAAGAGATTCTTGAAATAGTAAATTATAATCATTTTTCAACTTTCATAATATTGTAACTTGACAAACAATATAAAGTAGTTTACATTATTAATAAGCTTACATACTCTCAAAATAATACATGACGTATGAAAGGAATGAGTTCAATAGCCACTTACGATAATCAAAAAATAAAAAAAGCTAATCGCCTCTCTTGTAGAGGTCAACCAGCTTAATAAGATTTTTAGCGTTTCTTACCCATTCGCTCTGCAAAGCGAGGATCCGCTAATAAAATTAATTTATACGTTAATTATTATATCAAAGTTGGTACACCCTCTACAAGGAAAAATTCCTGAAAAGAGGCGTTATTATGAAAAATGAAAATAAGAATAATAAAGTAAAAATTTGTAGACCATACATCACAGTCAAAGGTAAGCGCATTTATGCTAAAGATTGTGGAAAAAAGGCATTTTGTTTTTATGTCGATTCAGATAAAGTAAAAAAATAATTCACAAGTCACTCTAGTGGGTAGAGTGGCTTTTATTTATATATTCACTAAAACATTAATTTATAAACTATTTCCATTGACAATTGCACCCTCAAACTAGCAGAATGGCGCACGCTCCAGGAACATCGGCTGAACGTAGTTACCTTATATCGCGTAACAAAAATAAATTCGTTAAGCGACATAAAGCAAATACGCAATTTCCTAGCGTCATGTGACGTCCGAGGTTTCTCGTTGTCCCGTTCGTATCGGAATTTCTTCCGCTGCAATCTCACATAATTATCGTCCTATGTGTGCGCATAAAAGCGCGCGATCGTAGTTACCCTCACCGTAATGAGCCGATAAACCTACCGCACCATAAAGCTGTGCTCGCTATTCATCGCTAGCCAACGGGAAGGCTATTTGTGCGATATATTCCGTAGGTTGCATTGCGACGGACTGCGCTGACCAGTTTTATTTTACGTCGAGTTATTGGGCAACCTGGCGACGCTACTGCTAAAAAAGTGTGCGTTTAATAGGAGTTGCATCATCGAATTTTTTTCGATATAATGAACCCTAATAACGCTATATGCTGTCAGGCAATCTTTAGCGTAGATATTAAGTTTTAAGATGTCGTTAGTTGCGTCAACAACTAGCGGCTTTTTTCTATGATTAAATATCTAAATTTTCAAGTGGACTATGCTGTCGATACTTCTGCATAACCTCTTTATCCGCAAAATCTAAGTAAATTTGTGCGGTTATTTCTACACTCGCATGCCCTAATAATCGTGATAATGTCGCAAGGTCCCCACCATTAATTAAATATCTTTTTGCAAAGTTATTTCGAAGTAAATGAGGAGTAACTTGCAATCCAACGTCTCGACTACGAAGTCTGAATGAACGCTCTACGCCTTCCAAACGATGCTTTGTACCTCGATTTGTCGGGAACACGTACGGACTATCCATATAACGATCCTTGTACGTAACCCACGATTTAAGGTGATTGCGCGTCTTTTGAGAATAGTAAACAAAGCGCTGTTTACCCGATTTTGTTTTGCGTAATAGAATCGCATTACTACGTAAATCTATATCCGCAGGCACAACCTCCAATAATTCGCCTATTCTTGCGCCAGTATCAAAGATAATACGAGCGATAATCCAATCACGGTATTGATCGAATTTAGTTACGTCAAAAGAACGGAAAAACTGTTTTAATTCGTTATCCTCAAGCATGATTTTAATTTTGCGCTCCGGCTTTACGTTCTTTAAATCTTTCAACGGATTTTTACGAATCGTATGCTCCGTATACAGATGCGAGAAAAACGCTTTAATATTTCGGACATAGTTTGCGATAGTCGTCTTACTCACTGGCTTACCATAATCGCCTCGTCGTTCTGGGTAGTTAACGGGAGTCTCAGCAGCGCTTACTTGGAACTTGCCCCTTTCTTCAATCGAACGAATATAAGCGCGTACATGCTCTCCTGTGACGTTATTAACGTCGATTATACTGAAATTATCTTCTAGGTATCTTGCAAATAGTTTCAACGTCTGTTCATACGAACTCATCGTCTTTTTCGATAATCCCTTTGCGCTACAATCAAGCATGTAGCGGTCAATTTCGATTAAAAACGGACTTAACGCCATAAAAAATACGCCTCCCAAAACAGTCGTAATAAACTGTCTTAGAAGGCGCTATTAATTTCGTTATATAATCGTTATTTATAATAAGTTTACCGGGCATTCTCCGCCAGCCTGTCCGCTACAAACTCAGTCATACCAATATTTAACTCGCGACCATCTCAATGCGAATCTTGTCGGCAATCATGGCAATGAATTCAGAATTCGTTGGTTTTGACTTCATGTGGTGCACTGTGTAACCGAAAATCTCTGAAATATTTTCATAGCTACCACGATTCCATGCGACTTCGATGGCATGGCGGATGGCACGTTCGACACGAGAAGAGGTTGTGTTGAATTTTTTGGCGATTTCAGGATATAAAATCTTCGTTACAGAACCTAATAATTCGATGTCATAATAGACCATTTGAATCGCTTCTCTTAAGTATGAATAGCCTTTAATATGTGCAGGCACACCAATTTCTTTAATAATGGATGTAATCGTCGAATCTAATTGTCGTTGATCAAGTTTAGCAGCACCTTTTGGTTCCAAAATCGAGTGTCGCTTGTCCGATTCAACTCTTTGTCCAGCGCAGTGGAGGATTTTTTGAACTAGTTGCTCAAATTCAAAGGGCTTTAACATAAAATAAGATGCACCAAAATTGACAGCTTGCTTCATGACATCTTCTTGTCCAAAAGCAGTAAGCATGATGACCTGCGTATTTAGTTGACGATCTTCTTTATGCATCGCTTCTAATACAGCTAGTCCATCTAAATGAGGCATTATAATGTCTAGCAATAGGACGTCTACCGTATGCTCTTCTAACATTTTAATACACATTTTTCCGTTTGATGCAGTTGCTACAACTTCGATTTGTTGATGGTTTTGAAAAAATGCTTCCATTGTTTTCACAAGTTCACGATTATCGTCAACAATCGCAATTTTCACTTTCGTCAAACAAAATCCCCCTTTAATTTTTGTAATTAGATGTACTGGTGATTTATTGTTACTCATTTCAACATTTTGCTACGGATTGTGCAATATTGAATTTGTCCAGTATCTCATTTAATTGCTCTAACCTTTATGAAATTTCGACAGCATTTCAAAAATTCCTCTTAAACAACCAAAAATGAGCATCTAGTATTATATTTTCTATTCAAATCGACATAGAAATTTATGGGTCTACAATTTGTCGAATTATCGTTATGTACTATTTTAATAAAAAAAGTAGGAAATGACTATACTTTTATTCAAAGTATAGTCAAAAAGTTCTTAATTTGGGGTTTTTTTTAGCATTTCGATTATAAGGATTCCCGCACCTTTTGTCGGTTCTTCAACAAACATGTGAGTTACCGCTCCTACGAATTGATTATTTTGTATAATTGGGCTGCCACTCATCCCTTGAATGATGCCTCCTGTTTTTTCGATTAATCGTTTATCGGTTACATGAAACGTAAATTGATTTCCATCTGTTTCGCCAATATCAATTGTAAAGGATTCCACATCCCCACCATCAATACTTGTTAACATCTCCGCTTTCCCCTTTTTTAATTGACCTGCATGTATAATTTCAAGCGGTTGATGCAAACTTTGATGTAACGATTGTTGCCAATTACCAAAAATACCGTATACATCGTTTGACATCACAGATCCAAGAGGAATTAACGAATGATCAACAATTGAAATTTTGTATCCTGGTTGTCCAGGAACGCTTTTTTTCACTTGTGAAATGGATGCCTCGTATATCGCACCATCTGTGAAATTTGGCGGCTGTTTTAGTACCATATCAACAATTTGATGACCGAGCGCTCCGTATTCCATTGTCTCAGGATCGATAAATGTTAAAGTCCCAATACCATCCGTTTCGCTTTTTAAAAACGGCTTTAAATGGACTAGCTGCTCATTTGTAATCGTCAAATTTCTTGTTTTCCCTGCATTATCAATAGTTAACTTTACTGCTGAATCTTGATTTAGCAGCATTTCTACATTGGTCACCTTTTTATCGTTTACTTTCGTAACGCGTTCGCCTTGTTTCAACCATTCACCTGACTGTAAAAGAACATCATGCGACACAAAAACATACGGCATTTGTAATTGTACACCGATGGAATTTCCCATTGGAATTAATTCCTTTGCAAAGCTTTGTAACGGTAACAAAACAAGCAAAAACAGCAAAACAACCGAAATTTTCCGTTTCATATTTCACCTCCTTCTTGCTTACTATGTGAAAAAAAAGGCGAGTTATGAACGGAAATATTTGAGCATTTAAACACTTTCTTTATTAGGATAAAAAAGGCTGTTCCTAATTTGAGTACATCAGGAACAGCCAAAATTAATTATTTAATTAATGCTGTCTTACGTTCACTCGCCATCTGAATGAGTTCAGATGCATGTTGTAATGTCAGCTCTGTTATTTCCGCACCACTCATCATACGACTAATTTCTTCGATACGTTCCTGTTCTTGCATTTCAGTAATTGTCGTAAAGGTACGATCATGCTCGACTTGCTTTTTAATGTAATATTGGTGATCGGCCATCGCTGCCACTTGAGGTAAATGCGAAATACATAATACTTGAGAATTAATGGAAATGGCTGCAATTTTTTCCGCAATCGCTTGTGCGACACGTCCGCTAACGCCCGTATCCACTTCATCAAAAATAATGGATGTAATCCCATTGGAAGTAGAAAAAATGGTTTTAAGCGCTAACATCATACGAGATAGTTCCCCACCAGATGCCACTTTTGGTAACGATTTTGGTGGCTCGCCGACATTTGTTGAAATATAAAACGCCACTCCGTCTTTCCCGTTTGCATCAAAATGATTAAGTTTATCAAAGTTGACGATGAACTGCGCTTTTTCCATATGTAAAAAACGTAATTCATTCATAATCGCTTCACTTAATTTTAATGCATTTTCTTTACGAATTACTGTTAGTTGAGCGGAAAGCTTATCTAAATTTGCTTCCATTTTTGCTAACATTTGCTCATTATTATGCATTGTTTCATCGCGATTAAGGAGTTGAGATAATTCTTCTTCAATCTTGTCAAAATACGCTAAAATTTCTTCAACCGTTGTACCGTACTTGCGCTTCATTGTTTGATAAAGGGCTAGACGTTGTTCAACTTCATTTAAACGTTCTTCATCATATTCTAAATCATCTAAGGTATTTTTAATTTGATAAGCGGCATCTTGTAGTGCATAAAAGCTTGACGTGACCGCTTCTGATGGTTCTTTGAAAATTGGGTCGAGCTCGATGATGTCCTCTAAAGCACGCATCGCATTCCCAATTTTATCAAGCCCGTTGGAATCCCCAGATATCGAATCATAGGCCATATTGGCACGTTCAAAAATTTTATGGAAATTCATTAAACGCGTACGTTCCTCGGTTAATGCCTCTTCCTCATCCACACGTAAAGCAGCTTGTTCAAGCTCTTGAATTTGGAATTGATACAAATCGATTCGTTGAGCCATACGCTGTTCATCAATACTTAACTCAGCTACTTCTCGTTTTAACTGACGATATGCTTCAAATGCATCATCATAATCCGCTTTCACTGTTAGTAGCTCACGATGAGCAAAATGATCGAGTAAATGAATATGGAATTTTTCATCCATTAATTCTTGGTTCTCATGCTGACCATGAATATCGATTAAGCTACCCCCAATTTCACGAAGTACAGATAAAGGAACAAGTTTGCCATTCACACGACAAATACTTTTACCAGAATCATGTAAATCACGACGTAAAATAATCGTACCTTCCTCAACTTCAATCCCGTGCTCTTCTAGCTTCAAGTAAATAGGATGTTGTTCATTATTTACTTGGAATAAGCCACCTAGCTCAGCTTTCTTCTCACCATGTCGAATAAATTCCGTTGAGCCACGGCCACCTGCCAAAATATTAACCGCATCAATGATAATCGACTTACCAGCACCTGTCTCACCTGTTAGTACTGTTAAGCCATCAACAAAGCCCACTGTTAAATCATCAATAATTGCAAAGTTTCGAATGCTTAATTCTCTTAACAAACCTTTCCACCTCGGTTTATAGCATATCTAGTAAACGATTTTTAATCTCTTCACGGTCATCTTCTGTGCGGCACATAATTAAAATTGTGTCATCTCCGCAAATTGTCCCTAATACTTCCGTCCAATCTAAATGATCCAAAAGTGAACCAATCGCATTGGCGTTACCTGGTAGTGTTTTCATTACTAAAAAGTGTGATGCCCCGTCAATTGAAACAAACGCATCTGATAATGAACGGTGAAGCTTTTGAATCGGATTAAAACGTTGGTCTGCTGGTAAACTATACTTATAGCGACCATCCTGTAGTGGTACTTTTACTAAATGTAATTCTTTTATGTCACGAGACACGGTTGCTTGTGTGACGTTATAGCCTGCATTTTTTAATTGATCAACTAAATCATCTTGTGTTTCAATTTCATTATTTGTAATAATATCGCGAATGCGAATATGGCGTTGTCCTTTATTCATTCAGGTCACCTCATTAATTTTTGTAACAATGTATGTATATTTACACTACCATTTGCATAAAGGAAATACAAGAAAAAAACCGTACATATGTTCAAAATGCCAATTTATCAACAACTGAAAGATTATTAATAAAATAAAAAAGGCAAACTCTACGTATAGAATTTGCCTCCTTTACTATTTTAATTGCGCATGCGCTTCTTTTACAATTGAATCAAAATCAGTGAATGCCGTAACTTCTTCCCCGTCACGTGGATTATATAAATGGAATAAAAACTCGATATTCCCTTCGCCACCTGTGATTGGAGAGAACGAAGCATCTTTGACGATGAATCCAACTTCTGTCGCCATTTTTGCCGTTTCTTCTAAAACTGCTAAATGGATTTTCGGTTCACGGACAATCCCTTTTTTGCCGACATTTTCACGTCCAGCTTCGAATTGCGGCTTCACAAGTGCCATCACGTCACCACCAGGAATTAATACCGTTTTTAATACCGGTAAAATCAATGCTAATGAAATGAACGACACATCGATTGTCGCAAACTCTGGTAAGCCTTCCCCTAAATCTTCTGGCTTCGTATAACGGAAATTGGTTTTTTCCATTACCGTTACACGCTCGTCTGAACGGATTTTCCATGCTAATTGATTTGAGCCAACATCCAGCGCATAACAGTGACGTGCGCCATTTTGTAGCGCACAGTCTGTAAATCCACCAGTTGAAGAACCGATATCCAGCATTAATTTTCCATCTACGGACATATCGAAAATAGCTAAAGCTTTCTCAAGTTTTAATCCGCCACGAGATACATATTTTATATCTGAGCCTTTTACTTGTAGCGGCGCATCAATCGAAATCTTCTCGCCCGGTTTGTCAATGCGAATTTCATTAGAAAATACAAGACCCGCCATAATGGAGCGTTTTGCTCTTTCTCGTGTTTCACAAAGTCCACGTTCTACTAATAAAATGTCAACTCGTTCTTTTGGTTGCTTTGTTGTCATACTGTATTAAACCCTACCTGACTGTTTTTTCGGCACTAGCAGTTCAAGACGCTTCACTGCTTCTTCTGCCGTTACATGGATTTCTTCCAGTAGACGATCCACATCACCATGTTCAATAAATTCATCTGGAATACCCATTCTATCTAATTGAACATTGCGGTACTTGTTATCAAAGGCGAATTCAAGTACAGCACTACCAAATCCACCTTGAAGCATTGTTTCTTCAATAGTTAAAATTGGTAAGTTGGCTTTCATAATGTCATGAAGCATATTTTCGTCCATTGGTTTGATGAAGCGAGCATTGACAACGCGTACTTGAACATCTTGCTCTGCTAGCTTGTCCGCTGCTTTTAACGCTAACGGAATCATTGTACCAAATGTTAAAATAACTGCGTCACTGCCTTCGCGTAACACTTCCCATGAACCGATTGGAAGAACCTTCATTTCGGCATCCATTTCAACACCTAAACCATTACCACGTGGGTAACGTAATGCGATTGGACCATCGTTGTACTCTAGCGCCGTTTTGACCATATGTTGGCCTTCGTTTTCATCTTTTGGCATCATTAATACGATATTTGGAATATGACGTAAGAACGAAACATCAAATACGCCTTGATGCGTTTCGCCATCCGCGCCAACTAATCCTGCACGGTCGATACCGATGAATACATTTAAATTTGGACGTGCAATATCATGTAACACTTGATCATAAGCACGTTGTAGGAATGTTGAATAAATTGCTAAAAACGGCTTCATTTTTTGTGTGGCAAGACCTGCAGACATCGTTGTTGCATGTTGCTCAGCAATTCCCACATCAAAGAAACGATTTGGGAAATCCTTTTGAATGCCTTCTAATTTCGAACCAACAGGCATTGCTGGTGTAATTGTCACAATGCGTTCGTCTTCTTTCATGCATTTACGAACAGACTCCGCTACTAAGCTACTCCAAGCTGGACCTTTTGTTGCTGACTTAACGAAAGCACCAGTTTCCATTTTGTAAGGGCCTGTACCATGCCAAGTACCAATTGTATCTTCCTCAGCTGGTTTGTAGCCTTTCCCTTTTTTCGTAATTACATGAACGATCACGGGACCTTTTACTTTTTTCGCGTATTCTAATGTTCTTTCTAATGCTTCAAAATCATGACCATCAATTGGACCTAAGTATTTGAAGCCCAGTTCTTCGAAAAAGACACCCGATACGACTAAATATTTCAAACTATCTTTTACACGTTCTGCTGTTGCTGCTAATTTATCACCAACAACTGGAATTCTAAGCATTAATGCCTCTAAATCTTCTTTTGCACGTGAATATTCCTTCGCTGTACGTAAACGACCTAACACATCATGAAGTGCGCCTACATTTGGTGCGATTGACATTTCGTTGTCATTTAAAATAACAATCATATTCGTCTTTTCGTGACCAATATGATTGAGCGCTTCTAATGCCATACCGCCAGTTAATGCACCATCACCAATAACTGGTACAACAAAGTTTTTGTCGCCCTTAATATCACGAGCAGCTGCCATACCCATAGCAGCCGATAAAGAAGTTGAGCTGTGCCCTGTTTCCCACATATCGTGTTCACTTTCCACTAATTTCGGAAAACCGCACAGCCCTTTAAATTGACGTAACGTATCAAATTGATCCGCACGACCTGTTAAAATTTTATGAACATATGCTTGATGTCCAACATCCCATAAAAATTTATCCTTTGGACTATTAAAAGCTTTATGCAATGCAATCGTCAATTCGACAACGCCAAGATTCGGTCCAATATGACCACCTGTCGCGGAACATTTTTCGATTAAAAAGGCACGAATATCTACAGCTAGTGCCTCTAGTTGCTTTTTATTTAAGTCTTTTAAAAAGGATGGACTAGAAATTTTAGTTAAATCCATCTCATCCACACACCTTTTCATCAGTTTTATTCACCATTGTGATTTTATTATTATAACAATACAAGACAAAAGTTTAACACATTTTAGTTTGTACGTCTCACAATATATTGTGCAAATTGTTGCAGAAGTGAAGTATCCACTTCTACTTTTTGTAATGCTTCGATGGCAAAATGGTAATGTTCATCGAGCTTTTGCTTTGCACCGTCTAAAGTAAGTAATGCTGGGTATGTACTTTTTTCACTTGCTACATCTTTCCCCGCTGTTTTACCTAGTTGCTCTGAAGTACCCTCAATATCTAAAATGTCATCTTGAATTTGGAATGCTAATCCAATATGGTGTGCATACTCTACTAATGCTTGACGATCCGCAACAGACGCACCAGCTAAAACCGCACCTGATTCAATACTGTAACGTAATAGGGCACCTGTCTTGTTTACATGAACCGTTTCAAGCTCTTGTAAATTTAGCAAACGCTTTTCGCCATCCATATCTAAAATTTGACCACCAACCATACCTTCAGCACCTGCAGCCACACTTAATAAATCTACTAATTCAATACGTTTTTCTGCAGCCACGTTTTGTAGGCGTGCTAATACACCAAATGCTAATGTATTAAGTGCATCGCCTGCAAGTGTTGCCACATCTTCACCGTAGACAACATGGTTCGTTGGTTTACCACGACGTAATTCATCATCATCCATGCAAGGTAAATCATCATGAATTAATGAATACGTGTGAATCATTTCAATTGCTGATCCTACTGTATAACTCGCCTCTAGCGGTTGCTTGTACATTTCACATACTGCTGAAACGAATAATGGACGAATTCGTTTACCACCAGCTTTTAAGGAATACAGCATCGATTCTTTTAATTGCGCTGGCGCTGTGATTTTTTCTACCAGTTCAAATAAAACGTTTTCGATTTCTGGAATTTTACTATCGATAAAGTGCTTTAACGTGTTTTCCATTCGCTACTCTTCTCCATTTCCTTGTTGGAACGGCTCTTTTTCACCGTTTTCTCCAACGATTGAAATTAATTGTTGCTCGGCATTTTGAAGTGTATCGTGACAAAGCTTCGACAGCTCCATCCCTTTTTTATATAAGTCAATCGCTTCTTCTAATGGCGCATCGCCTTGTTCTAGCTTACGAACAACTTCTTCTAACTCTGCCATTGCTGTTGCAAATGTTGGTTTTGTCATTTAGAATTCCCCTTCCTTTTGCACATGCGTCTTCACAATTTTTGCTTCTGCATATCCGTCTTGGAATGTCACGTTTACGATATCATTTTGTTGAAGCTCATGAACTGATTTTACTACGTTTTTATCTTTATATGCTACGCTAAACCCTTTACTCATTAAAGAAAGTGGATTTAACGCTTCTAACATACGTAACTGATTGGTAAATGTGACTTTACTTTGCGCAAGTTGCTGCTGCATTAACCGGTTTATTTTCTCTTGTTGATGGACTAGCTGCTGTTTAGCACTTGCTAGCTTATGTTGCGGCGAATAAAGCTTCATTTGACCATCAATCGTTTGTAATTTCGACTTCTGGTTTAATACATATAATTTTGTTGCATTTTGAAGAGCCGTATCCATTTGTGCAAGCTTCTCTATAAAAGGACGATATAAACGTTCAGGTGTTGCAAGTGGATAGGAATTTTGTAATTTTGTTAGTCGCGTGCGCTCAAAATTTAAGCGTGACGTCATCATTTGATGCATCATGGACTGTTTATGCAGCAGTTGCTGATACAGTTCTTGCTGATTTGGAACTGCTAATTCCGCGGCAGCTGTTGGTGTTGGCGCACGCAGATCCGCTACAAAATCGGCAATCGTTGTATCCGTTTCATGTCCGACCGCACTAATAATAGGAATACGACTTTCAAAAATCGCACGCGCAACCATTTCTTCATTGAACGCCCATAAGTCTTCAATCGAACCACCACCACGTCCAACGATTAATACGTCACAGAGCGCTTGATGATTGGCTAAATAAATATTCTCTGTAATCTTTGGTGCAGCCCCCGCCCCTTGTACAAGCGTCGGATAAATTAAGATTTCAGCCTGTGGGTATCGTCGATTGATCGTTGTGCAAATATCTCGAATCGCCGCACCCGTTGTCGCTGTTAATACGCCGATTGTTTGCGGATACTGTGGAATTGGTTGTTTGAAATCAGGATTAAAGAGCCCTTCTTTTTGTAAGCGCTCTTTTAGTTGATTAAACGCAACAAATAAGCCACCGATTCCATCTGGCTCCATCGTTTGGGCATATAATTGATACGCACCGCTCGCTTCATACACATTCACATCTCCGCGAATAAACACTTTCATGCCTTCTTCGGGTTTGAATGTTAGTTTAGAAGCTTGACCTCTAAACATTGTCGCGGCAATGCGAGAGCTGTCATCTTTTAACGTAAAGTAAATATGCCCCGAACTATGGATTTTCACGTTCGAAAGCTCTCCCGTCACATAGACATCACGTAAATGCGGATCGGCATCAAATTTTCGTTTAATATATTTCGTTAACGCTTTTACACTTAAATAAGAAGACGATGACATCGACGTTTGCTCCTTTTTAATAGATTTTTGTATATAAAGTGAAAATCACTATTTTGATCAACATCAAAATAGTGATTTTTGAAGTTAGATTATTTCGATTGACGTTCTAACTTTTTTTCAGCAGCTTGAACCGTGTTTTCTAATAACATTGTAATCGTCATTGGGCCCACGCCACCTGGTACTGGTGTAATGTGTGAGGCAATACCGTCTACGTCTTTGAAATTCACGTCACCGCATAACTTGTTATTTTCATCACGGTTAATCCCGACGTCTATTACTACCGCGCCTTGTTTTACATGCTCTTTCGTAATGAAATTCGCACGTCCAACAGCGGCAATTAAAATGTCAGCTTGCTTCGTGAATGAAGGTAAATCTGGTGTTTTTGAGTGTGTATATGTTACGGTAGCATCCTTTTGTAGTAATAGTTGTCCCATTGGTTTTCCAACGATATGGCTACGTCCTACAATAACGGCATGTTTTCCAGCAATTTCAATACCTGAGTGTTCCAATAATTTCATGACCCCATAAGGTGTACATGGCAAGTATGTATCTTGTCCTAACATCATTTTACCTACACTAATAGGAGTGAAACCATCGACATCTTTTTCCGGAGAAATCGTAGCGATCACTTCATCTTCATTAATATGTTTAGGTAATGGGAGTTGAACGAGTATACCGTGAATATCAGTGCGTTCGTTACATTCACGAATTTGTTCTAGTAAAGCTTGTTCTGAAATATCTTCTGGTAATTTTATTAGTTCTGAAAACATACCGATTTGCGCACAAGACTTTTGCTTGTTGGCTACATATGTTTTTGAAGCAGGATTTTCTCCCACTAAAATTACCGCTAAACCAGGTGTTACCCCGTTTTGTTTTAAAGATTCTACACGAGTTGCTACTGCACCGCGGATTTCTTGACCGATTTCTTTACCATTAATAATTGCACTTGACATGTTGTTACTCCTCCCAGTGATCACGACAATTTGGAAGGTTGTCTAAATTTGAGTAGACGTCCACATATATTGATGTGCATTTTTCAAAATGACAACCTGTCCAATTTAAATCTTCATATATTAATCTTATCGAATTATATACATTGATTGATTTTATTGCTCAGTAAATTTCGAAAGTACACCATTAACGAATTTGCTTGATTTTTCATCACCATAAATTTTGCAAAGCTCGATTGCCTCGTTCATTACAACTTTATTTGGTGTTTCTTTTTCAAACATTAATTCGTACACTGCTAAACGTAAAACCGTTCTCTCAATTTTTGGTAGACGGCTAAGCGTCCAATTTTCTAATTTTTGTTCTAGCGCTGCATCGATTGCTTCTAAGTTTTCAGTTGTCCCACGAACTAATTGTTCTAAAAAGGCGTTTGACTTTTGCTCTTCTTCAAGCGAATGTCCAATTGCCTCTTCTACCGAAAGTTCTGTGCTGTCTAACTGAAACAAAGCTTGTAACGCTTTTTGGCGCGCTTCTGTTCGTTTCATAAGTTAAAGCTCTCCTTCATAAGTAGCATTAGTTCCTATAATAGCATATTTTTATTGTCATAGCACAGATTGAAAGAAAAATTTTGAACGTTAAATTACAAGTGCATTTTCTTCTCTAAAATGCGCTATTTTGCAATAAAAATGTGACATGCTCGAAATTATCAAACATGTCGCACATTCACTATATTAACTTGTTGCCTTGCATTTTATGTTTTATTCCTGTTTAAAAATAAAAAAGACTGTGGGTCAACGTCATTAGTTGTTACTCTTCACGTTGCCAACAGACCTTTTTATAGCATTATTTTGCATCTGCCGCTTTGCTTTCGATGCAGAAACAATTAAATTTGATTTCTCTTTATTTTGCATCTGTCGCTTCGCTTTCGATGCAGAAACAATTAAATTTGATTTTCTTTATTTTGCATCTGTCGCTTTGCTTTCGATGCAGAAACAATTAAATTTGATTTCCTTATTTTGCATCTGTCGCTTTGCTTTCGATGCAGAAACAATTAAATTTGATTTCTCTTTATTTTGCATCTGTCGCTTCGCTTTCGATGCAGAAACAATTAAATTTGATTTTCTTTATTTTGCATCTGTCGCTTCGCTTTCGATGCAGATTTTTGCATCTGTCGCTTTGCTTTCGATGCAGAAACAATTAAATTTGATTTCCTTATTTTGCATCTGTCGCTTTGCTTTCGATGCAGAAACAATTAAATTTGATTTCTCAAATTTAATTGTTTTGCAGCGGGATAACAACCGTGCCAGTTTCACGTTTGCCATCAGCTGTTTCTGGGAATTCAAATAAATACGTTATTTGCGCTGTTGTTTCCTTTAATATAACAAATTGGAACTCATGTAAATTTTGTAGGAAATATTTAATGTCTTGCATGGCCAATATTTCCCCTACCTCTTCATAATGCGCCAATGCTTGCTCAAAATAAGCCGTTATTAAATGGATATCTGCCTCATTGGCTATACGGATAAAATCTTTACTCATATACTTTTAACTCCTCAAATAGATTCCATTAATTATAGCACAAACATATCGGTTAATTCCTGCCCTACCAATCTGATTTGGCTTTCAAAAACATCTATTTAAATACTTGTGCTGCTTTTACGGCCTTATGCCAGCCCTTGAATAATTCTTCACGTTCCTTTTCTTCCATTTTCACATCAAAGGTTTCATCAATTTGCCAATGCTTCTTCACGACCTCTAAGTCTTCCCAAAAACCAACTGCTAGCCCTGCTAAATAAGCTGCACCTAGTGCGGTTGTTTCATTAACCGCTGGGCGTTCAACTGGAATATTTAAAATATCTGCTTGGAACTGCATTAAAAAATTATTCATAACTGCTCCACCATCGACACGTAACGTTTTTAAATCAATGCCCGAATCCGATTTCATCGCCGCTAATACATCACGCGTTTGATACGCAAGCGATTCTAAGGTTGCACGAATGAAATGTTCCTTTGACGTTCCACGCGTTAACCCAAATACCGCACCGCGCACTTCACTGTCCCAGTATGGCGTCCCTAATCCTACGAATGCCGGCACAACATAAACACCATCCGAATCTGTGACACGCTTGGCATACGTTTCACTTTCTTCTGATTTTCGTATCATGCGAAGCCCATCACGTAGCCATTGAATTGCGGAGCCTGCAACGAAAATACTCCCTTCAAGTGCATAGGTTACTTTTCCGTCATACCCCCACGCAATTGTTGTTAATAAGCCATGCTCTGATTTCACCGCTTCTTCACCGGTATTCATCAACATGAAACAGCCTGTTCCGTACGTATTTTTGACCATGCCCTTTTCATAGCAAGCTTGTCCAAACAATGATGCTTGCTGATCGCCTGCAATGCCCGCAATTGGAACAGCATGTCCAAATAGATGCTTCCCTGCAATTTCACCGTAAATTTCAGATGACGGTTTTACTTCAGGTAACATCGAAGCTGGAACTCCGAGAATATCTAATAGTTCTTCGTCCCATTTTAAATCAAAAATATTATACATAAGTGTTCGTGAGGCATTCGAATAATCAGTGACATGAACAGCGCCTTCTGTTAGTTTCCAAATAATCCACGTATCAATCGTCCCGAATAATAGATCACCGGCTTCTGCTCTTTCGCGAGCACCTTTCACATTGTCTAAAATCCATTTTACTTTTGTTCCAGAAAAGTACGCATCAATAAGTAAACCTGTTTTTTCACGAAACAAATCATTATGGCCAGCTTCTTTTAATTCGCTACAAATGTCAGCAGTTTGACGTGATTGCCAAACGATAGCATTATATACGGGTTCCCCTGTATTTTTATCCCAGACGACCGTTGTTTCGCGCTGATTCGTAATGCCAATTCCCTCAATTTGCGTGGCTTTAATGTTATTTTCTGATAATACTTGTGCAATTACGGACAAGATTGAACTCCAGATTTCTTTAGCATTATGTTCTACCCAACCAGATTTCGGGAAATATTGTTTGAATTCTTGTTGCGCAACAAATGCAATATCCCCTTTTTTATTGAATAATATGGCACGAGAACTTGTTGTTCCTTGATCTAAAGCCAAAATATAGTTTTCCATGCAAGTTACTCCTTTAATCTCGATTGCGGCTTCTGCCATTTCGTAACAATTAGCCGATATACATATTTTTATAAAATTTTGACAATTAGCTCATCTCAACTCCACTAGTAAGTACAATCATAAACGATTACGAAAAAGAAACTTCCTCCAAAGCTCGCTGCAATTGTGTAAAGTTATTTCTTTTTTCTTCCATAGTCCAGCCTAAATAGTGCGCCATTTCATCGACAACTAACTCTTTAAATTGGTTTACAAAATGAATATCAAATAATAAGGCACCTGTTCGACGCATGAAAAAGTCACAGGCTGTACTTGTTGATTCCTCATTCATGGCATAATAGAGTTGTCCATAAACAATCGGGGGCAAGTTGCCTTTTGCCTCGGATACATAGAGAAATACTTTATCTACATTTGTGCCATAAAAGCGCGCTAAGTAACTACTTTGCTCTTCTGTTAAGCCAAGCTGTTGTCCTTTAGTTGTACGTTTTTTTACATAGCTATCAAAAAATTTGGATCCACTAATATCCCCACCAGAAATCGGAAAGTGTTTTGTGATGGATTTTCCATAGTTCTTTTTAAACTCTTCATTGAGTTGCTTAACAACCAAGTCAACAATTTTCTCCGCCATTTTCCGGTAACCGGTTAGCTTTCCACCCGCAATCGTAATAACACCACTCTCAGACTGCCAAATCTCGTCTTTTCTCGAAATTTCAGATGGACCCTTGCCCTCCTCGTGGATAAGAGGACGCACACCTGCCCATGCCGATTCAATTTTTTGGTCGGTCATTTCTAGCTGAGGAAACATATAATGAATTGCTTCCAGTAAGTAGTTTTTGTCATCTGCCGTGACTTTCATATCGAGTGGGTCTCCGTCATAAAATGTATCCGTGGTCCCTACATATGTCTTACCTGCTCGTGGAATGGCAAACACCATTCGACCATCTTCAGTGTCAAAATAAATCGCCTGTTTCAATGGGAAATCTGCGCCATCAAAAACGAGGTGAACACCTTTTGATAAAATCAAATGCTTGTTCCCCTGTGAGTTGTCCAATTTTCGTACATCATCTACCCAAGGACCTGCTGCATTAACTACTTTCTTTGTTCTAACGCTATATTGTTCACCCGTTAGCTGGTCTTCTACTATCACTTTTGTAAATGCTAAATTATCTGATTGAATTGCGACTACTTTTAAATAGTTCATAGCAATTGCACCATTTGTAGCGGCTGCTTTTAACACTTCAATCGTTAACCGCGCATCATCCGTACGGTATTCGACATAAATACCGCCACCTAATAATCCGTCTTTTTTGACTAAAGGTTCTCTTGCCATCGTTTCTGCAGCAGAGAGCATATAACGACGTTCACCCTTTTTAACTCCTGCTAAAATGTCATAAACCTTTAAGCCAAGTGAAGTTGTAAACGGACCAAAAGTACCTCCTTTGTAGAACGGCAGCAACATCCAAACAGGTGTTGTCACATGTGGGCCATTTTCAAAGACGATCGCTCGTTCACGCCCTAACTCCGAGACTTCTTTTAATTCCAATTGTTTTAAATAACGTAATCCGCCATGTACAAGCTTTGTCGAGCGACTACTCGTTCCTTCTGCAAAGTCCTGCATATCAGCTAACGCCACCTTTAAACCGCGCGTCACCGCATCTAAAGCAATCCCAGCACCTGTAATGCCACCGCCAATTACAAACAAATCAAACGTTTCTTCCTTAAGTTGTGTTTCTCTTAGTTGTCGATGCCCTGCAGAAAAAATTGTCACATTTTCGTCCTCCCTCATACTTAACTTAGTTACCTATACCCTAATAGTACATGACAATAAAACGCCATTCATTAAAAACAAAAAAGGTAATAGGACGAGACGAGACGTCCAGTCATATTACCTTAAAAAATTACATTAAATTATTCAGCGTCTTTCGCTGTTTCGAATTGAATACCTGTAATGTGAACATTCACTTCACTAGTTTCAATTGCTGTCATATTTTGAATTGCTTGGCGAATAGAAGATTGTACATCTTTCGCTACTTTTGGAATCGACATCCCGTATTTTACTGTGCAGAACACATCAATTAAAATATTGCCTTCTTCAGACATAGCTGATTTAATGCCTTTTGAATGTACTTTTTTACCGAAGCGCTCTACAACGCCAGATGCAAAATTACCGCGTGTTGAAGCGATTCCTTCTACTTCCGTTGCTGCAATACCAGCGATAACCTCGATTACTTCTGGTGCTACTTCAATTTTACCTAACTCTTCTTTGCCAACTGGTGTCGGTTGCACAAATGCTACTGGTTGTTTTTCAGCCATCTAAAACATCCTTTCTTATGTAAAAAGGTTTTCTACTACTATACCTACGCTTATTATACTACATATATCCGCACGAGTAATCATGAAAACATCTTTTGAGTAAATATTTACGAATTTAATGATTCGAGTCATGCCATACAAATTGCGGTTGATTTGGTTCAACTAACTGTAATTCATGTTCCTCACAATAGTGCTTCGCAACAAACAATATATCTTGCTTTATTTGAAGCATCATTGCCGTATCATTCGTTGCCACAAAATAACGAATGACAATGCGACAAGCAGATGGTCTAAGCTCATCCATCGCTACATGAATAATTGATTTTAACGTTTTTGGATGCAAGGCAATTTGCTCACGGAGCGTTTCTATAAATTCTACAATGGCTTCTTCACTATTTTCACTCGATACAAATATGTAATGCTCAATTTTCCGTTGTTCTCGTTTTGATAAATTATAAATCGGGCGGTTCACCAAATACGAATTTGGTACATACACAAGCCCTTTATCAGATGTTTGTATAAGTGTACTTCGTAGATTAATATCCTCAACCGTCCCATCGATATTTTCATCGCTACTCATAACCCAATCACCAATTTGAAACGGTTTATCGAGTGCAACACTCATTCCCCCGAAAAAATGCGACAATGTATCACGTATGCCAAACGCTAATGCCACACCAGTCAGTCCAATGGCCGTCAAAAAGCCATTTAAATTAAAATTCCAAAGTGACGCAATCGTAAACAGCGCAATCCCCATAACCCCTACTTTACTTATGCGTAGGAAAAATGGCGTTAAAATATCTTGATCTTTACCCGTTTCAAAGCGTTCTGGGTTTTTTAAATAGAAACCTAACACATCATTTAGCGCTTTAAACGCAAAAAATACATAAACTGATTCAATATACACGCTTAATTTTGGACTGTTAAATAGCCAAACTTCCACTAATAACGACATTGCGATAACGACTAAACTAAAAATTAACGCACTTCGTAATGAGGGGTAAATATTCTTCGTTATATCACTTAAAACCGGATGATGTCCTTTTTCGAACATACTCGAAAATTTCATCATGAATGGTCTTACAATGAATCGGATAATTATCAACCCAACAATTAATATTCCAATGGCGACAAATCCATCCGTTAAAGTTGGAACTTTGACAGTCGGAATAAGCCACTTAATGGATTCCCACATTTCTTCACCTTCTTCAAACCTATTGCGCTAGCATCATACCACGAGAAATTGCCAGTTGACCATAAAAAAATAAGCCATTTCGATTTCACAAAAAATTTACGTACAAAACTATCTACTCATTAATATGATAATGAGAAGTACCTCGGTTATAAAGGAGCATGACGATGGGAATTACAAATGGACAGGATTTCATCACTCGATTAAACAATTTAAATAATGAAATATGGTTAGACGGGCAACGAGTTGAAGGCTTACTATCCGAGCATCCAGCATTTAAAGGTATTATTAAGTCGAAGGCAGCTCTTTATGATTTACAATATGATGAAAGCCTGAAAGATATTATGACGTTTATTTCACCTACTTCAGGAGCACGAGTTGGCGTTTCGTATTTGCAGCCAAAAACAAAAGAAGACCTTATCAAAAGGCGTAAGATGATTGAACAGTGGGCAAAGCATTCAAATGGAATCATGGGAAGAAGTCCAGACTATTTAAATACCGTTTTAATGAGCTTTGCTTCTTCAGCAAGCTTGTTAGAAGGCGAAGAAAACTGTTTTGCTAATCATTTACGTGCACTTTATGAACGCGCAACAGATTATGATTTATCATTTACCCATACATTTATCAGCCCTCAAGTTAACCGCTCTCAAGTTCATTTGCCGAATTCAAAAGAACCCATTGCAGCAAAGGTTGTCAAAACAACGGATGACGGGATAGTTATTAAAGGGGCTAGGTTATTAGCCACACAAGGTGGATTAACCGATGAAGTTTTAGTATTTAGTGTTCCTAAAATGTTAATTGATGACGATGAAGCGTTTGCTTTTTCGATTCCATCCAATACCGATGGGCTCAAATTTATTTGTCGTGATTCCTATGTTGGTGGGGACTCCTTTTTTAATCACCCACTAAGCTCGCAATTTGAAGAAATGGATTCCATTGTTGTATTTGACGATGTGTTTGTCCCTTGGGAACGCGTCTTTTATTACAATAACGTTAAAATAGCAGAATCATTTGTCCCCCAAAGCAGCTTCCATAATTTTGCGAATCACCAAGTACTAACTAGACAAATTGTCAAAACTGAATTTATTTTAGGACTCGCAGAGCTTCTTATCCAGACGATTAACATTCGTGAATATCCACATATCCAAGAAAAAATGTCCGAAATCATTGTCGGCCTGGAAACGATGAAGGCTCTCATCGAAAAAGCAGAAAATGATGCCAAACTAGATTCATTCGGGATAATGCGTCCTAATCTAATGCCACTTCAAGTAGCAAGTATTATTTTCCCAAAAATGTATCCTCGTTTTATCGAAATCATTCAATTAATCGGGGCAAGTGGGATGATTTCTTTACCAACAGAAAACGCATTTCATTCCACTATCCGCCCACAATTAGATCAATACCTTCAAGGTGCCTTTATACCAGCTGACGAACGCGTCAAAATTTTCCGCTTAGCCTGGGATTTAACAATGAGCGCATTTGGCACAAGACAAACACAATACGAGCGATTTTTTTATGGCGATCCGGTGCGAATAGCTAGTAGTTTATATAAATTTTATCCTAAAAAGGACTATGTTAATTCGGTTAGAAGTTTTTTGAGTTTGAACGAAGAAGACTAACTATGTTTTTCTTATGTAGGTATTTGTAAATTTATATTTTATTTAGGCTCATCACCATATAGTTGGGGATTGAGCCATTTTAAGATTCAAGTGATTACTTTTAATCAAGTTCGTTCTGCTACGCTACGGGGGACGCTTTCCTGGGGGCGTGGCTCCATCTAACTTATTTGTGCCTATACGGCGGCACAAATAAGTGGATATTTCGCGCACGCTTAATCCCCAAGGAGTCGCCCCCTGCGCTCCGCGTCACTCAGTTTTTGGAATGAAAAGTCATGCCGTAGCCTGCCAATAGCTAGAAAATCAGTCCTAGCGTTTTTTAGCACTCCTTGCCTCTTTTTCCCATTGTAAAAGCGACGGATATGGATCAAACGCCCATTCTGTACGACCGTTGAATTTGTAGATTCCGTAATGCAGATGTGGTGGAAACTTACCTGCCGTACCTTCCTTGCCATAACCCGAACTTCCAACGTAGCCAATGACTTGACCCGTTTCAACGATATCCCCTTCTTGCAAACCTTCTTCAAAATACCCAAGATGTGCATAATAATGATATGAATTATGGTTATCACGAACCCCGATACGCCACCCACCAAATTGATTCCAGCCCATTACTTCAATGACACCATAGGAGGCCGAAAGAATTGGTGTACCATATCCGGCAAAAATATCGGTTCCTTCATGAATCCGGTTACCACCCCATCCTCTATTCGCACCCCATGTACCTCTATAGCTATACTCATAACCTATTGCGACGGGGAATGTATGAGCATTCAAGTCAATTGTTCCAAATTTTTCATATACATTAGCGATTACCATAATTTGCTTGACGGTCAGTTCATTTTTGTAATATTCCCATAAGGCTAATTTAAATTGATCTTCCCCATATCCATATGCACTTAAATATTTTGCCATTGAAAACAACACATCTTCGTCATCTGTTTTATCTGCAACCCCATCGTCATTACCATCTAGTCCCATCCCACCAAAATAATCAATGGCGTGCGGAGATGTGTCATTTTCCATCGGATTCAATATCCCTGACCAATACTCATCGGAAAATTGGATTGCTATAATGCTTTCTCTTTTAGGAATATCAATTCGAACGTCTTGAATATTCCGCTCATATTGGTCAACAGCCGCTAAATAATACCAAGGCGTCAAAACTCCCTGAAATTGAAAATAATACTGCATACGTAGCTGTTGCACTTCTTCTTTAGTGGGAGTTCCACCTTCTGCAGCAGCCTTTGCGACTGGCATCACACTCCAAATCAAGACAAATGATAGCGCATAAACGATAGAACGATACAATAAACATCACCTTCAATCATTTGAGATTTTATTTACCTTCTCTTGTAGCTTAATCATTTCTGTAATCGTAATAAATTTATATCCTTCTTTTTGAAGCTCGGGTAAAATTTTTTCTAATGCCTTCACCGTTTGTTCGCGATTTCCTCCGCCATCATGAAACAACACATTGTCCCCTTCTCCCACTCCATCTAACACTTTCTTAACAATCACATTAACGCCAGGGTCTTTCCAATCTTCTGTATCTTGATGCCAAGACCACATCACAATTTTATAGCCAGCTTTTACAACTTCCTTTACAATTTCTTCTGTATAATACCCCTCTACAGGTCGAAATAATTTCGGCGAATAACCAGTGATGCTATAAATGGTATCATTCGTTTGTTTAATTTCCTGTATGATTTTAGAAACTGATTTCGTGTAAGGATGTGTATACGTATGATTGGCAATCTCATGTCCCTCCTCAAACGTACGTAGCACAACTTGCGGGTTTTTTTCAGCATGTTGACCGACGATAAAAAAAGTACCTTTTGCTCCGTATTGCTTCAATAGATCTAATACTTGTTCGGTGTACTTTGGATGAGGGCCATCATCAAATGTAAGCGCGACGACCTTTTCTGTTGTTTGGATATCCCAAATAATATAGCCTGCTTCTTCATAATACTTTCTTTCCTTTTCAGCAGAAGTCTCATCGAATACATATAACATGGAAACACCGGAAATGATTAAAATTAAGAAAGAAAAAATAAGTGTTTTTTTCAAATCTCCACATCCTTAAAACGATTTACACTTTCTTATTATTGATAAAAGCGCAAAAAAAATGTACTCGATTTTATTTCATTGAAATGTATGAAGAATAGAAATGGACAAATAATTATATGGGGATTGGGTAATAGGGGAAAATGAATAGAATTAAAAAATGTGCTGTCCGCTTTTATAGCGAAACAGCACATCCTAATTAGTGTGGCATAAAGACTAATTGAATAATAAATAGTACCGCGAAAATATATACAAGTGGATGTACATCTTTTGCACGACCTTTGAAAAGCATCACTAGTGGATAACTAATAAATCCTAATGCGATCCCTGTTGAAATACTTGAAGTAAGTGGCATGATTAAAATAACTAAAAATGCGGGGAATGCATCTTCAATGTTATCCCATTTCATGTTTTTTACAACGCCAATCATTAAACTACCTACGATAATTAATGCTGGCGATGTAATGGCTGCTACACCTGATAACGAACCAACAAGTGGCCCGAAGAATGAAGCAACAATGAATAAGACAGCTACAGTTAATGATGTTAATCCTGTACGTCCGCCAACTGCTACACCAGAACCTGATTCTAAGAAAGCAGTTGATGGGCTTGTCCCAAACATCGCACCGAATGTTGTCGCAAATGAGTCAGATAATAATGCTTTACGCGCACGTGGGAGCTTATCATCTTTCATTAATCCTGCTTGTTTTGCTACCCCGATCATCGTACCTGTCGTATCAAATAATGTAACTAAAATGAATGAGAACACAACGCCGTAAAGGCCGTACTCAACAACTTCACCAATCGCATCTATTGGATTGTACAATAAAATACCTTCTGGTAAATGCGGCATCGCAACAACTTTATCAACCGTAAGCTGACCTGTAAAAATTGCAATAATCGCGGTAATAATCATCCCGATGAAGATTGCACCGTTAATTTTACGAGCCATTAAGCCAACTGTAATGAATAAGCCGACAAATGTTAATAATGTCCCTGGACTCGCAATATCCCCAAAACCAACTAAGTTTGAATCATTCGCCACAACGATCCCTGACATACGCAGACCGATAAAGGCGATGAATAAACCAATTCCCGCGGTAATTGCTAATTTTAAGTTTTCTGGAATTGCTGTAATTAGCTTTTCACGGAATGGCGTTAAGCTAATAATAACGAATAATAAGCCTGCTACAAATACAGCTGAAAATGCAGTTAAATAATTTATTTCACCATTAGAAGCTAATACGACTGTATACGTGAAATACGCATTTAAACCCATACCAGGAGCTACTGCGATTGGATAATTCGCACAAAGCGCCATCCAACCTGTACCAATAACAGCTGCAATAATTGTTGCCATGAACACTTGATCAATTGGCACACCTGCATCGGCTAAAATGATTGGATTGACAATAATAACATAAGCCATCGTTAAAAACGTTGTAAGACCAGCAAAAAGCTCCGTCTTCACCGTTGTTTGATTTTCCTTTAAACGAAACACAAAATCCCTCTTTTCAAAACACGAACATTTTTTAAGAACTTTATTATAATATTCGCTTGTCGTGTAAAATGCAATATTTTTATGATGGATAGAAAAAAGTTTTAATTGTTGCCATTTTCTGAATTTGTATAGACTTTATTAGCTGCAAGAAAACTAGATATTCTATTACAATTTCCTTTTTAAATAGTCCTATATGTCATTTACTTCGAATAAAATGAATGACGTTATATTAGTGGAGGGCTATTCATGAATACTGTATTCACCTATATCTTTTTAGGCATATCAATGGCTGCAACAATTGGACCCGTCAAGACTGTCCTAATAAATACTGGATTTAAAAATGGTTTTTTTCATGCCTGGTTTTTTAGTCTTGGTGCATTGGTAACCGACATTATCTATATGTTCATTGTTTATTTTGGAATTGGACAATTTATTGATTCGTTATATTTGAAAATATTCCTCTGGTCGTTCGGCTGTTTTGTTCTTTTATATACCGGTATAGAAAATTTACTATCCCTACATAAAATTGATATGAATTTAAAAACCGGTAAAATGACGAGACTTAGAAATTCTATATTAGCTGGTTTATTCATGTCAATGTTGAATCCATTGACCATTCTTTTTTGGCTAGGGATATATGGCTCCATGCTCGCAAAAACGGCCGGAATCTCTTCAGATTATCAAATCATTATAAATAGTATCGCCATTTTGCTTGGCATTATCTTAGTGGATTTTATTATGGCCTTTTTATCCAGTGCTGCTCGTAAATTATTATCTACCAATATTTTGAAAACCGTCTCCCTTATCTCATCCATAATAATGATTGGTTTTGGAATTTACTTTGGCATGCAAGCTTTTCAAGTGATATTTTAATACGCACTCAACGGTTTTATAAGTATGTTTCCTTATAATACTGTTTAGTAAAAGTTTTTCAAAAAACATATAGCGCATAAAATGAACACGAATGGAAACCATAACCTTAATAAAAACGGATTAGTTGAGGTGTGGTAATGAAAGCGAGTAAGGATCAAGTAAGTATCTGGTGTATTGTAAGTATAACGTCAATCCCTCTCATCATGACGCTTGGAAATTCCATGCTTATTCCCGTGCTCCCGATACTGGAAGAAAAGGTCGGAATCACATCATTTCAATCGAGCATGATTATTACAAGCTATTCTGTCGCAGCTATTTTTCTTATACCAGTAGCCGGTTATTTATCAGACCGTTTCGGTAGGAAAATGGTAATATTACCAAGTTTAATCTTCGCTTTAATTGGCGGTCTAATTGCTGGGTTTGCTTCATGGAAAATGGAGGATCCTTACGCCATGATTATCGTTGGTAGGATCATCCAGGGAATAGGAGCAGCTGGTGCCATGCCAATCGTTTTGCCACTTGTGGGTGATCTATATAAAGATGATGAAAAAGTAAGTTCTACTTTAGGAATTATTGAAACGTCGAACACATTTGGAAAAGTGTTAAGTCCCATTTTAGGTTCAATATTTGCCGCTATTTTATGGTTTCTACCCTTCTTTTCAATTTCAGCGCTCAGTTTAATTTCTATCGTACTTATTTTTTTCTTTGTTAAAGTCCCCAAAGAAAAGGAAGAACCAGTGAAATTTAAGGAGTTTTTACGCAACACTAAAAAAGTATTCAAAGCGGAAGGAAAGTGGTTGTATACCGTATTCCTAAATGGGGTCCTTGTTATGCTGATATTATTTAGTATGTTATTTTTCTTATCAGAAAACCTTGAAAAAGTTCATGATATAAAAGGCATTAAAAAAGGTTTCGTTTTGGCCATCCCACTTTTATTACTTTGTATTGCTTCTTTTATTTCAGGTCGAAAGATTAAAGGCCATCTAGCAACGATGAAAAAAATAATCATTTTCTCCTTAATTGCCATGTCTGTCAGCATCGTCTTCGTAGGGTATACAAGCAAAAAGCTAATCCTGCTGTTAGTCGTAACGAGCATCGTGGGAATCGCTATTGGCGCACTACTGCCTGCACTGGACGCGATTATTACAGAAAACATTGAAAAAGAGTTACGAGGCACAGTATCCTCTTTTTATAGCTCGGCAAGATTTATCGGTGTTGCAGCTGGTCCCCCTATTATGTCACTTGTCATGAAAGACTATCTCAATGTCAGCTATATTACGGCAGGCGTATTGGGATTCATCTTATTATTCATCGTCTTTAAGTTCATCAAAGTCGATGAAATCGAAAAAACAAATAAAACAGCATGAAAATAAGGACCTAACAGCTATTGTTGCTGTATGGGTCCTTTAAGTATGTAATGTCTGAAAGTTAGCCTTTTTATTTTGAATTTAAACTATAAAGAATTAAAAATATTCCGCCGAAAAGACATACGATTCTTATCATCGAAATTTTTTCAGCCAGTCCAAGTAATGCGATTGCTGTCGTAACAATTAAAATAACTGGCCCTACTAAAGCAAGTAGTGTATTAATATAAAATGCCTTTTCTAAATCATTGAATTTATACATTAACGCAGCAGCTGTTATCTCAATACTTCCTGAAATAAGTCTTAATGTAATGATAAAAATAAGCGCCTTTTCAATAAATGTAACCACTTCCCCTGCTGTTAGTAATACCTAACATATGCAATCAATCCAGGAATTATTTGAATTTCCGGAATGAATTTTAAGGTATCTTCTTTTATAATTGGCAAAGGGTAAAACCGTTTTTTTTCAGTGAAATTTCTCCTTCACAATATTTTCTAAGTTATTCTAAAGCGTTGAATCCTTTTTGAATTAACACAATTTGTTAGTTTAATTAACTCAACAAAAAAGGCATTAATTCCTTTTGATCAACGCACTCCATTACTTTTAGTACTACGTCACAATTTTTTTGAGTCTCGTCGAAGTTTTAAGTATTTACAAAGATAAAAAATATACCCATTTTTATGCAATAACTGAGATCACTTTGCGTTGCTCAAATTGTGCTTAATCCGTTGATGTAACTGAGCTTTTAAAGAAGTGCATAAAAAACCGTATAAACAATGTTCCAACAAAAAATCGGTAAACGCTGTTCCATCAACGTTCACCGATTTTTCTTATGCCCCCAAACTTGGATTTGGGAACGTTATTTGTATATATTTATGTTTGTATATTAAAGTTGTTGATATAAGATGAAAAATCATTAGAGCATCCAGATATTAGTGATACTAATTTCGATAATGACTTATTCAACTAAATCACCCAATTTCACTCAGAATTAGGGCATGGAAAGAACTGTTGGGCGTTGGCCATATGGTAGTACATGGGTAATTGAAACCTATGTACCTCATAGTACACCGGAATGGTGGGAGGATAAGAATCGAAATGGCCTTTAGTTCTATAAATTCATCTTTTTTAAGAGCTTAGACTTCCTTTAATATAAAATATAATATAAAGATTAATAAAGATACTATGCCAATTTCATATACTATTCTCATAATATCAAGTTCATAAGTTGGATAATAATCATCAACTTGGAATTCTTTCGTGTGTAATTGCCATATAGGAGCATACCTTTTATCATAAAATTCAAGATGAGGCCCCCACTTTAATGACACAGGTACGAACAATATACCGATGCAAAAAATTATTATGAAATAGCCAGAGAGTAAAATTTTCTTCAATAACACAACCTCCAATAAATGTAATTTTTTATATAATTTACAATAAAAGTATTAATATGTATATTATAATATGAGTAGAATATAAAAAGGAGGTAATAAAATGTTTAAAAAAGCTTTTGGTTCATTATTTTTAGCATCTATTCTTTGTTTTTCAATAGTCCCAACATCTTTTGCAAGTACCTCTTCATCCCATTGTAAGTTAGATGGGATAAAGATTGAAAGTAAAGATACTATGACTTCTAAAGTACCTACTAGCCTAGAGATGCAAACGCAGTTACAATTCTCTGAAGGTGCATCTGTAAATATTACAGATAAGTCAGAATTGGAAAAAATTGCAGTAGAACAAGGTTTAGAAAAAGTTCCTATTAGAATTGAATATGAATATATACCTTCAGAAACAGACTTTAGTAAACCAGACCAAGTAGTTACTCCGTATGCGAAGGGCGACATATGTTATGTGAATGACTTAGGGTCTGGCTGGTATAACGAAAACTACCCATATAAAACCTTCTTTATAGATGGTCCTGATAAGTTTGAATACTCGGAAACTAAAAAATTTAAATCAAGTTATGACGGATCTTTTGGTGCCTCTAAAGCCGGTCTCGAAGCTAAAATCGGATTTAAGTTGGAAGAGGATTACTCTGTTCAGTTCAAAAGTAACACACCAATCGCAGCAAATGAAAGCATCAACTTCGAACTTTTCACAACTCACCACAAAGTTAGGTATGCTGTAGATACTGGTCCTACATGTAATTTCGGACATGCTTATAAACCAAATGGTACTTACATTAAAAAAACTGTTTATGCCAAATAAGATTATCCACCATACAATACAAAATTCCACAGAAAAGCAGATTAAGAGACATCATAGCGTATTCGCTATGATGTTTTATTTTGTCTTTTTTTATGCCCTAAACCTTCCCAAAGCGACGTTTGGGAAGGTTTATAGTTTTAAAACCAAGTTCACTTAAAAGAATTATTACATTTTCCCTTCTCTTATCCATGTCCAGATTCGAAAACTATTAAAAATGGATACTAAGAAAAGAATAATCATTGCAAATACCCATATACCTAGTCGGTTTATTTCTTGTAAACCTTCTGCATTTAAAGCTACAAAAATCGAAAAAATAATAACCATTAGGTAACAAAAAACATTAGGAATAATCCATACAATTCTTAATTTGGTATTCTTCAATATTTTCACCGCCAATTAAAAATACTTTCATCATTAATTTTAATACAAATATCCAATTTTTGGTTTTATTAATTAAGGTTATCTTAAATCTTATAGTTGGTCTGAATAAAAATACGCACCCAAACCGTCGTTTGGTAACATTTCATTGAGATTCCTATTTATATGTTACAGCCATTCAGAACAAGTGGATCGAACAGTCTTCTTTAAAATTATTTTTCGCAGCGTCTCAGAGCATTATCTAGTGAAAACAGCGACAAATACTGTTAGAACAGTGTTTGTCGCTGTTTGAAATGTTCCCAAGCTGCCTAAGCGAAATAACCGTGTCTAACTTTTAGGGGTCACTTCATGTTGGTAACTTTTATCCTTAATTTCGCATTTCAATAAAGCTACTTATTATTTTTAGGAAAAAATTTAATACAGCTATTTTTATGTTCATTTAAGAATCGTAAATCTTCAATCGTTACTTGCTGTGGATTTATTCGATGTATGTTTTTAAAAGGCACTTTTTCACTGTGCCATATTGACCAAAATTCCACTCGGTTTTGTTCTTCAACATTCCCCTTAATATAGTCAACAAGTTGGTTTAAAAACGTTTCATTCGTATTCCCTCTCACCTTGTAGATATTAGGCTTTTGAATTTGCCCCCCTGCTGCGATAGGAGGACTTTTTCTACAAGGAAGAACTTCAAACTGTTCCCCAAAATGGTATTTTTCTAAAGTTGTAACAGTCGGTAAGGGTTTTTTTGAAGCAAAATAACGATAAAGGCTCACTATATTCCTCTTTCTAAATAGTTTTATTTAAACGTAATATACCAAATAATGTAACTAAATAGAACTGTATAAAATAAATTGCCAACCAAAATAACATTAATAAATTTCATTAAAAACTACTTAACCTGCACCTCAATTTTATAGGGCATTCCTAAATAACGGTATTGTATTGTTACTTTAGAAATCGGTTGTTCATTCAAAATAGTTAGACCATAAATTCTGTCATCTTCATGTACTTGTTTTTTATCTTGTCGTTCATAAATCTCGCCAATTATCGTTCCTTTTTTTATCTTTGTGTCCATTAAACTAAAAAAATTATGTGTAGCTGCTTCTGAAGATGAAAAGTCGTCTGTTACAATGAACCCCTTATCTGGATGCTCAATTTGCATTTTTACTTGTGAGGGTGTCTCTCCATTATTAACATATACTTCAGTAACTTGAATATCATTAAAACCTGTATTTCCTAATCCTATTACAACGGACGTATATTCACCATTACCTGCAATAGTACCGTATTCTAAAGGTGGGGTTATCTTGATCCAAAAGACAATGCCTATCAAGATAACAATCATTAAAACTATAATTTTTTTCACTTCCCTAGTCACCTCCAACTAAATACTATTTCGCTATATATATTCGAAATTCCTTTTAAAACTTAAATCATACCTGTTTCCATTAGTTGAACAGTAGTAATGTTTAGCATTAAAGATAGTTTAGATTTTCTTTATATATGTTTATCTAAAAAAGGCACCTCTCTTGAGCAATTAATAACAACAGATGTACCATCACAATAAAACGTATCACTTCATCAAGACACGAAAAAACCTCCTAATAAAATGAATTATTAGAAGGTAAAAAATTAAGAATCTTAATTTATTGTTTTATTCCCTGTGCTATCCAGAAACCAAAGATTTAGATTACTTGTTAACACCTAAAATATCATTCTCTTCAAGGAATTTCGTGTTGAACTTCGCTGATTTGAATACATCGTTGTTCATAAGTGCTTGGTGGAATGGAATTGTTGTGTTAATCCCAGGACCTGCTACTTCGAACTCAGATAACGCGCGATTCATTTTAGCGATAGCTTCTTCACGAGTGTCCGCGTGAACGATTAATTTTGCGACCATTGAATCGTAATATGGTGGGATTGTGTAACCTGCGTAAACAGCAGAATCTACACGTACGCCGTAGCCACCAGGAACCACGTAAGTTTCTACTGTACCCGCTGAAGGCATAAAGTTTTTGTATGCATTTTCAGCGTTGATACGGCATTCCATTGCCCAACCATTGATCTTAATATCTTCTTGTTTGAATGGTAATTCAGCACCAGAAGCGATTTTTAATTGTTGTTGAACAATATCTACACCTGTAATCATTTCAGTTACTGGGTGTTCTACTTGTACACGTGTGTTCATTTCCATGAAGTAGAATTTATCTTGTTGGTAATCATAGATGAACTCGATTGTCCCTGCACCCTCGTAATTACAAGCTTTTGCTGCTTTCACTGCTGCTTCGCCCATTTCAGCACGACGCTCTTCAGATAAAGCTGGAGATGGTGCTTCTTCGACAAGCTTTTGCATACGGCGTTGTACCGTACAGTCACGCTCACCTAAGTGAACGACATTGCCGTGGCCATCTGCTAACACTTGAATTTCACAGTGACGGAAGTACTCGATAAATTTCTCTAAATATACACCAGGGTTACCGAATGCCGCTGCTGCTTCTTTTTGCGTAATTTCAATGCCTTTTACAAGCTCTTCTTCTGTACGTGCAACACGGATCCCTTTACCACCACCACCTGCTGTTGCTTTGATGATGACTGGGTAACCGATTTTTGCTGCCCACTGTTTACCTGTTTCGATATCAGGCACAATACCTGTACCAGGAACTAAAGGTACGTTTGCTGCTTCCATTGTGTCGCGAGCAACGTCTTTAATACCCATTATTTTAATCGCATCCGATGAAGGACCGATAAATTTAATCCCTGCATTTTCACAGCTTTCCGCAAATGCTGCGTTTTCCGCTAAGAAACCGTAACCTGGGTGAATGCCGTCAACACCTGTTTTTTGCGCTACGCCTAAAATGGCCGGGAAACTTAAATACGAATCTTTTGATAATTTAGGACCGATGCAATAGGCTTCGTCAGCTAATTTAACATGTAACGCTTCTGCGTCAGCTTCAGAGTATACTGCAACAGTTTGAATACCTAGCTCTTTACATGCACGGATAATACGTACAGCAATTTCGCCTCGGTTTGCAATTAATACTTTTTTCATAGTTAGTAGCACTCCTTATTCAGCTTTTACTAGGAATAGAGGTTGACCGTATTCTACTAATTGGCCATCTTTCACTAATACTTCAACGATTTCACCTTTAATTTCAGCTTCAATTTCGTTGAATAATTTCATTGCTTCAACGATACATACGATTGATTCGTCGCCTACTTTATCGCCCACTTTTACGAAAGCTGGTGATTCTGGATTTGGAGATTGATAGAATGTACCGACCATTGGCGAAGTGATTTTATGTAGTTCAGCTGTATCTGCTACTGGTGCTACCGGTGCAGGAGCTTCTACTTTTGGAGTTGGTGCTGGTGCTGCTGGAGCTACTGGTGCTGCCACTACTGGAGCTGGTGTTGCTTCTACGAAATTTTTAGGAGCTACTACTTGCGTAACCCCGCCATTTTTCTTTAATTTTACTTTTGCCCCATCTGCTTCATATACGAACTCATCAATTGAAGAAGCATCTACTAATTTGATAATTTCACGGATTTCTTGAACTTTGAACATTCTTAACTCTCCCTTGTAAAAAAAGTTTAATACTACAAATCCTATTTTATAATTTTTCCGACTATTATGAAATACTTTATTTCATTTTAAATAAAAATGAGCACAAATCAGAACAAAACTATATTAAAACAAAGAATTTTAGGGGATTCTGCTATATAACACAATTGGAGTTTTACATATTCAAGCCATTTTTTAATTAAAAGGTTGTACATCCACGCTTACAACCACATTTTCATCCATTTCTGAGCGGATTATATACACAATTTCATTAACCTGTTGTTTCGACACTTCGTCTGACATAATTGACACCGCTACTTTTTCATCCTCAATTCGAACTAGGGCATCTGAGTAATTCATTGACTTTATTAACATTTCTAACATCGCTTCAGACGATTCGCGTTTGATGAGCTTATCCATTTCATCAAATGCCGCATTTTTTTCTTCTGCCGATAACTGTGCGGATGCAATCTTTTGAGTTAATTGCTCGCGTAATTGACTCCGTTTATTATCCAATTCCAAACGAATTTCTTGAAATAAGTCACTCTCTGAATTGACTGGTTGCGTTGTACTTTGATTCACTCCGACAATTTCCGTATTGTCTAGTGCATCATCTGTAAAAATTGCCATAAAATTAGGTCCTTGCTTATCATTAAAAACATAATATACGGAAATTACCGCAATTAAGCTGACGAATGTTAACAACCATACTGTTCTTTTTTTCACCTTCACTTGCCTTCCTCCTTTAATTGCATCGGGACGATTTGAATACGATGTGATGGAATTTGCAGAACGTTACCAACCGCCTCTTTTAGTAAGCTTTTTACATGCGCGTTATGTGCACCTTCTGCCACAATGATAACACCAGATAATTGTTGCTGTTGTGAGACTGCTAAAAAACCATTGTTTGTAGCCGATTTTTCATAATGAAAATATACTTGTACTTGTCCGACTGAATGAATTTCACTTAGGAGATTTGCTAACTGCTGTTCATCTGTCAGTTTGCTCGGCTGATTGAAATTTCCCGCGAAAACAAATAGCATGCTTAATGCTATGAAAATGATGCCCCCTATGAGAAGGAGCGGTCGGTTTGCATTCCTCTTTTCCACATAGTTACGTTATACGCCACCTTTACTTCGTTTTTTTACACAATGTATGTGCCACTCAACTTTTTTATGCAAATAATGAAACAATGTAGCTCGATACCGTCAAATACAGTGCAAGTTTCACGTAGGATTGCCATTCCTTTTCCTCTGTGAACATCAATAAGCTACTACCCAGCATCACAATTAAAAAAATTTCAATCATGAAGATCCTCCTAATGATAATTGTGTAAACACGATGCATAGTAAAACGATAAATACGATGGAAAAGCCAAGTAACAAGGCAACCGCGCAAAGTACTAGCAATGTTTTGCCGACATCATCAAACAAACTGCTCATTCGCGTATTAGAAAATGGTTCAACAAACGCACCAATCACTTTAAATAGAAGTGCATGTAACAATAAAACAATCGCTGGATAAAATGCCGCCGTCCAAACGACCGTTAAAAAACCAAGTCCTACAACACTAGAAACCGTTGATTGTGTTTTTTGGAAAAAGGAGAGTCCTTCAACGATTAAGTTCCCAATAAGCGGAATATTCGATTCGATCAGTTTTTTTATAGGCGATTTAACTGCTTCATTTAATTGAAAAAATGCGACTCCTGAAAATGTTAAGATTGAGGTTAACGCGATTACGGCTGCTAAAATAATACTTAACACCGACGTACGTAATAATTCTGCAGCTTTCGAAAATGAAATGGCTGGATAAATTTTTGTACAAACGTCTAAAAATAATGCGCACAGTAACGTTGGTATTAATAACTTTGTAGAAATGAATAGGATGGCTTGTATGAGAAAAATAATAATCGGATTCCATGCAAGGATTGTAAATATATTCTGTATGGCGATTAGTAGCAGGGTAATAACGGGTATCACCGCAATATAAAAATGTTGTAACACTTGGATTAATTCATAGAGTACGACAAATGCATCGATAACTTTTTGGGCAAAAATTACGATAAATATATAAATAAATAGTTGTTCGATGATCATCGATTGCTGTGGAATGAGCGCAATAAGAAGTAAATAAAAAAGGATATAAAGTGCGGCATACAGAAATGATGTAACAAGCGAATTTATGGGTTCGGAAAACATTGACAAGAAAACATCCATTACATAAACCTTTCTAGCAAGTTTACGAGCGTTTGAAATGCTGGTTGTAAAATTTTTAGCCAATATGAAACGACTGTAATACGAATGGAAAGCTTCACCACAGTGGCAATCGCTTCATACTCAAATTGGTCAAGCAATGCACAAATCATTTCTCCTATGACGAATAGAAAGGCAGTAAATAATAGGCTTTTGCTGTACGGCACAGCTTGAAATACATTGCTTAACTGTTGCCATAAAGGAATAAGCTGCCCCATCATGACAAACTGCATCAAAATAAAGAAGAGAATCACTAGAATAATTGGATGCAGCTTGTCCATTGATTGTTTCAATAGCAATAACAAAAGCAAAAAGATTATGCTCGCAAATGCTATTGTCATTTAACTAATGGCCGTTAACCATTGGAAAAATACAACAATTTCCTGGAAAAACAGCCTTAAAAACCTTATAAGCTCCACCGTCATGTAAAGATACGCAACAAAAAATAAAAAAAATGAAAACTCTTTTTTTCCGATTTGCTCAAAAAAGATATGAAGAAGTGCTATTACTAAGCCAACACCCGCCACTCGAAGCACATCTTGCAACTCCAATAAAGCCCTCCTCCCTTACCAAACTGTATGCACACGCATGGTCATTCATCACACGAAACATAAAAAAACGCATAAATGATTGAATTCATTCATGCGTTTTGTTTAAACAAATTATTTTAATAAGTTATCTACAATTTCTTGCACGGAAGCAGCTTTTGCTAAATAGCTATTTTCGCCCATCCATAGTGATAAATATTCAGGTTTATTTTGCTTAGCACTTTCTTGACGAATTTGAAGTGTTAAATAATGCTGTAACGGATATGGGGCTACTACTGCTTCTTGTAATTTTTCAGTAAATTTATTTTTTAATCCGCGCGCATATTTACCTGTGAACGCACGTGTTAATGTTGTTGCTTTTTCTTCGGATTGTAAAATCGCATTTTTATGTACATTACTCGCTCCACATTCATGAGCCGTTAATAGTACGGTCCCAATTTGAACCATACTTGCACCTAGGTTAAACATTTCCTGAACGTGTTCAGAAGTCATAATTCCCCCTGTTGCAATTACAGGAATCTTCACAGTTTCCGCAACTTGCTTCACCAATTCGTGTGTTGGAATTAACTCCATTGGCTCTGTAAATGACCCACGGTGCCCACCTGCTTCATTCCCTTGTACAACGACTGCATCAAAGCCAGCTTCTTCAACTGCAAGCGCTTCCGCAACTGTCGTTGAAGTACCGATTAATAAAATGTTATGTGCTTTTAATCGTGCGATCGTTTCTTTTTCAGGAATACCAAATGTAAACGAAACTATTTTCACTTGTTCATCAATTACAGCTTGAACTTGCCCTTCAAATACTTCGCCTGAAATGACACGCTGCGTATTCGGAATCCCTAATTCTTCATAAATCGGTTGCAGCGCTACACGCGCATTTTGCAATACATTTATATCAATTCGAGGTTCCTCTTGAATGAATAAGTTCACGCTAAATGGTTTATTCGTTAATTTTTTTACATCTTGAATAAATTTTCTTGTTTGTTCACCATTTAAATAACCTGCGCCAATTGAACCTAATACCCCCGCATCACTACATGCAGCAACAAATTCTGGGGTTGTAATGCCTGCCATTGGTGCTTGAATTATTGGCTTTTCAACTGCTAATTTTTTAATCACAACGTTCACTCCCTTTCTTTGATTATACTGAATCTTTTCCTTGTATGGATATAATTTGTAAATAATTTTTATTAAAAAAGGCAAGAATGCTGTAAAACAACATTCCTGCCTTTTCAATAGAACTAAAGATTACGCACGTGAAACGTATGATCCTTCAGTTGTGTTAATGATTAATTTGTCGCCTTCATTTACGAAGAATGGAACGTTAACCATTAAGCCAGTTTCCATTTTCGCTGGTTTTGTACCGCCTGAAGCTGTATCACCTTTGATACCTGGTTCAGTATCAGCAACTGTTAATACTACTGTGTTTGGTAATTCGATACCGATTAATTCACCTTGGAATGATTGGATGTGAAGTTCCATGTTTTCTAAAAGGTATAATAATTCGTCTTTGATTTGAGCTTCTGCTAAAGTTGTTTGATCATAAGACTCCATATCCATGAATACATGTTCGTCACCTTGTGCATATAAATATTGCATTTTGCGGTTTTCGATCATTGCTTTTTCTACTTTTTCACCAGCGCGGAACGTTTTTTCTGTTACGTTACCGTTACGTAGGTTACGTAATTTCGAACGTACGAATGCAGCACCTTTACCTGGTTTAACGTGTTGGAATTCTAATACGCGGAATAAGTTACCTTCAACGATAATTGTTAAACCCGTACGGAAATCATTTACTGAGATCATTTGTTATTTCCTCCAAATTATAAAATAATTAATTGTTTTGCCGAATGTGTTAATACTTCATTACCCGTTTCAGTGATTAAAATATCGTCCTCAATTCGAACGCCACCAATTCCAGGAATGTAGACACCTGGTTCAATTGTTACAACCATATTTGGTTCTAACACCGTTTCAGAACGGAATGATAATCCAGGGCCTTCATGCACTTCTAAACCGATACCATGACCTGTTGAGTGGCCAAATGCTTCGCCTAAGCCTTTTGATTTTAAATAATCACGAGCTACGGCATCTGCTTGGATACCCGTCATGCCAGGTCCTACTTTTTCTAGTGCTAAAGCCTGCGACTCTTGCACAGCATTGTACATTTCTACTAACTTATCTGAAGGTTGTCCTACCGCGATTGTGCGTGTCATATCCGAAATGTATCCATTATAATAAGCACCAAAATCAAGCGTTACAAAATCACCTGTTTCAATGACCTTCTCCGTAGCAACTCCATGTGGGAACGCAGAACGTAATCCACTTGCGACGATTGTGTCAAAAGATGAGCTTGTAGCACCTTGTTTACGCATGAAAAATTCTAATTCATTCGAAACTTCAAGTTCTGTTTTACCAGGCTTGATAAAGTCTAAAATATGTGTAAATGCATTGTCTGCAATTTCACATGCAACCTTAATAATATTAATCTCTTCTGGTGTCTTAATCAAGCGAATTTTTTCAATTAGACCCGAAACAGGTACAAAATCAGCATTTACTGCCGCTTTATACACTTCATATGTGCCATAATGCATCGCATCTTTTTCAAATCCGATTGTTTTAACACCCATTGATGCCGCTTGTTTTGCCACTTCTTCAAAAATCGTTCCTTTATGTTCTACAATACGGAAATCTTTAACTTGTTCAGCAGCTTGCTCTGTATAACGGAAGTCTGTAATAAACACCGCATCATTTTGAGAAACGATTGCTACACCTGAAGTACCAGTGAAGCCTGTCATGTAACGACGATTGTATTCATTTGTAATTAATAATGCATCGATTTTATTATCAATTAATGCTTGACGTAATTTAGCTAATTTCATGTTATTTACCACCTTATCGTTTTTCTAAAAATTTCATTAACGCTAATTCGTAGCCCATAGTACCTAACCCAGTAATTTGACCAATACAGTTTTGTACAATATAGGAATGATGGCGAAATTCTTCACGATTATGAATATTTGTTATATGTACTTCAATAAACGGTACTTTTACAGAAGCAGCAGCTACAGCATCTCTTAATGCAATACTCGTATGAGAAAATGCACCTGGATTAAATACAATGCCAGCCACTCCTGAATCCTCTGCTTCAAATATCCAATCTATTAATTCACCTTCATGATTGGATTGAAGTGATACTACTTCCACTCCGTATGGCTCTGCTACTTTTCTACATTTCGTCAAAATATCATCTAAGCTTTCATAGCCATATTTTTCAGGCTCACGAATTCCTAAACGGTTCAAGTTCGGTCCATTCAATAGTATATATTTTTCCATAATAACCATCTACTCTCTAAAATTTTATTAATATTATTTTAACACATACGCCAGAGTGAGTGATTAATTATTTATTTAGTCGAAAAATTTCAGAAACATTTGTCGCAGTTTATTTTTCGTTCAAAAATTAAGGTCAATCACTCGTTTTGCATTCAATTATTATTTTAACACATTAGTTTTTAACCGCTTTATTTTCTTTAACAGTTTGAGTGTTGTATTGAGCAGTTTCCGCCACGAAACGTAATGCAATTAGAACAATGACAACAAACGGAATCGAAATTTCTTTCACTGACGACCATTTTAATGACAGATTTAAAACTTCCCACTCGATTGCAACGGAAATTATTATTCCAAGAATGAGTGAAAAGACAAGTGGCGATTTTCCAAGAATCGTTACAGAGATAAAATATAAAATGACCGCTGCAACAGATAAAATTAAAAATAGGACAAACCATTTTTCAAACGTACTCCATTCCATGTAAGTAACATTCTTTAAAAAACTTATTGGATTCCATGTAATTAAATGAAATACATGCAGAAACTTCAGACTAACTGTTAAAAACAAGGCAACCGCAATTGCTGTAACAAAAACATACATGCTCAAAATCTCCCCTTTTTTCCTCATTGTTGCCAATATTAAAAAAAGGTATGCGAATCCATAGTTCTTTTTCCAAAAAAATAGTACAATAGCATAGTTAATATTTAGAAACTATTTACAGAGAGTGGTGTACAACAAGTGAGTAACAATACGCCGGTTTACGGAGGGCAAGCACTTATAGAGGGTGTTATGTTCGCAGGAAAAGATCATATGGTAACGGCCGTTCGACGTAACGACGATTCCATTGAATATTTCCACGTAGAAAAAGAGAAAAAACCAATTTATCAAAAACTGAAGAAAATTCCGTTCGTTCGCGGTGTAGTTGCATTACTTGAATCTGCGGGTGTTGGTTCGCGCCATTTACAATTTGCTTCAGAGCGTTATCAGGTCGACCCTGGTGATGAGCTTATTGAAGATGAGGAAGAAGAAGAGCCATCGAAACTGAAGATAGTTTTAGGTGTTGCAGCACTCGGCGTACTCTCGTTCTTATTTGGGAAATTCGTCTTTACTTTAGTTCCAATGTTTTTAGCAGAATTTTTAAAACCTTGGTTCCCAGGTAGGATCGTTCAAGTATTGATTGAAACAGGCTTCAAGCTTATTTTGCTCTTAACATATTTACAAATCATCACAATGACACCACTTATTAAACGTGTGTTCCAATATCACGGAGCCGAGCATAAAGTGATTAACTGTTATGAAAACGGCTTAGAGTTAACGGTTGAAAACGTGCAAAAACAATCACGTCTACATTACCGCTGCGGTTCAAGCTTTATTTTATTCACAGTAATCGTTAGTTGCTGTACTTATTTCTTCATTCCAGTAGATCCACTTTGGTTACGTTTAGTGAGTCGTATTTGCTTAATCCCTGTTGTTATTGGCATTTCTTTTGAAGTATTACAAGCTACAAACTCTGTACGCGGGATTCCGGTACTACGTTTCTTAGGCTATCCAGGTCTTTGGCTACAATTGTTAACTACAAAAGATCCAAAAGATGATATGGTCGAAGTCGCAATCGCTTCATTCAAAAAATTACATGAAGTCGAGAAAAACCCAGAAATCGCTTCAACAATGGTACATGACTAAACTTTAAATCTATAAAGCTATGTATACGAATTATCGTATGCATAGCTTTTTTCTTTTGAATGAGATTTTTAGTCTACTAAATTTAAGAAATTAAAGAACTTCACTAATATGAACCCATTATATTTAGTCTCTCGAAGTATTTTTATTGAGTTCTCAATGTCGAAATGGCATAATAAAGAGAATCTTCAAATAAATCAAAAGTAGCTCGTTTATTCAAATTAACGCTACAAAACAAAACTTCTTAGGAGAAAACGCATGAAAACAGTATTTCAATTTGTAAAACGCTATAAAGTGACGGCTATTCTTGCTCTTTTATTCATGTTATTAGAGCTCGCCTTTGAACTCATTCAACCAATTTTTATGGCCAATATGATTAACAAAGGCTTACTTACTGAAAACTTACATAATGTGGCGTTTTGGGGTGGATGCCTATTTGTACTTACCCTTTTTTCATTTATCAGTGGTATATTTAACTCCTTTTTCTCATCACATGTTGCACAAAGCTTTGCATTTGATTTGCGAAAAGCCTTGTATGCAAAAATCCAATCCTTAACGATGGCGACGTATTTGACGTTTCCCACTTCAGCTCTTATTACGCGCTTAACAAGTGACGTCAGCCAAGTGTCATCCATTGTCTTCATGTTACTGCGCATTGCGATGAAAGCTCCGTTATTGGCAGTTGGATCCCTTGCGATGGCATTTTTCGTAAATGCTAAAATGGCACTCATTTTATGTGTCAGTTTGCCGTTTTCAATCGTATTCCTTGTATGGATGGTTTCCATTGGCATTAAGCTTTTCGCACGCGTTCAAACACGACTAGATGCCGTAAATAGACAACTTCAAGAAGGTTTACAGGCAGTCCGCTTAATAAAAGCATATATGCGCGGGCAGTACGAAGAAAGTCGTTTCCAAACGGTTGCTGAAAATTTAAAGCTTGATACGACCAAAGCAACGCGCATTATGGAAATTGCACTACCTGTTTTACAATTTGTCATGAATGTTAGCTTACTCGTTGTCATTTGGGTTGGTGCACAGCTGATTGACACAAATGGTATCCTTGTCGGGGATTTAGCAGCTATTGTTAACTATGCGTTCCGAATTACCGCTGCATTTTCAATGTTCTCATTCATCATTATTGCTTACGCTCGTGCAAAAGCATCCGCCGAACGTATAGAATCAATCTTATTAATCGATGAAGGAACAGAGGAAGTAGCGCAGAACACATCCCCTATTTTAGAAAAGTTCGCTATTCGTTTTGAGGATGTTTCATTCCAATATCCTGGGACGGCTAGTAACACATTAAATGGTCTATCCTTTTCCATTGCATCCAATGAAAAAATTGCGATTATGGGGGCAACAGGCTCTGGAAAGTCCACCATTTTACAGCTTGTCGAGCATTTTTATGATGCGACGTATGGTGAAATTTATATTAATGAAACGAATATTAAAGAGATTCCACTTCAACAATTACGGAACTCGATTGCCTATGTCCCGCAGCAATCCTTACTTTTCTCTGGAACGATTTTAGACAATTTACGTTGGGGGCAAAAAGACGCTACATTTGAAATGATGATTGAAGCGACGAAAAAAGCACAAATTCACCATGCCATCGAAGCGTTTGATCTAGGATATGCAACGATGATTGGACAAAAAGGTGTCAATTTATCGGGTGGTCAAAAGCAACGTTTAGCGATTGCACGTGCCCTGTTAAAAAAATCATCGCTGCTTATTTTAGATGACAGCACATCCGCACTTGATGTAGCGACAGAAAAACGTCTTTGGGAATCGTTAGACGCGGAACAAATGACGATGCTTGTTGTTACACAAAAAATTCACACAGCCAAAACAGCAGACCGTATTTTATTAATTGATGAAGGAAAAATTCATGGATTCGGTACACATGATGAATTAGTACAAACAAATGAGCTGTACCAACAAATTGTCACTTCACAACAGGAGGTGCAGACGTCGTGAAAATTTTTGACTACGAACCCCTCATTACGAAAGAACAAATAAAAAAAGCGAGTGGGAAAAAGAAAAAAGGAGCACGTGCTGAAAACTGGAAATTTACGTTAAAGCGCATCTTAGATTTTGTTGCCGAACAAAAAACGCTATTAATTGTTGTACTCTTACTCGTTGTTGCAAGTTCTGCACTAGCATTAATCGGACCATTTATGATTGGTCGTCTGCTTGATAAATTTATTGAAGGTGGTACATTTACTGAACTGGATACATGGCTATATATACTAGTAGGCGTCTATTTCTTATACGGAATAGCAAGTTACTTCCAAAACTTCTGGATGGTTAGCATCGCGCAGCAAACTGTTTTACGCATCCGTACAAGCCTGTATGCGCATTTCTTTAAATTACCGCTACGCTTTTTTGATAAACGAAAACACGGCGAACTAATGAGCCGCGCGACAAATGATATGGAAACTATTAGTTCTACATTGAATAGTGCATTCATTCAGGTCGTTTCCAGTATTTTAACGTTAACGGGAACAATTGGTGTCATGTTGTTTTTAAGCCCTACCCTAACGCTTATTACGCTGATTATTGTACCCCTTATGTTTTACGGAATGCGCTGGATTACGAAGCGTACAAGCTTGTTATTCAAAGAACAGCAAGCTGCCATTGGCGAAATGAATGGTTTAATTGAAGAATCGATTACTGGTCAGCATGTTGTGAAAGCATTCTCTCAAGAAAGCGAAATGCTACGCCAATTTGAAGAAAAAAATAAACGTATTCGAACAGCGGGATTTTGGTCGTTAACGTATTCAGGGTTTATCCCAAAAGTGATGAATACCTTAAACAGTTTAAGTTTTGCCATCGTAGCGTTTGTTGGTGGTTTACTTGCCTATTACGGCCATATTTCAATTGGTACGATTGTCATTTTCACAGAATATGCCCGTCAATTTACACGTCCGCTGAATGATTTAGCAAACCAGTTTAATACCGTGTTATCAGCACTCGCTGGGGCGGAACGTGTCTTTTTAATTTTAGATGAAAAAGAAGACACCATTACCGGTGAAAATGCGGCGTTAAAGGGCAATGTTGCATTTGATAATGTTTCGTTCCAATACGATACAGATGCATTAAGCCCTACCTTATCCAATGTTTCGTTTAATGTCGAAGCTGGTCAATCCGTAGCACTCATCGGGCAAACCGGAGCTGGAAAAACAACGATTATGCAGCTATTAACGGGACTTTATGAAAAAACAGATGGTGCTATTTTATTTGATGGTAAGCCGATTGAACAAATTTCAAAAGCTACGTTACGGGAACAAATGGCATTCGTATTGCAAGATCCATTCCTATTTGAAATGTCGATTAAAGATAATATTCGCTACGGTCGTTTAAATGCGACAGATGAAGAAATTGTGGAAGCGTCGAAAAAGGCTAATGCACATACATTCATCGAAAAGCTTCCTGACAAATACGATACCATTTTATCTTCAGATGGTACTCAAATTTCACAAGGTCAAAAGCAGCTTATCTCCATCGCACGTGCTTTTGTGGCCAATCCGAAAATTTTACTACTAGATGAAGCAACAAGTAGCATTGATACGGTGACCGAATTACACATCCAAGCCGCGCTCGAAAAGCTATTGGAAAACCGCACGAGCTTTATCATCGCCCACCGTTTAAATACGATCCGTAAAGTCGATTACGTCATTGTTTTAAATCAGGGGAAAATTGTTGAACAAGGACCAAGACAGCAGCTTGTAGAACAGCAAGGTGTGTTTGGACAAATGCTCAGCGTATAAGAAAAACGTCGAACTACCATTATTCAACTGGCAGTTCGACGTTTTTTGTTTGCACTGAAAGCGCGCGGAAATGTTTATAATTCTTGATAAGTAGGATGAGGGCTGAAAGGAAAAAGACCAGAAAAATGATTCCACTAATATAAAGCTCCGTTTGAACGGCTTGCTTTTCAGGTAAGTTAAGTGAACCAGTACTTTGATTGGCTATGCAATATTGGATAAAGGCCAAGAAGTTACTAAAACTATGTAAAAGCATAGGAACAATAATTGATTTTGTTTTTAAGTAGGCGTAGCCCAACACGCAACCTAAGCCAAACGCGAATAGCATATTGAGTGGATTGATATGAATGATTCCAAATAGTAACGACGAAATGATAATACTTTTTTGCGGACTCCATTTCAGTGTAAAGCGTCTAAGGAGCACACCACGGAAAAATAATTCTTCCCATATAGGGGCTAAAATACAAATATTAATAAAAAACAAAACATAAACAATAAGCGGCATGTTTGGCACGACTTCGGATATTGGGAATAAAAATAATAGATTGCGAATTTGTTCTTCAAACAGCAGAAATAACAAAGATATGCTCATAGTACCTAACGAAACAGCAGAAATTTGAATAAATGCCGTTAATGATAAAAACCTACCCCATCGTCCTTTCGTCATCGCCTCCTTCACCGACTGCTCATTGTATGTGATTTTCCATTTTTTCGTTTGATACAGCACGTAAAATAGGCAGCAAAGTGAAAGTCCGAGTGTTATCCAATCGCCTATTCCAGTTACTTCAAATAAAGACATAGAAAAAAAGATGGATACAAAAAAGCATAGAACAAAGAAGAGTAAAAAATAACGCGCTTTAAAGTTTTTTAATACCGTATAATCCATTTTTTCACCTCTGTTTATAGCGTAACATGAAACACGCCAATAAATAAATGAAATATTCAATAAATAAAGAAAGCAATCACAAATTTGTGACTGCTTTCTTTGTTAATTTCGGTTATCTGAAACGGTTGTGTACCGTACTTTCCAAACGCCATCTTCTTGAATCATTGGGAGCTTAAACAGCAGATTCCTTGCTTCATCATTATACAGTTCGAGCTGATTTTCCTTTTCGTTCAATGTCGAATGTTGTGTATAATACAGTTTCACAAGATTATGCTGCAACATGGTTTGTGTTTGTGTTTTTTGAAGCTGGTGCCACTGTTCATACATTGGTGTTTCCTCGTCTTGCTGTGCATACATCGCATACATCGTTTCGTAATCTTGTAGATACGCTGCATAATAGTAGATAATCGCAATATCCTGTGCTGATGCCCCTTTTAAAAATCTCTTCAATTCATGTTCTGCGTATTCAGATGTTTTCATCTCTTGCACATCTTTCTGTACCACGCGGAACATATTCAATTCATCTTGTTTCATCGTATTTGTCACACCGTTTAAATCATAGCCTAGTACATAGCCTTTAATCGCCGTTTTTGCAATTGGCCCTTTAAAACCATCACTGCCCCAGTTATCAGGATGGACAAATACTTCATCACGCTTTGTCACTGGGAATTCCGTTATTTCCTTACTATAAACTGACGAATCCCCATCATAATTTGCAGTTAAGTAAAACTCATTGGAGATAAAGTCATCTCTTGAAATGATCGTACTTTCATCAATTGCCAATTTATTTTCATCGGTGTCGATAATGCGCGTTACTTCAAGTCCATTATCAGTTGCTATGACGACAACATCGCCTGCGGTATAGGGATTTTCTGCATAGTAATACGGATCATATAATACCGAAAATTCACTATAATCATTGTTACCACGATGCATCGTGTCACGTGTATTATAGAATGATTTTTCATTTGTAATGCCTTCGATAAACGGAATCCCAATTTGATTATTCATCATGCCCAGCTGACCTTGACGTATCAGTTTGCCCTTTATTTCATAATAAACGGGTGTTTGATTTGATTTTGCTTTCGCAAACCACAGTTTTTTTCCGTTGTCCAAGTCATATAAGCTTACTTCCTTATCTCCTACAAAAACCGTATCTACATTGGAGTCATTTAAAATACCATATAAATACTTTTGCCCGGCTAAATCAAGTTGAGCCGATTGATTTTCATAAAAATAATAAGCAAATCGTTCTTCTTTTTTCCAGTTTCCATTTGTTTTTTCTGCATATAGAAATTCATACAGCCATTCATTATTTGATTCAGATTCCCATAATACTTTATTTACAACAAGTGCCGTGTTATCTTTCGTAAATGGCTCAATGATTTTTAGTGTTTCATATGAATAATCTCTAAACTCCTGTTCAATTAATGGCTCGAGTGTGGAAGCGCTATACAATTCCTCTTGTACTTTGTGCTCATCACTCGGTGCGAATAATAAAAACGAACCAATCCCAAGCGCACACATCACAACAATAGCAGGAAGCCACGCACTTTTACGGTTAGTCTTCGAATGAACAGTTTCAATGACACGCTGTTTTCTTTCATCGCTTAACGTTGCGTTTTTAAAAATTTCTTGTCCTTCTTTTTGAAACCTATTCATCCGCGAGCTCCTCCCAACTTTGCAAAGTCGTACGTTTCTTTAACTGTTCGCGTGCCCTTTTCAGACGCGTTTTTACTGTATTTTCCGATACACTTAGTAATGCTGCTATTTCAAGTGTCGTCATGTCTTCATAATAAAAAAGTAAAATACTTTCCCTGTATTTCAATGGTAGCTGCAGCACCTGCTTCATCAATTCACTCTGTTCAACATGCGCTTCAAATTCATACGTTGTCGTTTGTTTTTGTCCGAACAGTTTCGCTACTATTCGTTTTCTTGATGTCCAGCTACGTAAATAGTCGATGCTTTTATGGATCGTCATTTTCGTTAAATATGTTTTAATACTTGCACGTCCATCAAACTGTGTATACGTTTTAAAATAGTGAATAAATACTTCCTGAACAACGTCCTCTGCTGCTGCCCAATCCTTGACGTACATAAAACTCATTTGCAGCATATACGGACTGTATGTATCCATTAAATCGTGCATTTCTTCATTTGTTAACAATAGCGCACCTCCTTCATTCATTACTTTGACGGAATCTACGTAACAAATAGTTTCAAAAAAATGACACACATGATTTCTGTGTGCCACTTTGGATTAATTTTTCGACTTTGCCTTTTTTCGTTGTCATTACAACACCTCATCCAATTTCAACTGCTCTTTTTCTTTTAGATAGCCTTTAAAGGATTTTACCCAAATGAATAGCCACAGGAATAATAGGAACAAATTTAAAGTGAATATAATCGTATGAAACGTAATCTGTTCAAATATGGACAAACCGCTTATAGAAAAGGTTATTATGACATTACATCCAAGCGAAAATAAAAGTAAGCATGTAAAAAATGTTGTGAATTTTAACGACCGCTTTAAAGCTTGTAATTGTTCCGTGACCTCATATGTGAGGCGCGGCTTCTCTTCCCCTTCCTCATAACGCATTGCCCAAATCGTTGGCGAATAAAACGGATTCTTCGAAGTAAACTTTAACAACCAACCCATTTCCTTATGTAACTCAAAATAGTTGGCAGTAATGGTTCTTTCGTAAGCAATTTCATAAGTAATAAATGCGCTTTTTTTCGGAATAAAATAGAAAAAGACATTTGTAGCATGGTCTAATTCATAGCCTTCTTCAAACATTTTCATCAACCATTTTTTCGTTGCGTATGGATGATAAAACCAAGCAGTACGTATCTTTTTTATCGCTTTCTTATTATGGGACAATTCATGTACGCCAAGAAATTGTCGCTCTTTTTTTTGAAACTTTAGTGTTACGAATAAAATAATTGCTAGTAATCCACCATAGCCGATCAAAAACGCAAACAGATTATTATTCAAACTAAGCATAAAAAATAAGGGCAAAAATATCATGGGAGCGAAAAATAAAGCTAGCATAATAAATACATAAAAATGGACGCGTAATCGCTTATACACCTTTTCCTTCGATGGTTTAAGCTTTGCAGATTGTGAATGATAAATCGTCCACTTACCAGTACTTGATGCTTCCTGCCACCCTGCTTGTGCTACTTGTTCTTTATTCGAACGGTAGTCAATAACATAATTTTTTTCACAGCGTTCCCCTTGTTCAAACACAAACTGACGCTTCATTTTGATTCGCTTCAAATGATAGCCCCGCGCCGACATTTCATGTAGCCATTGCTCTGTTTCTTCTACTCGATAACTCCAAAGCGGTCGCCATTTTTTCATACTTCCCCCTCCTCAAAGCGTAAAATATTGGCATGTAATTCATTGATACGTTGCATTTCTTGCTGTAATACTTGCTTACCAAGTGTCGTTATTTCATATATAGTTTTTCGTTCTTCATCAGAAAATAATTGAATCAATCCGTCTTGCTGCATTTTTGTTAATGTACCGTAGATTGTACCGGATCCGAGTTTTAACCGACTATTTGTTAATGCCTCAATATTTTTAATAATGCCATAGCCATGCCGAGGCACTCTTAATGAAAACAAAATATAAAACGCTGTCTCTGTCATCGGATGATATTTTTTTAGAATTTTATCCATAAGTCCCTCCACTATGTCGTAGCTCGACTATATCACGACGCGACATATAATTTCAATTATATTCCAATAAATTATTTCCACAACTTCTCCTTTGCATTCTGAATCACTCGCGTTCTCCAGTTAGAGCTTGGCTACGAGGTAAAATAATCGGAAACGCCCCTTCTGAACTATGATCAGAAGGGGCGTTTTTTGTAATCTTCACAAAAAGTAACCTTTTATTTCCATTAGCGTCTAATAAAAACAAATTCATTGAAGGGAGCTTTTATCATGACCTTGACCTTACTCCTTGCTCTAATCGCCATGATCTTACTTTTAATCATTCCAGTTACATTGATGTTCGGTACGATTCACAAGCCACCTATGCGAATTTCTTATGTATTTATTGGTTTTTATATACTGCATTTTATTCTTTTGGTGAGTAACCTTTATGCAAAGTTTCCTGTAATCATTTGGCAAGTTTCTACTGTTTTGTTACTACTTTTTGGCCTCATACTATTCACTTTAGAATTCAAGCGTAACAAAGCAATTGCGTTAACATTACTTTTATTAATTTACATTCTCGGTGCACTTGCCCTACTTTTGGCATTCATTAGTTCCATGTAAGTTCTGTATAGTTCCCGTTTGGCTTTCAACGCCTCTTATGAACGTTCTATGCCCCACTGCCTCATCGTAGATCAATCAGGTGAACATTATATGAATGAATCCGAATCCTATGTAGATGCGGGTCACGCCATTTTAGAACGTCAAGACTCACATGGAAAGGAAATCGTCCAGCTATTATTTAATTAGCTAAACGATTTTATGAATCCTAAATAGCGTCTTACATTTCTACTTCCCTATACATATTCTTAATCATTCCACGTAAACGTATAATGATCAAACGTGTTCTTTATTATTTCAAAATACTCGTCAACTTCTTGTACCGCCTTCATTTTTTCTGGGTCATCATTCGAGTAGTTGGCAATGGCCTCGATGTACGCGTCAATAGACACACGTGCAATCTCCATTCCTACCGTACGCTCTAACTCATTAAAAATTGTCCAATAGCGCTCTTCCAATCGAAGTCCATATGGATATGCTCCTGTTGTAAAAATATAGTCTCCCTCAGCATCCATAGTCACAGTTAAATAGTCTACTTGTTGGCTAAATGACAGGGTTGGCTGGGGATCCATTGGTTGCAGGTCTTTTGGTATTTTGCTTGCTAAATTGTCTAGTTGTTCTTCCGTAATCCCCGTATATGGTAGATAATTTAATGCCACTTCAGTTTCAGCGAATGCACCATCTTCATCTAATCCTATTCTTTTTTCAAACAAGCTAGCATATTTTGCATCATATTCTTTTCCCAATATTAAATAATTTAAATAATCTTCCTCTGTAATATCCAACATTTCAAAAAGCTCATCAAAATAATCTTGCAATAGTGGATTATTCATTTCATTTTGCATTAAGCCTTCACTTGCAGAACGATTTAGCTCTGTACGAAAATCATCCCAAATATACCCATTGTTTGTTAAATGATAGATAAGCGCTTTTTGTGCAATAATACTTTTCAAACCAGCGTATTTTGCTTGCTCTTGCGAAAGTATAAATTCACCTCGATAGAAAAATTCAAATGCAGCAACGTCGGCCATCCAAATCGGAAATGGTTCCTCTTCTTTTATTTCTTCTAATTCCATCTCGTCTACTTCTTCGATATCATGCTGCTTTACATCCGTATCTTCACCTAAAATGATTAGAATTCCACTAACTCCACCCACTAAAAAAATGAGGGATAGAATAAATTTTAGGACTGTTTTCTTCGATTGCTGTTGCATCATCATTTTCCCTCTCTTTCTCTAACTTAACAATTCGATATTCTATGCTAAAATACCTTTTTACCGCTATATACGAATAAATTTTTAAACGTTTAGAAAAACAAATCCCGCAAAACTATGTCTGTTCTTAAGTGAATCCCCTTGAAAATCCATACTTTTTTGCCACAAAAAAAGCCTATCCCTAAATGTCAAAATCGACTTATTAAAGACAAACTTTAAAAATATATTCAAATTTCTTTATACTAGTCAAACAAACATTGCTTCTTTATTTAAATTTTTTTGAGCATACATGATTTGATCTGCTTCACAAAATAGCTGTTCCATCCTACCTAAAGAGTTTTCACTATAAGTACAGCCTAAGGAAACGTTCACTGAAGAGGTTGTTGTTGCATTATATTTCTCGATTTCAAAAACAATTTTCTCCATTAATTGGTCCACTTCAAATCGATTGAAATACGTTACTAACAAAGTAAACTCGTCTCCACCGATTCGACTAACAATTACTTGATCACTTGAGAACTGATTAAAAATAGTTGAAGCTGTTTTAATTATTACGTCACCTTGCAAGTGACCATATTGATCATTTGTCCATTTTAAATCATTCAAATCACCAACAATGATTGCTACGGGAGCGTTTTCCTCTTGATCAAAATGTTTCATTTTCGCTTGGAAAAATTCCCGATTATATAGCCCCGACATCGTATCAACATGCGCCTTATACTCTAACTGTTGTTGAAGCACTCTCTTTTCCTGAACATTTCGAAGCACACCAATAAGTGCATTTAACTTACCATCTTTATAAATCGGCGTTACATATTCTTCAAACCAAATATAATCGCCATTTTTATTTCTAAGTCGGATTTGAATAGGTTTTGAATAGTCTAATAGTCCAGACACCTTTTGATGACTAACTTGTAAGTCATCTGGATGAAGAAAATCAAAAAAGTTCTCTGGATTCTTCACTTGTTCTTCATATGTATTTGCACCTAAAACCTCGTCTATACTTTTACTCAAATATATATACTTCATTTTAGGGCTCACTTCTCCGTAATATGTAATATCGTGTATATTTTCAACTGCGTGAAGTAATGGTTTCAAAAGATCTACTTGCTGTTGTAATTTTTGTTTTTCTAAAATAGTTTTTATCACAATAATGACGAGAATAATACATAAACTTGAAACAGCTAATAACCCCATACATTTCCTCCTGAAAAAGCGCAGTGTATTACTTTATGACAGCGCACTATATGAAAGCTCAATAATATACTATATATTTTTATATTTGCTGAAAATTATATTACACTAGTTTACAACAAATGTAAATATACCTATATATTTAACAGATTAATGGTTCATCACCGTAACATGGGGTGGATTTTAATTTGTATTCGTTTTGTCTAGCTATTGGCGGGCTACGGCATGAGGTACTGCACCCCAAAAGTTAGAGCTAAAAACGAACTTTTGGGGTGATGTTATGCCTAAGGCGAAGTATAGTGAAGAATTTAAATTAAAGGTCGTTCAGGAATATTTAAATGGCCCATATGGTTATCGATTAATTGCAAATAAATATGCACCACTTGTACCCTCACAAGTAAGACGTTGGGTAAGCGCCTATAAAGCATTTGGGCGAAATGGGTTAGCGGTGAAAAAGAAGGATCAAGTTTATTCTGTTCAATTCAAGTTAAATGTACTAAACTTTATGAAACAAACAGGTGCTTCTTTACAGGAGACAGCGATTCAATTTGACTTGAACGACCCTAATTTGGTCTCGAAATGGAAAGCTAAATTTTCAAAGGAAGGTATAGAAGGCCTGGAACGCGTGAAAGGATGGCCAACTATGCCTAAAAAAACAAATAAAACGAAACAAGAAATAATGTCACGCGAAGAACAGCTAGAACGAGAAGTGGAACTACTTCGTTTAGAGGTCGCTTATTTAAAAAAGTTGAGGGCTTTTCGGGAGAACCCAAAAACATTCCTCGAAAAGCACAAGCAACCATTGCCTTCGAGCTTAAAGAAGAAGGATTCCGATTAATCGATGTCTTAAAACAAGTAGCGATTCCAGAAGCAACGTACCATTATCACATCAAGCAACTCAAAAACGAGAACCCGGATGAAGCTTGGAAAGCCTTGATTTTAGAGACGTTTGAGAAACATGAAGGGCGATATGGTTACCGTCGGATTCATGCGGAATTAAAAGCACAAGGGTACATGGTTAATCACAAGAAAGTACAGCGCCTCATGCAGGAATTGAACTTGAAATGTGAGAAATTTGTACGCAAGTCACGCTATAAATCGTATAAAGGGACTGTTGGAAAAGTGGCTAAAAACCGTATGAATCGTCGCTTCAGTACACCACATGCCTTACAGAAAGTCGTAACGGACGTAACAGAGTTCAAGTGTACAAATGACGAAAAACTGTATTTAAGTCCGCTTATGGACTTATATAATGGAGAGATAATTGGATTTAGTATCTCAAAACGGCCGACACTAGAGTTCGTCATGGCATCACTGAAACAAGCGCTCCCAGTCCTACAGGATGGCGCAAACTATCGAATAACAATTCACTCTGATCAGGGCTGGCACTATCAACATAAGGCATGGGTACGCACGTTAAAGCAGAACAAGATTTTCCAAAGCATGTCTCGCAAAGCAACTTGTGCAGATAATGCGGCCATGGAAAACTTCTTTGGCTTATTGAAACAAGAAATGTATTACGGTGAGGAATTAACCTCTTATGAAGCGTTAAAGAAGAAAGTCGAAGACTATATCGATTACTATAATAACGAACGAATTAAACAGAAACTGGGTGGCATGAGCCCAGTAAAATACCGAACTCATGTCAACCAATTAGCTGCATAATAAAACTCTAACTTTAAGGGGTCACTACCTGACCGCATTATGGCCACGTGGTACGTGTCCATACTACTGTCTTTAATGGCGCATGCAAGGCCCTCCAATACAAAGTGTCATTCATTTAACCTGGTTAAATGCGTCTGATAATACCGCTTGCGCTATCGCGAGGCGGCGGGGATTGATCAAGTTCATCCTCTATTCTAAGTGAATTTTGAATCCTATTTCGTTATTGAAATGAAAGTGAATGCCATGGTTTCAGTTATGATGAACACTCTTTCATTTAAACTATTTTCACGTTTATAAAAGATACTTTATCGAATAAGCCTTATCTAAAACACCTTATTAGAAAAAAATTTTATTCCAAAATAGAGTGCCGCGAAGCGCAGGGGGCGACCCCTTGGGGATTAAGCGTGCGCGGAATATCCACTTGTTGCTTGCCGCCGTAGAGGCAAGTAACAAGTTAGATGGAGCCACGCCCCCAGGAAAGCGTCCCCCGTAGCGTAGCAGAACGGACTAGATTAAAAAGGAATCACTTTGAATTCTAAAGTTATGTCATCTCCAACTTATGGTGATGAGCCAGATTAATACATGATTTCAATGCAGAAAGATGCAACAATTCATCTTTTGAAGTGTTACATCTTTACATGGATAACCATTATATTAAAATACACAACTACCAATTTATCAAAGGTCTTCATTTAAAGAGTTTCGCCTGAATCCCCCTAAATATTTAGCCCTTTACCCAATAACTAGCCCCGTTATCACTACGTTCCATAAAGCCGTACTCAATTAAATGACGGCGTAGTGACACGAAATCTGCATTGACCACTTTTAATAGTTCATTTACTTCTTTTTCTGAATACGTTTTCCCCTTTTCAAAACGTAATAAAATGTGCTGCAATATAATAAGCTTTTTCTTTTCTTTACTAGGAATCGTATCAATTCCACCATCTAAACCGTTTTTAAAATAAGTTTTTAACACCTTTTCACGCTCTGCTTGTTCAATCCCGTAACGTTCGTCCACTTGTCTCGCTCCTTTATGTACCGCGTATTTTTGCGGATCTTTTAAAATTCTCATTAATGCTAAAAATAATTTCGCTTGTCTTTCCTTTTCACGCAGCTTAAATCGATGCTGGCGTACAGTGGATACACTATTAACGCTACTATTTTTAACGATCTCTTGATCACCAGTTTGGTCATAAAAATGCGTCATCATTTCGATTTGCACATCTGATAAACCCGTCAACTTTTTATCTAGCTGCAAAATTGCATGAAATGGTGAACTGTGTTTTGCTACGATGTGCTGTTTCACCATACCCTCAGCTGATAAAAATCGCCCTTCAATCGGAAATACCTCATGCTCATAAAACTTTTCTTCACAAAACAAACAGCAAAAATGATTCTCTTCCACTTGGTAGCCTTGGATTAAATGCTCAACCTCAATATTTTGTAATTCCATAAACAAAACTCCATTTCGTTTATTAATTTAAAACAATTATATAATTTGTTTATTTATTTGTAAACAAAAAGAGAGATGTTACAATTCAAATGAATCGTAAGCTCTCCCTTTTATCATTATTTAATTGCTTCCTGTACTGCCCAGCAATGATGGTCGAAAATCAATTTCCGTATTGCTTCATGAATTTCTTCCCAAACGACAAAATGCTCCTCTAAGCCGCCACCAGGAAGAAAATAATCATTTTTTTCATTCCTAATAATTGCCACTTTATTTTGTGAAGCGTTTAAAATGACGCCATATGCAGCTACTCTATTTAGATAAGGTTTATTCCCCTCCAGTATACCGAATGTTCTCATTCCGATTCACCTTCAATATTTGAGGAAATCTTTTTCGCTCTAACAATTAAAAAAGACGGTCGCCGAAATTCTTTTTGAATACTTGGTAACTTTTCAATTGCCTCGTTCGTCGGTGTGGGCTCAACTATTTTTTCAATTTGCAAGCCATGTTCAATCAACGTATTCAGTATTGTTGAAAGCGTCCGATGATACATGATCACATTATCAACAAGCCAATTCAACGTACGCATTCCTTCTTGCTGATAACGATCAATCGCAAAATGAAGTAAATTTCCTGCTTCATCTACTGGCCAGTCAACCCCGCCTTTATTCGCTGTTGAGATTGGATGCTCAATTGAAAATAGTAAAGTACCTTCATCACATAATCCCGCGCTGATTTTCTTCATAAGTGTAGTAAAATCAGCCACATAATGAAAAGCTAGCGAGCTACTAATAAAATCAACTTCTCCAATTGGTATGTTCAAATCTTCAACTGCAGAGTTTTTAAAGTATAATCCTTCATGGGTATGTCGTAGTTTTGCTTTAGAAATCATATTGGCGGAAATATCGATGCCTGTAACTTGTTTGGCCCCATTTGTTATACAATACGAAGCAAAATCCCCCATACCACAGCCAATGTCCAACACGACTTTATCAGTTAAGTTTGGAACAAGAGCGATAAAGTTTGGCTGTTCCAATAAATTATTATAATTATTTTCACGTGCTCGTATGGCTTCGTAGCCTTGAAAAAATTGGTCGTTATCATAAATATTTTGTTTCACCGTTGTCCTCGATTCATCATAACGTTATGAAAGATTTGCGCATATTAATTATCACATGGACAGAAAATTATAAATAGACTTATAATTTAATTTTTGATAGGATGTAGATAGAGGCATGTCAACTTTTCAAAATCGCATCATTTTCTATGAAACTTTAGAATTAATTCCAACTAAAATATTTTCCATGTCCATCTGTATTTTTCAGTTCCTTCAAATTTATGATCGATCCCTGCTTAATTAAATCTACATGTAAATTTGTGTCGTACATATTGTTATATACGTGATACAACGGAACATTTCTACTTAACTGACGAATCATAGTTAATAAGCTTTCCTTTAACTCATTTGAAAATTGATTTGCTACATGAGTATGAAAGATTACAATTTGCGAATCGTCATTTCGTATTTCTAAATAATTCGGTATAATCTCTAGAAAATCCCCTTCAACTAATGTCTTCGAACAGTTTATATTTACATCTTTAATCTTTTCTAGGAGCGCCTTTCTTTCCTTATGTTCAGGCCAAATTAAAGATTGCATCCAGCGATAATCATCCTCATGTTCCAACTGAATAATATTCAAATCAATTCCGATACGATTTTGAATGACAAGTTCATTCGAAATATTTAATGGTTGTCCATTATTAATTGAACGAATCGTAATATCACTTGATGAATCCCCCAATATTTTAGTATTGTTTCCTTCAGTAATTTCATAATTGAATAGATCAACACCTAGCAAAATCCCTGCACTCGTTCCAATTTCAATTAGCGTTAAAGGTTTTTTTATGCTTTGATAAATTTCCGCAAAAATTGGGTACAAATAGGATGCTCGATTTATTTCATTTGTTTGAACTAACCTTGTATGAAATAGTTGAATTAATTCATTCTCATATTCACTACATAGCTGTTTCAACAATCGAAAACTTTCTTCTAAGTTCGCTGCTTCCGGATGCATAAAAACTTGAAATAATTCATGTTTTTTTTGTAAAGCAAGCCATTGAACGGAGGCAAAGAATAAATTTGGTTTTGGTTGTGATTGTGGCATTTTTGAAATTAAACTTATTAATCTTTCATCCGATAAGATTTCATTACTCCAATACGAATAAAGTACACTATTCCCTTTTGCTTCTAATTCTGCAAAGCGCTTAAAAATCATGATTATTTTTTCATTTTCCACTTAAATCCCTTCTTTCATTTCGTTTTCAAAATTGTATAATAAATACTACATTATTAAAATGATAGAAATAGAGATAAATGAGGTGAAAGTATATGTTTAAAAATACGAATAAATTATTTCTTATAATTGCGCTAATTATTCTTGTTATTGCAGGGAGATTTATGTTATTAAAAGATGAAGTCGTGGAAATCCCTACTGTAACCGCCGTGACAAATGCTCAAGAGATTGAAACGGTTCGAGGTAGTTATTGCTGGCATTCTGATGGGGAAAGTATTTGTGTGGATACTGCTGCTCCTCATGAAATGATAGTGGAAAAAAAGATGCCTTATATCAAAGTAAAACCGAATGAGGAGATTGCATTTCACTTTAGCCAAAATCCAACAAGTATCACCATCCAACAATGGGAACAGGATTATGATTACAAAGAAATCGCTTCTTCAGAACGCTTTACAGCTCCAGCTGAAAAAGGGAAATACATAATCTCCGCTCTTACTCGATTTTCAAATGGAGACATCACAGATACGATTGCTATTGAAGTGGAATAATTAAAATCTTTTAAAATGAAACAAGCAGTATTCCTTCATAGGGATACTGCTTTTTATGGAATATTTTAAATTTTTATGGCTCTCCACCATAAGTTGGGGATGACAAAACTTGATAGAAAAACGAGTTGATTGGAATGGAGGGAAGGCGACTCCTGCGGGAACAGCACGAGCGGAAAATCCATTTTTTGTGCCGCCGTAAGAGGCACAAAAAATTAGTTGGAGCCGTGCCCGCGGAAAGCGTCCGTACCGGAATGGAAATCAACCCCATGTTACGGTGATGAACCATTTTTATTTAGTTATCAAAAAGAAAACGTTATCATTAAAGTAGTACATATCAAATGGGGGATGGAAATGAACCAAAAATTATTAATCGTCGATGCGGATGTCCAATGGGCAACAACGCTTAAAAACTTTTTAGAACAACATCATTTCGACGTCACGATAGCGCGTTCTGCAGAAGAAGGTAAAAAAAGATTTGTGTCTGACTACCCCTGTATGATTATTTTAGAACTCATTTTACCTCAAATGAGTGGTGAAGACTTCTGTAAATGGGTCCGTCAACAACAAACAACGGATGTTTCGATTATTATGGTCAGCCAAAAACATGCGGTTGAAGATAAAATACATGGACTTACAATTGGCGCAGATGATTACTTAACAAAGCCCGTAGACCTTCATGAATTATTAGCACATATGCAAGCTGTGGGGATTAAGCGTAGCAGAACGGACTAGATTAAAAAGGAATCACTTTGAATCCTAAAATTATGTCATCCCCAACTTATGGTGATGAGCCACAAAAAAAGCCATTCTCTCCACGTTCGGAGAAAATGACCTTTTGATATTTATTATAGAACGGTATTACAACTTAGCCCAACGTTCCTCTAACCAAGTCATAAATTGTGCACCTTTGTCGCCTTCATACGCATCATAAACATCTGAACGCATACGTTTTAACTTATCCGCAAAGTCAGCCACAGTGTGGTCTTTTGGTAAGCTTTTTTTCACACGTAGGAAAATTTTATCTGTACCTTTGATAATATCAAAACGAGCAGGTTTTGGTTTTTCTACATCTTCACCGAATGCTGCAAGTGCTTCATATGCAGCCGTTTGAACTTTATAAACCGTATCATTTTTCATACGATTTGTTAATAAATCAATTACTTTTTCATTTTGGTAAGCCGATAACGTTTTAACTGCGTCTAAACGTTCACGCCAGCTTGACGTATAATTCGCTTGTTTTTTTAATGCATCGTATTGTTCTGGTAATTCTTTGTTAAATTGTTTCAAGTAGTTGCACCTCTTTTTTTAACTAGAGGAAAAAATGAATTCTTCTTCTGCTATCTTCATTATACGTTGTCTTCGTAGAAAAAGCGATAAATCGTCATTAGTTAGCTACCAATCAAATTTCATTCAATAGTCTAATGTTGCCATTTTAACCCTATTGTTAAAATGAGCATATAACTTGGTTTAATAAGGGAGTTTTCGAAATGGATATTAAGCATGTGCAATTGCAAACAAATAAATTACAAGAAATGAAAATTTTCTATGGAGAACTGCTCGGATTCACTATCCTAAATGCATCTTCAAACTGTTTTCAAATTCAAGTAGGCATCAGTATTATTGAATTCACAAATCAGGGTGTCGAAGGTAAACCCTTTTACCATTTTGCACTTGATATTCCGGCCAATCAGTTTGTCGAAGCGAAAGAATGGCTAAAGTCTAAAACGGTATTATTAAAAGAAGATGGTGACGATGAAGTCTATTTTTCATTTTTTGTTGCTAAGTCTTGTTACTTTGAAGACCCTTCAGGCAATATTATTGAATTTATCGCTAGATTAAACGATACTCCAGAAAGCGAAATTCCTTTCTCAATCACTTCTATTCGAAAAATTTCCGAGCTGAGCCTCGTTGTTCCAGATACACTTTCTGCTGCCGAACAACTAGCGCAAATTCAAATTATGAAACGCGAACATTCTGTGATATCAAAGAATTCATTAAATTTTATGAGTGATCAAAAAACGAAAGTCTATTTATTATTAGTCGGTCCAGGACGAACATGGTATTTTTCAGATAAACCATCAGAAATTTTCACATTAACGATTACATTAGATTCAGGTCATGTAATAGGGATAAATCAGCATAAGCAATTTTTTGTAAACAAATCTATAAGTTAAAACAACAATAAAAGCAGCTACATTAGCAATGACTAATGTAGCTGCTTATCATTTTTATTCGTTGAAAAGGCTATTTAAAGTCTAAAGAGACTCATAATTCCACCTACCTGCCTCATCATATTAATTCCATTTGTGATAGTTCCCATATGGCCCATCATCGTATTTAGATTATCCGATACCATTCCAAATCTAGAAGGTTGCGGTTGTTGTTGATAGGGATTAAACATTTGTTGATCTTGTCTTGGGTCAAATTGATTACCGTTATAAAAGGCTCCATTATTCGGTCTACTAAATGCATTTGGTGGAGGAGGTCCAAATCGTTGTCTTTGTATAGGGTATGGCCCTCTTCTTCCTGCTGGTGGATAAAATGGCATGTTTGCTCACCCCCTTACAAGTTTAGACTTCTAAGTAGTATATGTTCAGTTGTTATAGCAGTTTAGACTTTTAGAGGAAGTTTTCACCATTAACTGAGTTCGATTTGATGGAGTAGGTGGGCTAATCTTTAATAGAAATTTTACATTTTGTCAGTTGAGTGGCGTGCAGGTGTGAGTGAATTACGTCTAGTGCCTTTTGTATTAAGTAAAGCTTTCTGAGGGAAAGCACATGCTTATTCACGACGAACGTGATGCAACAGGAGTAAGGCCTGAAACTACGCGTTTGGCTGTATCCCAGGAAGCATAATAAGATAAGACTTCTTCAAAATCTTATTTAAATCTATCCTTTCTAGCTTGGAAAGCCGCTTCGTCCTTAATTTGATCTTCCATTATGTTAATTGAGTGTCTACGACGAGCATTTTTTTCCTCTAGATTTTCTAGTTCTTCGGGAATCGCAAATTCCATACTAATTTCTGCTTCTTCAATATTTTCTTTCGTATTTTCAATCATTTTCCCTACACTTAGCGCGTTATTAGATTTTTGTTGCTTCTTATTTTTCATGTTATTTCCTCCCTCTATAAATGTTGATATATCAATGGCTCGCGCCATTTTTGAGTGTTCAAAAATTTTTTTTCGACACGTACATCTATCTTTATTTTGTAATTATTGATTTTTTTAACAATACACCTGAAAGCTTCGCTAAATTAATTCCCTTTTAATGGTAATTAATCCCTTGATCCAGTACGTTATTTTGATGCACATTTGGATCTCTGCGTTGCTTATGATGACGGACCCTCCCATGTCTCTAGGCGTCTAATTGCGCGTACATTCCTTCGTTCGGTCTATTCATAAGGCAGAGGCTGGCGATGCTCCTCAGGGGACTCGTTGCTATTTGTGCACGGTCGAATGGAATAAATAGTGCCGGCTTCTCCGTGTCATCCTCTTGGTTGGACTTTTGATGAAGTACGTTTAAGCAGCTGCTTGAAGACTGGCGAAATCGTTCATCATTTGTTGTACGTTAAACATTGTTTTCTTTTTACACAAGGCATGTAAAATCTTGAGTAACTTGCCACACAGGACGACAATCGATTGCTTCTTGCGAAGTGGATTCACTGTACGTGTTGTGTAGTATTCATGTAATTGCTTAAATGCTTGATTATGTCGAATTAGGGGCATCATCACACGAAACAAGAGTGCTCGTAGCTTACGTCTTCCTCGTTTAGAAATGCGCTTTTGTCCCTTTTGCTTACCAGAAGAGTTTTCACGCAATGTAAGTCCCGCGAGTTTAATTAATTGGCGTGGATGCTCATATTGTGTTAAAGAACCGACTTCTGAAAGTAAATCGACAACCGTTACATCCCCGATTCCTGGTATAGATGCTAAATAATCATAATCTGTCATTTGTTTCGCTAGCTCTGTGAGCTGAACCGTTAATTCATCAAGTTGAGCTTGCATCAATTTGATTTGCGAAAGCAGTGTGGCGATTTCATATTTGGCCATCACTAAACCTTCTGTTAATCCAATCGAGTTTTGAGCCGCTTCAACTAATTGTTTTGCCTTTGGTAGTTGTGGGCTTTTCATTCCTTCTACTTGGCGATATAAGAAGAGTAGTTCATCTGGTGATTTCCCTTTAATATCCGAAGGTAGTGGCGTCATTTCGAGCGCCGCATACGCCATTTTCCCGAACTTCTTAAAGACTTGTGGAAACTCGGGAAAGAAGCGATCTAACCAACGAATCAGGCGATTTCGAAGGGCATTTAAATCTTCTTGAATTTTCGAGCGCAATGTCGCGCCATTTCGTAATTCCGCTTCCACACCTTCTAAAAGACGAGGATAACTGAAGCGTCCATCTCGCATTAAACGTGCGATGACGAGTGCATCTTTTTGGTCATTTTTAGTTTGGAGATTATCGTCCAATTCCTTTGAACGGTTGACGTGCATCGGATTGACCATCACAAACGGAATCCCGTAGTTCGTTAAAAACGCTGCTAAGTTCATCCAATAGTGACCTGTTGGCTCGAAACCAACAAGGATTCCCTGTTTTTCATGGGCTACTTTTAACGTAAGTAGACGTTCATAAAAGCCTTCAAATCCAACGCGCGATTGCAGTATTGGAAATGATTTTTGGAGCACACGGCCACGATCATCAATTGCACAAGCGAAGTGTTTGTGTTTGGCAATGTCGATGCCGATGACTAAAGTATTTTCAGAAACTTGATTAATTTTTTCATTCGTATTAAAATTCATTTTTGGAAGTCCTCTCTGTAGATGTGCGAGTCAATGGCTGTTGACACTCAAGCATCATACAAGAGGGCTTTTTTATTTTCAAGTCCCCGAAAATGTTTCTAACAGGAATGCTCCTAATGCAGTTCTAGATTGCGTAATTAGTTTGTTTTTCTTTTTTTAATTTATACAAGAAACGAATTCCAATGTTAGGAATCCGTTTTCTATCTTTATCTGCTGAAAAGTTTCATCCATGGGAAAAAGGGTAATTGTTTAGGGTAGGTATTAGAGCTATTCGAAAAATACCAATTTTACTTTTGAAGAGATGTAGCTTACAGAAAGGATAAGGATAAGAAAATGAAAAAATATTTATACATAGGCATTATTGTTTTTAATTTGTGTCTTTTCACCATAATTAATGAAGTAGAAGCTAATGAAAATCAAGAACCTGATAGAAAGGTCATACTTATCTCGATTGACGGAATGAAAAATGACTATACTAATCAATATGTAAAAGAGAATAAATTGCCTCATATTAAGCAGATGCAAGACAATGGGATTTCATCAATAAATCCTTCAACTATTACTCCTTCTCTTACAGCACCTTCACACGCAGCAATTGCCACAGGGGCTACACCTAACCAGACCGGAGTTGTAAGTAATCATTGGCACGAACCAAATACAGCCTTAGATAATGAAGAAAGCGGTTTCCAGTCGAAAAGCCAAGTACCTCCATTGTGGATAGAAGCTAGCAAACAAGGGAAAACAACAGCCACTATTGCTTTTCCAGGGGCCAATCTTAAAGAGGGACAACAAGGAGATTATTCTATTTATTCTGGAAAAACACGGTCTCCAAGCAATTTGGAGTCGTTATCTTTTTCCTATATAAAAACTGCTGGATGGGTTAATTCTCCAAAAAGCTTCAGTTTTTTAAAGGAAACTAAATTCTCTATTATCATGAAAAATGAAAAGAATCGAGTCATCCACATTTTGGCGATTGACTCAACTGATGATCAAAAACAAAATTATGACACCTTTATATTTTCTGATGATAAAAAGGTAGATCCTAAAGACTCCATTGTAAAGGGAAAACAATGGGGATCTCTTTCATTACATATGAACGATCATCAGCCTGCTGGTTTTTGGTTCAAAATCAAACTAAATGACGCAGATCTTACCCTACCTGTACAGTTGTATCGGACAGCAGTAACCTCTAGTTTAATTAGTGGTCCTAAAGGATTTTCTGATGAAATCGAGAAGGAGTTTGGTTTTTATCCAGCACAAGACGATGATAATGCCCTTGAAAAGGGATGGATTACGAGAAAAGAATATGAAGAGATAAGTACACGATATGTCATGTGGGTCACTAAAGTATCACTTTATATAAAACAAAAATACAATCCTGATTTGCTAATGTTTTATAGTCCCCACATTGATCATGAACAACATAAGTATTTATTAATAGACCCTCGGCAGCCAGGATATTCACGTGAAAAATCAGAAAAATATATGAGCTATATCGAATGGTCATATCAGTTAGCAGACAAGGTCGTCGGTGAAACATTGAATTCGTTAAACAAGAATGATTATTTGTTCTTAGTCTCCGATCATGGAATGGAACCTGCCCATTCTACCCTTTCGCCTAATAAAGTTTTAAAAGATGCTGGGTTATTAACTGTAGATAAAAAAAATCAAATCAATTTAAAAGAATCAAAGGCATATGCCATTCCAAGTGGATCAACAGCAAATGTATACATTAACTTACAGAACCGTGAAAAAGGTGGGATTGTCCCTCTCGATGAATATGAGAGTGTCCGTGATGAGATTATTCAGGCATTTAAAGATGTAAAAGTCTCAAACAAAAATGGAAAGGTCATTCAACATAACCTAGAAGACATCATGTCTATGATTAAAACAGACAACTTCTCGTTCAATAAGGTTAAAGAGCATATGAAAGATATTAGGAAACATACTTTCACCAAAAAAATCCATCCTTATGAAAAAGTTATGAAAAATATAAATAAAAATATAACCGTTTTGAATCATCAAAATTCAGGCGATGTTATGCTAATTGGGGCTTCTGGCTATGTAATGGGTAGCGGCATTGAAAAAAATATAACTCCCCCTATTGAATTAGGAACACATGGAGGAAATGGAGAAAGAAGCATGCTTCGACCTGTTTTTATAGCTACTGGGGCGGAATTTCACAAAGGAAAACAAATTAGCTCCACCTCTAATTTAGATATAGCGCCTACTATTTATGATTTACTAGAGTTAGATGTCCCTTCATTTGTTGAAGGTAAGAAAATCGAAGGTATTGGACATTAATACAGGATTATTCTCATTTTATACTTTGAATTTTTCAATAACTAAGAGTTAGCCTACGAAACAGGGATTAAAGGACATTCGCGATGTACCATCATGAATGTCCTTTAATTTTGGCATTCAAAACCAAATTGCATTATGACAATTAATACATATCTTTTTAATTTAATCCTAGTATATTCTTCTTATTATGTAACAAAATATTAGGGAATTAGTTTAACAAAATTTTGGAGGTTATTTTATGTCATTAATCGGAAAAGAAGTATTACCCTTTAAAGCACAAGCATACAAAAACGGTGAATTTGTAGAAGTTACAGAACAAAATTTCACAGGGCATTGGAGTGTTATCTGTTTCTACCCAGCAGACTTTACATTTGTTTGTCCAACTGAACTTGAAGATCTTGAAGGACAATATCCAGAACTACAAAAACTTGGTGTTGAAGTATATTCTGTTTCAACTGATACTCATTTTGTTCATAAAGCTTGGCACGATTCATCAGAAGCAATTGGTAAAATTACGTATACAATGATTGGCGATCCTTCACACCAAATTTCTCGTAACTTTGATGTGTTAATCGAAGAAGAAGGTGCTGCTGATCGCGGTACATTCATCATTGATCCAGATGGTGTCATTCAAGCTCTTGAAATTAATGCAGGCGGAATTGGGCGTGACGCAAGCACTCTTATTAACAAAATTAAGGCAGCACAATATGTTCGTAACAATCCAGGTGAAGTGTGTCCAGCAAAATGGCGCGAAGGCGACGAAACCCTTAAGCCAAGCCTTGACCTTGTAGGTAAAATTTAAGGAGGGTGACTCAGTGGCACTTGATGCAGAAATCAAATCTCAATTAAATCAGTACCTACAAATGTTAGAAAACGATATCGTGCTCAAAGTAAGCTTAGGCTCTGACAAAGTTTCCGACGAGGTGCTAGCTCTAATTAATGAGCTAGCTTCTATGTCATCTAAAATTACAGTAGAAAATGTAGAACTCGTGAGAACACCTAGCTTTAGCGTTAATCGCGTTGGAGAAGATACCGGTGTTACTTTTGCTGGAGTCCCTTTAGGTCATGAATTTACCTCTTTGGTGTTAGCTTTGCTTCAAGTAAGCGGACGCGCACCAAAGATAGATCAAAATGTTATTGATCAAATTAAAAAAATTGATGGTGAGTATCACTTTGAAACATATGTTAGTTTAACTTGTCACAATTGTCCTGATGTTGTCCAAGCCTTAAATATCATGAGTGTACTAAATCAAAACATTACACACTCTATGATAGATGGCGCAGCATTCAAGAAAGAAGTGGAAAGCAAAGATATTTTAGCTGTCCCCGCTGTCTATTTAAATGGTGCGCCATTTGGAAATGGTCGTATGACGATTGATGAAATCCTAGCTAAATTAGGTACTGGTCCAAAGACAGAAGAACTTTCAAACAAAGAACCATACGATATCCTTGTTATAGGTGGCGGTCCTGCAGGATCTAGTGCAGCTATCTATTCAGCACGTAAAGGAATTAGGACAGGTATTGTAGCAGAACGTTTTGGTGGCCAAATTTTAGATACACTAACAATAGAAAATTTTATTAGTGTAAAAGAGACGGAAGGACCAAAACTTGCACAAGCCCTTGAAGAGCATGTGAAGGATTATAATATCGACGTCATGAACCTACAGCGTGCAAAACGTTTAGAAAAGAAAGAATTTGTTGAGGTTGAATTAGAAAACGGGGCTATTCTAAAAAGTAAAGCAATTATCATTTCAACTGGTGCTCGTTGGCGCAATTTGAATGTTCCAGGTGAGGAAAAGTTTAAAAATAAAGGTGTGGCCTATTGCCCTCATTGTGATGGTCCATTATTTGCAGGAAAAGATATTGCAGTTGTCGGTGGCGGTAACTCTGGTATCGAGGCAGCCATTGACCTTTCCGGTATAGTTCATCATGTAACGGTTCTTGAATTCGGTGCAGAACTAAAAGCGGATGATGTATTAAAAAAACGTTTACTTAGTCTTTCAAATGTGACTGTCTTAACAAATGCTCAAACGACAGAAATTACAGGGGACGAGAAAGTAAATGGGCTGACTTATGTAGATCGTGAGTCAGGTAAAGAAAAACAGCTCGAATTAGCTGGTGTGTTTGTCCAAATCGGATTAATACCAAACACTGACTGGTTAGATGGCATACTTGAACGCAACAAGATTGGTGAAATTATTGTCGATAAGCGTGGTGCTACTACAATTCCTGGTGTATTTGCTGCAGGTGATTGTACTGATAGTGCCTACAACCAAATTATTATTGCTATGGGATCCGGTGCAACTGCTGCATTAGGGGCGTTTGATTATCTAATTCGAAATTAGTTATTCAATGTTAATCATAGCTTATAAGGTACTTCAAAAAAGTTAGAGCCAGATGCCTAATGTGACGCTTCTTCATCTGCACATCTGACAATAAAAACAGCTACATTAATCATAGTTAATGTAGCTGTTTTTCGTCATTTCTCTATACAATAACTCAACTAAATCAAAAACATAGCGACAATCGTTGTGACAAAATGGACTTACGTTACAAATCGCAGCGGCTGGTATAAAACGGGCTTACCTTACTCATAAAACCCCTCCTATCTAGAGAAAGTAGTTGAAACGTCCCCTTTCATCGGGGGTAAAGACATCCGCGAATCCATCCATCTTAATAAATTAAAAACTTACGATACGGTTCTCCGTGATAAAGCTAAATGAGGTTTTAAACTGCACTAAAATATAAATCTAATGACGCTCCTACTTCTTTCGCAACTAGTTCTAAAAAATCTATCATCAATTCCTTTAAAAATAAGGTGACATAAGTTTTAAATTTGCCACAAGGAAATTTCGATGAATTAACGAATTATATAATATGGCAGTTAAAGTTAACAACAGCGAGTTTCATAGCAAGAAAGCAATGTTGCTTCCTGCATCATTATTATCAAAGCGAAATCATGCTAAAATCGGAGGATATAAAATGGAAACAATACAATCTGTATTAGACAATTACTTTGCTGGTTGGAATGAGGGGTTTATTAGTAAAGATGGGGACGCAATTAAACAATTTATGTCATCAAAATTTATTGGATATTGGGCGCATTCTAATATCGATGAGCCTGAGGTTTATGGCTATGACTATGATATTAACGGTGTTTTGATGCAGACAGACGATACAACAAAAAGCTTTGAAATTTCTTCTATTACAAGTCGAAAAAACGGACTAGAGTATTTAATTTTAGGAAAAGAAATAAACTTAATAAACGGTACTCCTTATTGCGCACAATGTATGTTCATCTGGCGAAAAGAACAACAATCTTGGAAATTGTTACGAGAATATATTGAATTAGAAAGATGATTAACACCGTTATTTATAAAACCGTATATTAGTACATTTCAAGCAGCATGTTCATGTAATCTTTTCATCATCGGAGGTTTTTGCAAATGAATATAAAAATTCTAACTCATTAGAATTAAGCAATAATCAAGGAAATACGGTTTTAACTTATACTAATGAATCTAGTTTGTTTCTCCAAAAGATTTTATGTACTTTAAATAAAATCACGAATGGTTGTGATATTTTGAAATCACAAAAAGTTATAGTAGGTCTTGCTAGTATACTGTTATTATCGGGATGTGCGACTTATCAAAAGATTAATACCGCGGATAGTCGTGAACTTTCAAATGAACTCAAAGATCAGTTTGACGACATTAAAAAAATAAAGTTGCAAATGCATAGACATGGTGGAATCGAGTGGAATATCACTTGGAGAAATCCCCCGTCTGAGGAAGAATCTTTTGAAGTCTTTCATTTAATTCGAGATTATATAAATAGTGAGGACTTTGAGCAAAATATTCTGGAAGATACATTTATTGAAGCGTATCAATCTGACACCCTTAGAGATCCTGATGTAAGAATTAACTTTGATATGAATAATGACAAAAAGTTTGACAGACAATTTACCTCTTTCTACAATGAGCTAACTAAGTATAGGATATGGTATTACAGTGAAGACTATATCTCTAATGGCGTCTTAATAGAAAATAATTGACGTCTTAATTTAGATTCATGACCTAAGTGATAGTAGCCACCGTTAAATATTGCCTAGTTTTTGAAAACACCTGATAAAACAAGCAACCACTTAGAATTTTCTCTAGTGGTTTTTTTCATAAACCTCACTTATTTATGATACGGTTCAACGTAGCATAGCTAAGGGCGTTTTTTCACATACTCTATTAAAGATTAAAACTTCTAACCTTTATTTCTCTCTAAGAGCTGCTCCATTTTATGATTTGCATTTAATAATACTTGTTTTATTTGTTTAATATGATTTTCCTGTTGTTCAATTTGCGCATATTTATTTTGGAATATCTCTTTAATTTGAAGAACATTTTGAATTTCCATTTGTGTTAACTTTTTATGTTGATCTAAGTTTTTTGACCAATCAAAAAGTATTTTAATTTCTAATAATGAAAATCCAGTTTGTTTAAGTTTGATAATGGTATTTATTAAAATTGCGTCATTATCTTTATAATTACGATGTTTATTCTTTATTTCTGGCTCCAACAAACCTATTTTTTCATAGTAACGAATAGTATCCTTACTAATCCCGGTAAGATCCGCATATTCACCAATTTTCACCACTACCACCTACTATTTTATAAATTTATAAACCATTAGAATAATTATACTATGGAAAATGAAGCGGATGATATGGTGACTATAATTAATTCTCCCATTTGTTACCACCCCTTGAATAATCGTCAACATATGGAGTACTACAAATGCGACAATTAACAAAATAAATAACAAGTCTTTATTTTGTATAAATAAAATTAAAATTATGCATATTGACGTAATAACAAATAAGAAAGCTCGTGTATGATATCCTAGGTCCTTCCACTGTTTGATCCCTGCTATCCCTGTTAAAGATGCATATAACCCAATCAATATATAAGTTAAAATCACCATTTAATCCACCCCACCCCTATAATATCTTCACTATAAAAGATGGAGTGAACTCCATGTCAATAAATAAAAAACGGTCTACTTTTAATTCGTAGACTGTCTTATATTATAAAAAACCTCACTTACTTATGATACGGTTCTGCGTAATGTAGTTAAGTGCGATTTTAAATTGCGATGTTCTCGCATCATTTTACCACTGACAGTAATACCCTTAAGTACAACTTTTGTTTCATTAATTGTTAATGTATTACCTGCTATGGCATTTGGGTTATATGTCCATTCTAAAAAAAAGCTGTTCTCGCAAACTGGGAAGCATGTCATTAAAAGCATTTATGTTTTTTATATTAGTTGAACGGTTACTATTTTTTACGAACAACAATCATGACAAAGTTTAATAACTCATTTAAGCCACGGTTTAAAAATTTCGCATCATTTAACGCATATTCGTTCCCCGTATTTATCCAGTCCTGCCAACACACTTCGAATTGATCCGATTCATATACCGTCACCTCGATTAAATCATCACAGCCTTGTTGAATATGTTTTCCCCACCAATTTGCACTGTGGAAAGTATCAACAGCATCTTCAAGCCACTCATTCATAATCTCTGGTACTTGTTCAAGCTCTGATTTCAAACCAGGAACACTAATTAGTGCGTACCCACCACTTTTTAAAAGGGGAAGCATTTTTTTCGCAAAAAATTCTTCCTCACAGCCGTAATAATGGTAAGAGTCAATGCTCACAATTGCATCAAAAAAATCATTCGCAAAAGGTAAGTCTAGTGCGTTCGCATGAATTGGAATCATTTTATCCTCAAGCTTCCACTCTTGTATTGTTTCCCAATTTTCTGTTGCAGAAATCCATAAATCTGTTGCATAGACAGTATTTGCATTCGTTTCATTGGCAATATAAACCGATGTTAGTGCTTTACCGCAGCCAAGATCAAGAATTGTTCCACCCGTTATGGCATCTGGATTTTTAACTAGGAGCTCCTCGAGAAGTCGTATCGAATTTGGCCCCATCAAATAGTCTTTTGTAAAATAATCTTTATACTTGTTACTGTTCATTTTTCTCCAACCTTTTATTAAAAATCTAATGCTTGGAAACTAAATATGTCCATCTTTATGAAATCACACTACTTTTCGTTTGCATGTTTTTCAATCTGTAATCTTAATTGTTTGCAGTAGTTCGTTCTACGTAAATTTTCATTTACAAATAACCTATAAATTTCCAAGTATTTTCATCGTACTTTAATTAATATATACATGTCAATGTTGATAGGTTCTTAAGCACCTTTGATGAAGCCGTACTTCATTATTTTCTAAGCAAACACAGGGTTCATATTGAAAAGATGATATTTAAATTTAGAAGGATGGAAAAAAAGCTTAATTTACATTCTCTCTAATAATGAACAAATATTAATTACTAACTTTACAAATAAATTTTCAAAAAAATTATTTAGAATAACAGAGACTAATAACACTTCAAGAACAAAAACAAGCATTCATACAACAAATGTCTATCTAAAAAAATAGCACCCTCCTATCAATAGGGGATGATGCTATTTCTGTATTTCAGAAAAAATCGCACTTATTTATGATACGGTTCACCGTAATAAGTATAAGTGCGGTTTTTTCCGTTAACGTTTATAATATAGAAAAGGATGGTGATGCGAATGTTATCGGAAGAATTGCAGCAACAATTAATTGAAATGTTAAAGCAGCATACACAGCCAGATTTCATACTTTTATTTGGCTCTTTCTCAAAAGGTAATGCTCGTGAAGATAGTGATATTGATTTAGCTTATTTTAGTAAGCATTCGTTATCATCATATGAACGTTATAACTTAGCTGGTGAATTGGCAGCTATTGCAAATCGAGAGGTCGATTTAATCGACTTAAAACAAATTGACACCGTATTTACGATGCAAATTTTCGAACACGGTACCCCTATTTATATTCAAAACTCAAATGAATTTACGCGTCAAAAAATGCGTGCATATAGTATGTATGCTACATTAAGCGAGCAACGGGCACCCATTATTGAAGCGATAAAAGAAAGAGGGAGTGTTTTTGGAGATGAATGATGTAATCTTAAATAAGACGACTACAATCGAACGCTGTGTGAATCGAATTCATGAGGTGTATGCCGGCAACCCAAAAAATTTAGAAGATTTCACAAAGCAAGATAGCATTATTTTAAATATTCAACGTGCGTGTGAGGCAAGTATTGACTTAGCCATGCACATTGTTAGTGAACGAAAATTAGGCGTTCCAAAAGCAAGCCGTGAAGGATTTAAGCTGCTACAGGAGGCTGGCTTACTTGATGCAACATTAGCCAAAACATTGATGAACATGGTAGGCTTTCGTAACATCGCTGTACACGACTATCAATCGCTTGAATTGGAAATTTTACAAGCTATTTTAGAGAAGCATATTAATGATTTTAAAGATTTCACGAAGGTAATTTTGCAGTTAGAGAAATAATTGGGAAATTTTAATTAGACAACTAGAATGAAACGAACTTAAAATACTTCTTCATTAGGAGGATTTATGCTCATATCTTCTGTAATCTTTAGTTGGCTCGGACTATTTCTATTTTTAATTTTAATTGTTATTCATAAACAGCTAGTAAGCCGAAATGAATATGCCTTAATACATACAATAATGGCTTTAAAATTTGCTTTTTGGATGCCGCTACCTATCGCATTATATCTCTACTTAGACTCTTCCATATTATTAGCCGGAACGATATTTGGTTTACTCTATGTTTTCATGCAGCTAATCACAATGACTATTCAAGCTGGACATAATATTTTTGTTATTAAACAAACCTCGAGAGATGCTACTTTTAATGCTACGAGTGATTTTTTATTTGCAGCAATTTCAAAGCCTTTCGAAGCCATAGCAAATGTATTTAAAAGTATATGGTCACTTTTTCTCGGCATTGCATTTTGGCAAAGTGGCGAGCATGTTTTTGCTAGCTTCATGTTTTTATTCAGCCTGCTCATAATTTATTATTTTGCCCTTGCCGTTAAAGAAAGCCTTCTCCACTCCAATACGGTTCTCTCTAAATTCAAAAACAATATGATTTTCACCAATCTAGAAACGTTATTATTATTTATACTATTAACAACCTACATTACATTACATCTTTAACGAAAAATCCTACTACAAAATTTTTAATGTGTAGTAGGATTTTTTAGACCTAAATTGAATAGTTTTTTCCGCACTTACTTATGATACGGTTCACCATATCACATACTAACCCTCCCCAAATATAGCTCGTTTTTTGCAAGTATCACAGCTCATCCAGTACATTAAATTGCGGTATTCTACCTGTTTAATATAATCCAATCGTAGGCCTACTTTTTTGCTTCTGTTCGAGATTTTTAACGCTTCCTTCAACTTATCGTTTAGGCAAAACGAGAATACCTACCATTGAGCTTACCCCCTTTCCTAAAACATTGTTCGTGCTCATATATTGATAGTTAGAAGGCTTGATTCGTCAACAATCTACATGTAGATTGGACGGCTTGCCCGTTCATTGCACTCACTTCCAAAAAGTTGTAGACAAATGCCCTAAGTGACACTTCTCCATCTGCAATTCGGAAGTCGCGATTACTCTCTGCAATACAATAAAAAACAGCTACATTAATCATAGCTAATGTAGCTGCTTATCGTTATTTATCTATACAGTATTTCAACTAAATCAAAAACATCGCAACAATCGTTGTAACCACTAACCCAATAATAACTGGAACAAGATTACGTCTCGCGAGCTCAAACGGACTTACGTTACAAATTGCTGCAGCTGGTATAAGCGCCCAAGGAATTAAAGTTCCTCCACCAACCCAGATTGCGGCTATTTGACCAAGTGCGGTTAATGTAGCTGTCCCCTCACCTATCGCCGTACCAAATAGATTCCCAATAGAACCGACTAATGAAATGCCTGAAAATCCAGAACCATCAAGTCCTGTAATCGCCCCAACACCTGTTAATGTCACAACCGCAATCTCTTTTGTTATGGGTACGACTGCAGCTAAGGATGCACCTAAATCATTGACAATTCCATTCGATGCCTTCGGTAAATAATCCCCAATAATCGCGTTAAATCCAGAGTCCCCAAGATAGAAGAAAGCGGCAATCGGTATTACTGGACCAAACACCCTAAACCCAAATTGGAAACCTTTTATGAAATAATTGGTCGTTTCATCTAAGCCCTTCTTTTTATGTGCAACCATACATAGTAAAAGCAATATAAATACGGCCGTTCCTCCGATTAAGGCGGTAGCGTCGCCGCCTTGTAGCTTGAACACAGCCATTGCTACAACATCTAATAGAAACGCGACAGGAATTAAAATAGCAAAGAATCGTTTTTGCGTGAGCGTTAGTAAATCCTCTGGTGTTTCCACATCAATATTTCCTTCATAGGAACCTACCATGTCCATCTTCCCGCGCTTCATATCACGTCTCAACATTATAAATGCCACAATGGTCGTCACTACGCCCATGACAATAACAAGCGGTATACTTGCCGAAATAACATCACCTACTGGAATTCCCGCTGCATCCGCTGTAATCTTCGGCGCGCCTTGAATGACAAAATCGCTTGATAAAGCAATACCATGGCCAAATAAATTCATGGCCATTGCAACACCAAGTGCAGGAAGTCCCGCGCGAATCGCCACTGGCAATAAAACAGCCCCTAAAAGTGCCACAGCTGGTGATGGCCAGAAGAACCAAGAAATAATCATCATCAATATCCCAATCGTCCAATAGGCAAGTGTTGGTGTTCTAATAATTTTCGTAAACGGTGCAATCATTACTTCATTAATACCCGTTTTTGATAATACTCGGCTCATTGCAACAATAATTGAAATAATTAAGATGGTCGATAACAATTCCGTAATCGCATAAATAAAACTCGAAAAAATACCACTAATTGAAGCAGTAAGATTACCTGTTGCCACAAATGCAATAATGAAAATCCCTAAAATACAAATAAGTGATGTATCCAATCGTCTCACCATAAAACCGATAATGAGAACAATAAATAAAACATATATCCAATGGAGTGCAACTAACTCAATCGCCACACTTTTTTCCTTCTCCCTTTTTGAATAGCATATGGGGAAAAATAGTGGAGGTGCGCACCCAAACATAATAATTTATTATTTTCATTTGAGGCAATCGCCTAATCTTTTTGTCATTTAACTAGCCTGTATTCAGTTACTTTTGTAAAAACAAAAAAGCAGCATCTCCCACAAGCGATGGAAGATACTGCTTCATTGTTATTAAAAATTTATTTTTAATTTATTGTACAGCATCTTTCTTAAGCTGTTTACTGCGTAGCTGACCACATGCTGCATCAATATCCGTACCGTGTTCTTGACGGATTTTACAATTGACGCCGTTCTTTTTCAACGTATCATAGAATGCTAACACCGATGCTTGTTCACTTCTTTGATATTGGCTATGTTCATCTACTGGGTTGTACGGAATTAAGTTGACATACAGTTGATCTTTAATATCAACAAATAGTTCTGCAAGCTCTATTGCTTCTTGTTTATGATCGTTTACATCTTTTAATAAAATATATTCAATCGTCAATCTACGGTTCGTTTTTTCTAAATAATATTTCAATGACGCCATTAATTTTTCAATTGGCATTGCACGGTTAATTTTCATAATGCGCGTTCTCAGTTCATTATTCGGCGCATGTAAAGAAATCGCTAAATTTACTGGTAATCCTGCATCCGTAAAGTCATAAATCTTGTTAATAATTCCACTTGTCGATACAGTAATTTTTCTACCCGCAATCGCTAGGCCTTTATGATCCATCACGACATTTAAAAAGTCTAATAAATTTACGAAGTTATCAAATGGCTCGCCAATACCCATTACAACAATATGACTTACTAGCTCATCATTGCCTAATTGATCTAGATGAAGTTGCACATTCATAATCTGCTCGACAATTTCTCCAGCTGTTAAATCACGGCTTTTTGCGATGATTCCACTTGCACAGAAACTACAGCCAATGTTACAGCCCACTTGTGTCGTAACACAAACAGATAAGCCGTATTTTTGGCGCATCATAACTGTTTCAATCAAACTGCCATCTTTTAATTTAAATAAAAATTTAACCGTTCCATCCGCAGACTCTTGTTTAACATGTTGTGTTAATGTTTGAATGACAAAGTTATCTGCTAGTAGCTGCACAAATTCCGGGTTTACATCTTTCATCTCCGAAAAATCCGTTATACGCTTTCTATAAAGAAAATCCCATACTTGCAATGCTCTCGATGGTTTATGACCATGTGCTACAAGCCACTCCCTCAGTTGCTCTAATGTTAATCCATAAATGGATGATTTGTTCATAATGTGCCTCTTTCCTTGATCTTTAAAAATCACTTCTATTAATCATTATTTTTTATCTAATCGCACTTATTTATGATGCATGCTTCTTTACTAGTCTAATCATATTACAAATTAGGCATGAAAAAAAGTAATTCGAAAAATGAAATCGAAAATCTTCACTACTTGTTCTTTATTTCTCAATCCGCGCAAAGTACATCAGCATAAAAAAAGCAGTTCAAGATGAAGGTAAGTTATCAATAAGCAATTGGCTCAAACACTCTTTGATATCAAACACATCTTCTTGAACTGCCATTAAATTTAAAAATTATTCAGATTCAACAGTTGCATCATTATTGTAATTGTATTGTGAAGGATCCACTGGTGTAAATCCTGTTGGCGTATAGAATCTCAATAAATCACCATTCACTACTTTATCGGAAAATTTTAATTTCTCATCCACTTTATTTTTGATTGCATTTGCCAAATCTAATTGACTATCATCTAATAGCAAACCAGTTTGATTATCGTAAAATTTTTCATTAATTGAATAAATCGTAGGGCTAACAAAATCGCCATTTCTAAATGGAACAATTTCACTATGCTCTTGTGATAGTAGATCTGAACCAAATTGAATAAAGTTTTGCGTATTGACTCCTAATAAATGTAACACTGTTGGTAGGACATCCGTTTGACCACCATAAGTATCTTTTGTTCCGCCTTGCATTCCTGGAACATGGATTAATAATGGCACACGTTGTAAATTAGCACTTTCAAATGGTGTAATTTCTTTTCCAATAATTTGTTCCATCGCATTATTATGATTTTCAGAAATACCATAATGGTCACCATAAAGAACAATCATCGTATTATCATATAAACCTAATTCTTTTAATTGATTGACAAACTGTTCGATTGCTTCATCGGCATAACGTGCAGTTTGGAAGTAATTATCAACAGACGCATCGCCAGTCTGAGCTTTTTCAATTGTTACTAAATCTTGATCCATTTTATACGGATAGTGATTCCCTACCGTAATAAATTTCGTATAAAACGGTTGTGGTAATGCTTGTAAAAGATTTGTTGATTGTTCAAAGAATGGTTTATCTAACAAGCCATATTCAGCCATGTCCTCTGGAGAGCTTGTGTCATAGAAACTTGCATCATAAAATCTATCATATCCGAATGATTTATAAATAACATTTCGATTCCAAAAGCTTCCGTTATTCCCATGGAAGACTGCTGATGTATAGCCATGATCTTTTAAAATACTAGGTGCTGCTTGGTACGTATTTTGTGCTTTTGTAATATAAGCCGATCCTTGTGGTAACCCAAATAATGAATTTTCCAACATAAACCCTGCATCTGATGTTTTACCTTGAGCTGTTTGATGGAAGAAATTATTAAAGTACAATGTATTATCATCTTTCGCTAGTGAATTTAAAAATGGTGTCACTTCTTCACCGTTTAATTTATAGTCAAAAATAAAGTTTTGGAATGACTCTAAATGTAAATAGATAACGTTCATTCCTTTTGCTGCGCCAAAATATTGTGCATTTGGTTCGGCATAGTTGGATTTTGTATAGTTGATTACTTCTGTAATATCACTACTATCCGCTAAAGCACGTTCTGATGATGCTTCTATTGTTTTAACTGAATCATAAATCACATAGTTATACATACCTAAATATTTCACAATATAAGTTCTGTCAAAACCGCGACTTAATAATTGCGGACGATCCGCTTCAGCTAATTGTAAATTTGTGATTAATACGATAAATGCCATCGCAATAATGGCAATTGCTTTTTTGAATCCAATACGATTTGTTTCTTTTTGAATTTTACGAGAGAATCGTAAGTAAAACATGACAATTACATCTAAGAAGAACAAAATATCATATGGTTTTAGTAATGAAACGATACTTCCACCTATATCCCCAAAGTTCTGTGTTTGGAAAATGGTTGGCAACGTAATGAAATCACTAAAGAATCGGTAATAAACCGCATTCGAATATAAAAGGATCGACATAAGCGTATATAAGATGACTAACGCCGAATATTTTCTCTTCCCTTTAAATAAAAATGAACATGCTAAAAATAGCATGATTGAACCTAGAGGACTTAGTATTAAAAGGAATTGTTGAAGAGATCCTTCTACACCTAAGTCAAATTGTGCTGATTGAGTTACGTATGTTTTTACCCATAACATCAAAACAGCTACTGAATATATCCATAAGAAGTTGTTTGCTCGTTCAGATTTTTTACTAAATAAATTTTTCATTTTGCACCTACTTTATTTACTTCTATTAAATTGAGATTTTACTGTCGAATAGCATATCAAATAAATATTAATTTATATTATTTTTCGCAACCAAAATATACTACTTCTGATTGAGACTTCTGTCAAGATAAGTGTACTAATGTTCGACAATTCATATAGTTTCTACTATTAAGTCATACATTGGCAAGGAAGAAATGGAAGATAGGAACCCTTAAATTTTTAGTTCTAAACGCATTCTTTTAATCTTACAGTGTAAAAAAGAATTAAAGGGGAAAACAAATGGAGGTTGACGGGGTATTCTCTGGCGGGGGCATTAAAGGATTTGCTTACGTAGGAGCATTACAGATGTTAGAGCAACGCGGGATACAATTTAAGCGCGTAGCTGGCACGAGTGCTGGCGCGATTTTAGCAGCCTTTATTGCTGCGGGCTTTAATGCACAAGAGCTTGAAGACATTTTTGATGAACTTAACTTGAAAGTATTACTGGATCCACCGAAAATATGTATCGGTATGCCCTTTTTAAAATGGGTCAATTTATATATGCGATTTGGGATGTATCGCGGAAAGTCGTTAGAAAAATGGTTCCTTCAAAAATTATCGACAAAAGGCATCTATTCATTTGGTGATTTACCAAACGGTGCATTAAAGCTCGTTGCTTCTGATTTAACGAATGGTAGAATTCTAGTACTACCAGACGATTTACATCAATACGGAATTGATGGCAATTCATTCCCAGTTTCTCGCGCGTTACGTATGAGTTGCGGACTTCCTTTTTTCTTTGAGCCCGTTTATTTAAATGATGGCCAAAAGGAATGTGTTATTGTGGATGGTGGTGTATTGAGCAATTTTCCACTCTGGATTTATGATAACGGATTCAAAATAAGGCCTGTTATTGGGATAAAGCTAAGTAGTGCTAGTGATGAAATGGAACCGCATAAAATTAATAATGCGATTCAACTATTTGAAGCCCTCTTTTCAACGATGAAAAATGCACACGACAATCGATATATCGGACGAAGGCATGAGAGGAACATCATTTTTATTCCAGTCGAAATGTATAGTGCCACCCAATTTGATATGGGGGATGAAGAGAAGCAAAAATTAATAGGTATTGGCAAAGAACGGGCTCTTCATTTTTTAAAAACCTGGTCCCCGATTTGGTAATATCCATTTAGATGAGCGAATAGCGCAAAGAATTATCATTCCGATTTTTAATAACTTTTCAATAATAAAAAATTTTCTATTACAAACATCCATACGTATTAATATTTCTTACATATTCTGAACTAATCCTAAATAAAAGAGGTGATTTATATGGGTTCAGTTGGGTATGATAACGGCGGCGGCGGTAGTGGAGGATACGGCCAAGGTTTAAGTTTTACTCTTTTAGTTGTCCTTTTCATTCTGCTAGTTATTGTTGGAGCTTCTTTCCTTAATACCGGTTACTAGTATATATTTTAAAAATATGTATGTAACTATTATATAAAAATTTCTTTACCTATACAGCAATCTAAAAAGAGTAGCCGTTTTATTGGCTACTCTTTTATATTTGGATACATCATGAAAAAGATTTACGGGGAGATTCTCGCACTGATAATGCACTATTGTATTATGGTTTTAGGATAAACTTAATGCTTTGGTCTTCATGATCATGAAACATACGGTATGCTTCACTTGCCTCTGATAGTGGCATTTTATGTGTAATAATCTCTGTTGGGTCAATTTTCCCTTGGGCAACCATATCATAAAGCATCTTACTGTAATGAATAGCAGGAGCTTGTCCCATTTTTAATGTCACGTTGCGCTCAAACATATTGCCAAGGGGGAACATATTGTACATGGCCCCGTAAACACCTGTTAGTTGAATGATCCCAAACTTCCTTACTGCCTTAATGCCAACTTGAATAGCACTTAATGTTCCGCCCTGTAGCTTCAGCTTCTGCTGCGCCTTCTCAAGCAGTGACATTTTACCGTCCATCCCTACACAGTCTATAACAACATCTGCACCGCCTCGCGTAATTTCATGTAGATGTCCGCCAATGTCATCAAAATCATCAAAATTGAATATTTCTACATTATTTGTACGCTTTGCATGTTCTAATCGATAAGAAAGTGGATCTACGACTAGCACGCGACTTGCACCTTTCATCCATGCAAATTTCTGTACCATTAATCCAACGGGCCCCGATCCTATTACAATAACAGTATCACCCTTTTTGACACCAGCATGCTCCACACTCCAATAAGCAGTCGGCAACACATCCGAAATAAATAGCAATGCTTCATCTTCTAGCTCACAGGACTCTGGTACTTTAAACGGGATAAAATTCCCATATGGTACACGCATATATTCAGCCTGGCCCCCTGGAAAATTACCGTAGCGCTCCGTATAACCAAAATAAGCACCCGAATCAATTTCTGGATTATCGTTTGAATTATCACACTGACTTTCCATTTTATTTTGGCAGTAAAAGCATTCCCCGCAAGACACATTAAAAGGAATAACAACGCGGTCACCTTTTTTCACCTTCGTTACCTCAGGACCAACCTCTACCACAATACCCATCGGTTCATGCCCGATGACAAAGTCTTCTTTTGTCGGAATGGATCCACGGAAAATATGAAGATCCGAACCGCAAATAGCAGTAGATGTAATGCGGACAATAATATCATCTGGTTTTTCAATTTTTGCATCTGGGACTTCCTTTACTTGCACATCTTTTGCACCTTGATATGTTACTGCTTTCAAACAGTTCCCTCCTGCTGGATAAGTATTAGTAAATAACTTCAATAAAGTCATTCTTTTAGTTATTTACCCACTTACCTAAAAAATATACTTCACACTAAAAATGGGGCTGTCAAGGAAGATGTAAATTTCCAGAAAAATCATTACTTGAGTATTAATTATCCGCTTAAGGCGGTACTCCTTCGGTGGTCAGAATAAATTCTCACCATCCTCATCGCAAAGGGGCTGTCCCGAAATATTTCCAGGACAGCCCCTTTGCAAAACTAATTACTATTTTTAACTATATTCTTAATGCCGATATACGTTGCGTAAAAGTAGCCGCCATATATTATTGCAAGGAATAAAACACTAACTATTATACTTTGGTAGCTAAAATTAAATAATTCCCTAACGGCACTTATTCCAATGATTGAATGAAGAATCGCTAGACTTAACGGTGCCATAAAATAGATGAAGGTTTGGCTCAATATGGCTTTGTTAATTAATTTTTCAGTGACACCAATTTTCTTTAGAGACTTATATCGTTCCAAGCTATCACTTGCATCAGATAACTGTTGCAATGCCAAAACGGCCGCGCTCGTGATGATAAATATAAGACCTAAAAATAGACCGAGAAATACAATTAATGCTGTTGCACCATTCTTTCTATCTTGTACTTGGTCCCAGGTACGCCCATAAACCGAAGCCGAAGAGACGTCTTTATATTGCTTTGTTTCAAGTTTGTTGAATAGCTTGATGAATTTCTCGTCCGACTTGTCGGAATATTTATCTTCGTATTTTACATTAACGCCTGAAACCTCTAGTTGTAGACCTCCAGCGAAGTTATCAGGAATAATCAGATAAAAGAATTGATTGAGAACAGCAATATTTATAGTTTCCTCTATAGGAGATTCATTTTTGATGGTATAGGTGTTACCCTCTATATGAATAATCTTTTCCCTTCCTGTATCGTTTGAAAAAACCTGATCTGTCCCCTCGGAGTTAGTTACAACCAAAACCTCATTTCCCTTTAAATCAATAGCCTCCTGTCCCTTAAGTTTTATCATTGCATTATAATCCGATATTTTTATGGCAGATATCGGATAGTCATAAAATACACTTCCCTTTAATTCGATTCGCTCCTGCTCAGTTAAATACTTTGATAACATGTTTTCAGGCGTAACATTCAGTTTATATTCACCATAAAAAGCATGCTTCTCATAAGGTTCAAATTTAAAGTTAATTCTATTTAAAAATTCTTCGATATCATTGTCCTTAGGATCTTCCCTTTCATTATGAACAAACACCACTGCTGAAGCATCAAAAGTTTTATCACTTCTATCAATACTCCCTTTTAAATCAAACGCCGTAAATAACAGTGAAATCGTTAAAAAAAGCATTAGACAGATAACAGTCATAGACAGGAAATTCGTATTGATTTTGTTATTGATTTGTCTTATTACAAAAATGTTTATATCTTTTAAATAGATTTTTTTGTTCTTTTGCACAACATGGATAAAGAAACTAGAGAGACTGAAAAAGAAAAACAGTGTTCCAACCACGCCTAGTATGACAGTGATTAACAACTCATTAACTTCAGCATTTATACCGCTCTTTAGAATCCTACTATAAGCAGTTACTAATAACCCTACAGATATCAGAAATATAAGGATTGATATAAAAGAATTTTTTAACTTAACTTTTTCATTTCTCTTTGCTGCATTTAACATATCAATCAATTTGTATTTTGAAATTGTGACCTGATTGAAGCCCATTACTAAAAGATAAATGATGCCAAAGTAAATGACCGTTTTAATCATTGCACCAAATGAAATAATGAACTTAAATTTCTTCAAATCAAAGCCTAGAATATTGGCCGTAATGACTGACATTCCTTGTGAAACGATTATCCCGAGCCCAAGTCCAACCACAAGGGATATCACACCGATAAAAAGGGTCTCAAAAAGCAATATTTTAGAGATTGTACCTTTTGGCATGCCTAATGTCATGTAGATACCTAATTCTTTTTTTCGCTTTTTTATTAAAAAATTATTGGCATAAATGATGAGCCCACCAAGAACCATTGATACAAATACAGATGTTCCAGCCATCAGTTTATTTAATGTTAAAATAACATTGGGATCTTTATTCATTTCTAAAATTGAATTTTGCGCTTCAATTGAATTGAAACTGTAAAATATACATACGCCTAAGGTCAATGTGAGGAAATATATGGTGTAATCCTTAAAGCTTCTTTTGACATTGTTGATTGCTATTTTAAAGAACATGGCCTACATCGCCTCCAAGTAAAGTAACCACTTCAATTATTTTATTGAAGAATTCCTTTCTCGTATCATCGCCACGTATTAGTTCAGTAAAAATCTTACCATCTTTTATAAACAAAATTCTATGAGCATAACTTGCTGTAAAGGAGTCATGAGTAACCATGAGGATCGTCGAATGAAATTCTTTATTCAACTTTTCAAATGAGTCCAATAGTAATCTTGAAGATTTTGAATCCAAGGCGCCCGTAGGTTCATCTGCTAAAATAAGAGAGGGCTCCGTAACCAAAGCCCTTGCACATGCTACTCTTTGCTTTTGCCCCCCAGACAATTGAAACGGGAACTTGCTAAGTATCTCGGTAATTCCGAGTTTTTTCGCAACATCTTTAATCAGGTTATCTATTTCAGTTATTTCCCTCTTTTGTATCGTTAGAGCTAAAGCAATATTTTCATAAGCAGTCAGTGTATCAAGAAGGTTGAAATCTTGGAATATAAAGCCGAGTTCATCACGTCTAAATGCTTCTAGAGCTTTTTTCTTAAGAGCCGTAATATCTTTGTTATTTATAATAATCTTGCCAGTTGTAACGTTATCAATCGTTGAAATACAATTCAAGATAGTAGTCTTACCGCTACCTGAAGGACCCATTATGCCTACAAATTCTCCCTCACTTACCTCAAAGCTTATATTATCAATAGCTTTTGTAATATTGCCCTTATTTCCATAATATTTTTCAATTTTATCGACGTTTAATATCGTGTGCATTGTTTGCTACCTCCACTTTCTACTTTATTACATCAAATTCGGCCCTTGTTTGCATAAAGTCTGAACCTTCTACATAAATAGTGACACCGTAATGTCCTTCTTCAAGACCTTCAGGGGCTGGTAACTTAGCAGTGAAATAGCCCTCTTTGTTAAGCGCAACATTTTTCTCAACATGAATTCTGTTCTTTCTATCTATTTCTCCTTTATACCATACAATCTCTGCTTTTTTAATCCAAAATTGGTTCCCCTTTGCAGTAAAATAAACCGTATCCTCTGGAGTGAACATAGTCATTCCTACAGGCATTCCCTTGTCACTGAGATCTTTTGACACAACACCATTTAAGATTTTTCGTTCAGTAACGTATCCATACAGATTGGTAGTACCCACTGACAAAATGACAATTCCTACCAACAATAGTACTACCCTTTTCCAATTGAACCATTTAATAAAATTCCTTACCAATGTCACTACTTTTTCCATCCCTAACGATTTCATCTCAATTCCCCCCATGTATTATTTGTACTCATTTTATCAGTGGGAAAGGTGATGACCTATTGGTTTACATTTTATTAATGTTACATTTTTGCAAGGATATAAAGAAATGCACAAGCGCCCTCGCTAAGCCCCACGGATTAAAAAAACGGATTTACAGCTAATACATACATTAGCCATAAATCCGTCATTAAGATATATTACCGCATTAAGTTAATACTACCTAAGGGGGGAGTAATACTAACCTTTGTTCCTTCCCCAACACCTTCTACTTTTTCACATCAAACTCGTCTTTTGTTTCCATAATTTCTTTCCCATCTACATAAATAGTAACACCGTAATGACCTTCTTCAAGACCTTCTGGTACGGATAGCTTCGCAGAAAAATACCCAGCTTTATTAACCTTCACTTTTTCCTCAACGTAAATTCTATTCGCTGTAGCGATTTCATCTTTGTACCAAACGACCTCTGCATTTTTGATCCAGAATCTGTTTCTCTTAGCAGAAAAATAAATCTCATCCTCTGGCGAAAACTCGGCCGTTACTTCTACAGGATTTCCTTTATCATCGACATTTTTTGACACAACACCATCTACTATTTTTGGTTCAGTAACGTATTCATAAACAAAGTAAACGCCTACTAATATAACAATGATCCCAACTACCTTTATTAATATTTTTTTCAGATCTAGTTGCTCCACTCTAATTCCTCCCACTGTATTATTTGTTTTCATTTTATCAGTGGGAAAGGTGATGACATATTAGTTTATATTTTATTAACGTTACATTTTTGCAAGGTTATAAAGAAAAGCGCAAGCACCCTCGCTAAGCCCCGAAAGAAGCTGGAGTTTCCGAGGGGCTAGGTAGCTGAAGCTAAACATTATTCCAACTTAAAATTTTATATTTTCTTTATTCTAAAATAAATGACGGATTTACAGCCAATAAGACACAGCCATAAATCCGTCATTTTAATATGAATTAGTTCATTAAGTTAACACTACCTAAGGGGAAAGTAATACTAACCTTTGTTCCTTCTCCCACTTTAGAGGTTAACGTAAGCCCTAGACCAAGCTGCTCTGCAAGTTTTTTGCACAAGTAAAGCCCTATGCCAGTGGACCCGCCAAACTTTCGTCCATTTTCTCCAGTAAATCCTTTTTCAAAAACTCTATTTATATCCTTATCTATAATACCTATGCCATTATCCGCTATGGTAAGTACGATATTGTTTTCATTTCTAATCGTATGAATAGTTACTTTTCCATCACGTTCCCTAGTGTATTTAATCGCATTTCCAATGAGTTGATTTACTATAAATTCCAGCCACTTCGCATCACTGTACGCCATTCCTTCTACTGCTTCTATATCGACTGTAATCCCTTTGCTAATAAAGTCTCTCGAATTTCTCTTGATAACTTGTCTAACCAGATCGGCTAAAGAGACCTCTTTAATAAGATAATCCTTACCGACATGATTACTTCTTGAATAATATAGAACCTGTTCTATATAGGCTTCAATTTTTTTTATTTCATCTTGAATATTTCGAGTAATGGCGTTTTGGTTGTTTTCGATTATTAACCTTGTTGATGCAATGGGCGTTTTGATCTCATGCACCCAGGTTTCGATATATTCCCTATACTCATTTTCTCGATTTCTATAGCTCTTTACATGCTCATGCATATCCTTATTTGTCTGTCGCAATATATCAAATAAAAGCTTACCTTCTATATTTTCAGGTTCTTTCATAATTTCAGACAATAGATACTTTTGATCTAAACTGTCCATTATACTGTTTAACTCGTTATAAAACATTTTCTGTTTAAAAAACTCTAGCATGATATACGTAAGGATGGGGAAAAACCAAATACAGAAAACCAGGAGAATGATGTTGCTGCTTATATTCGTTATTAACATAATACCGCAAATGATGATGAATACTATAAAATTGATGAGCAAGAATAACGTTCTATCTTTTAAATACTCTTTTAGCGTCATGGAAGTATATACCCTAATCCACGTCTAGTTTCTACATTATCCTTCATCCCTAATCCTTCAAGTTTCTTTCTAAGCCTCGTGACATTAACAGATAAGTTATTATCATCTACAAAAACATCGGCATTCCACATAAAGTCCATTAAATCATCTCTTGAAACGATTTTCCCTTTACTTTTAATCAAGCAAGAAAGTATTTTTAATTCATTTTTCGTTAATTCCGCAGTCTGGTCGTTATACGTAACCGACCCATTTAATAAATTTAACTTTAGGTCATTATACGCAATGGTATCCTGATTAGTCACTCCATTAACTCTTCTTAATATACTTTCAATTCTTGCTAGAAGAATTTGAGTATTATAGGGTTTTGTTATAAAATCATCCGCCCCTAAATTCATACTCATGAGTTCGTCCATTTCGTTATCCCTACTCGTCACTACAATTATAGGTACAGCAGATTCTTTTCTTATTTCTCTGCAAATATAGTATCCATCCGTTATAGGTAGGTTAATGTCTAAAAGAATTAGATTCGGCTTTTCCTTTAGCGTATCATGAATTATATTTTCAAAATTCGTTAGCGCAACAGCCTCATACCCATATCTGATTAAAAAGGTTTTCAGTTCCTCTCTTATCTTTTCCGTATCTTCTATAATAATTATTTTTGACAAAGATTCACGCCCCTTTCTTATAAATCTGGTAATGTTAAATTTATCTTTATTTTGAATACCAGTTTTTAAAATAGCAAGAAAAAAGCAAAAATTTAACTACTAATGATTTTACCATATAAAAAAGCTTCTATCTTTTTCACACGATTTTAAACAGTTTGGTCAATTCTCCCTTTGATAACTTTAGGAAGACTACTAGTTCCTTCTAAATATTTCCTTAAAGAGAGCCTCGTTGGTTCACTATTCTCACCAACACCAATAATGAATATTCACAATTAACAAGTCACTACCATTACATTTGAAAGACATATAGCTAAGATAATTCTTAAAGCCACGATATAAATGTGACATACATAACGCCCGTTTGAAACGCCATATTACAAAGTAAAGATAACTTGCGCCAGTTGTTGTTGCCATTTTTGTTTTCAAGCCATACATTAATTAAAAACGACACAAATAATAAAAGCACCACAACTAAAAAATGTAATAATTCTACGCTAAAAAAGAGTGCCCCTACCAAAATAATTACTAAGATGACACTTACTGTTTGCCAATAGGTTGAATGTGCGCCATCTTTACCGTACTCAAGTGTAGTTTGTTTGATTTTCTTTTGAATGAAGGTTTGCAGTAAGCCAATAACAATACAGAACGCTAAAATAGCAAAAAGTGAAGAAGAATTGTCATTCCAGTTATACATCATTAAAAAATTCGCATAAAAATAGTAGTCTTTAGGTAGCTCAAAATACTGTTGCTGATTTACATCATAAAACGTCCATTTCCCGCTAAATTGAATTTCTTGCCAGCGTTCGATTGAACCATCACTGTAAAGAATTTTCAACGATTGTTCGATTTCACGAGTTCCTTGCGGCTGATCAATTGGCACTAAATAGTCGATTAACCGTTCCATTTTTTCAATAGATTCGCTATCTGTTTTCACATTAACTCCTAGTTGCCAGCGAGAATTCGGTTCCCCATCACCAGCAAATGATAAAGTCTTTACCATTTGCCTTTCATCTTTTGATTGTACAAGCTGTTTATCCTGTACCGGCATAGAGACTAAGAGGAAGAAAATGATGCACGCGATGCCAAACGCAACGGCAGGAATTTGCCAATGAAATACTTTTTGATTAACGCGTTGCTCAATCCGATCAAAATCTTGCTCTCTTTTTGCTATGTCGATTTCAATGTCCCGCAATGCTATAAATGGCTCTTTTTCATTCATTCGTTTCCCCTCCTAACAATTCATGTAATGCTTTTAACCCGCGCACGGTATTATTTTTTACTTTCGTTTCATTCCACCTCAATATTTCAGCTGTCTCCTTCACCGAGTAATCCTCGATATAACGCAGCACAACTACTTCACGGTAATTCCATTTAATTTTTTGGAGCGCAGCATAAAGCTTCTGTACCTCATCATTTCGAACAATAATTTCCTCAGGCAATTTCATATTAGCGATTGGTTCTGTCTTTAACTGAAAAAACGAAATCAATTTTTTCCTACGATAATGGTCATACACAAGATTTCGTGCAATTTTTAATAAATAGGTACGTTCATGCTCGATATAATTTTTTTGATAAAATCGGTAAAAGGTTTCTTGCAATAAATCATGTGTCAACTCTGCATCATTCGTTAAATAGCGTATGTATTTATAAACAGCCTCATAATGGGCATCAAAAACTTGGTGTCGCACACTTTCCCCTCCTTAACGTTAAAGACGAATGACTTTCAATTTAGAATCACCTTTCCCTAAAATCAAGCCCAATCGAAAGAAACAATCTCATTTGGGCTTGATTCTATCAGTTGTTCTTTGATTCTATTTAATAAGGAATAATTTCTATCGTTTTTGTCGCAATCTTTGAAAGAAATGTTTGATCATGTTCAACAAATAAAAGGGTAGGTTTATAAGCAAGAACCATCGTTTCAATTTGCTTGTGGTTAAACACGTCCAAATAATTTAACGGCTCGTCCCATATAAACATTTCTGCGGATGTTCCTAATGATTTGGCAAATTCGACCTTCTTCTGTTGCCCATTACTCATATATTCAATTGGAACATTAAACACATCACGTTCAAACCCTAGAATACGGAGATTATTTAAAAATAGCGTGTAATCAAGTTGATTTTCAACAGCAAAATCTTTTAATAACCCCGTATTGTCATTGTGAATTTGGCGAATATTACTTTTCGTCAATCCATGTGGAAGTATAACCTCACCGCTAATTGACCCAGAAAAACTTTGATCGATCAAGTATTTTAATAGCGAAGATTTACCGCTTCCATTCGGTCCAACAAGTGCGACTTGTTCACCTTGATAGAGTTCAAATGTAATCGGTTGAAAGAGTGGCTTTTCACCGTAACTTAATGAAAAATCTTTCACTCTAAGTACAGGATTACGATGACTGAATAGACAATTGATTGTTAATGAGCTGACAGATTCAATATTGTGAAGTAGCTTTGTCTTTTCTTCAATTTTGAAGTTCATACGTTTTTCAATTACTTTCGATCGTTTCATCATCCGCTTAGCCTGTGCATTTCCAAAGGGGTCATTGCCTGATAGTTTTTCCTTTTTGATGGCCCAATCAGACTTTTCCCTTGCTGTTTGCTTAAGCCGATCAATTTCTGATTTCAATAGTTTATTTTGTTCTAATTCATACTGATCCTGATGTTCCTTTTGTTGCTCGTAAGTAGAAAAATCACCTTTAAAAATCGTTAATTGGCTTTTTTCAATAGCCAAAATGTGATCGACAACTTCATCGACAAAAGTGCGGTCATGGCTTACTACAATGAAGCCCTTTTTCTTTTTCAAATAGTTAATGACAATAGTTCTTGCCTGAATATCTAAATGATTCGTTGGCTCATCAAGAAGGGGGTAGCGAGATTCTTCACAAAAAAGTGCTGCTAGCAACACTTTGGTTTGCTCACCTCCAGATAATTGTTCAAATGGTTGCCATAAAATCGCTTTATCTAATTGCAGGTATTGGCATTCTCTCTCTAGTTTCCATAATTCAACTGGCATTACTTCATCAATCGCATAGTATGTTAAGCTTTCCTTATTTACAATCGTTTGCGGGAAGTAAACAAACTCCACATCACAAAGTATTTCACCTTCATAAGGGTACTTTTTCATCAGTAAGTCTAATAGCGTAGTTTTTCCACGTCCATTTCTTCCAATTAAACCAAGACGCCATTTTGTATCTATATTTAAATCTACATTTTGAAATATCGGTTCATCCAGCGCATCAAATCCGAAATTCATATTTTTAATCTCTATCGGCATACTATTGCCACCTCCAACTTTATTGATTACTTAGGGAATTGGAGATGATTTTTGTTTCATATTGCATACAATCATTCCAATCATTTGGTTTGAATGCATACGCATAGACAAATAAAAAACCTCCTGAAAAAGCTTCAGAAGGATTAGAATTCATTATCAAATAAGCCAAGAAAACGGCATGATAAAGGTAATAAGTGGGCAGACTAATCCTATTTTATGTGAAAATGCATATACATTTTACGTGTAAAATAGAATTATTTAATCATTGTCCCATCATCATCCCTTCAAATATATTACAATTATTATATCATTAGAAATTGAATTTTCAATTATTTATTTTTTGAAAGTAAGAGGTTATTCAACTCTATTAAAAGCTTGATACGCTTCCTTTAAAAATTCGGATACCGCTTTTGTATTTGTTAAGGGCAGGTAATGCTGTCCATTCTTTATTTTCGTTACTGTTGCCTGCTCATATCTTTTACTAAATAATCGTGATTTTTCAACTGATAGTTCATCCGCTGAAGCTTCAGCAATGAGTAAATGTATCGGCAGTGTTGTTTTCTTTAAACAATAATCCACGGTCGAAATCTCTTTTGAAAGGGCATTATACGCAACCTCATTGCAATGGTGCGCATAAAATTCACCTTGCTCGATATAGTTATTGAGGGTATATGATTCAAAATTAGCATAAGCCTCTTCTTCTAAATGTGGCATTGCATATGTGAGTTCTCGGACTGCCACCCTTATATCTTCAAAATCTTCAATATTTGAAGGCAATTCTACATCTTCATGGTCTTCATTTCGTTCATCAAGAAAATAATGTCCTCCATCTAATAATGTAAGTGACTGTACAGATTGCGGATAAACGGCCGCAAATGCTTGAATAACCCAAGCGCCTAAGGAATTTCCCACAAAATGCGCCTGATTAATATGTAGTAATTCCATCGTTTGCTTCATAAATTCGCAAAAACTAGGAATGGAATAATCGTTTAACTGCTGCTTATTATTTCCTGGTAAATCAAATACAAGCCAACGATAGTCATTCATTTCATTTGCTAAAGGCTGAAACATTTCTTTTCTTTCACCTAGTGCTGGGATGGCAATAATAACTTTGTCGCTTTCTTTATCCCCATAAAATTTATACATCTATAAGCCACTCGCTTTCTAAAAATTTTTTAAGGATAGCTTCAGATGACAGATTTCCATTGTAAGTAACATGCCAACTTAAATATATTCCGACTGCAACACATTCATTCAGTAAAATTAAGAAGTTTTCTCCTCTCAAATACGGGTTGGTCAAATAATCCCAAAGTTGTTTTTTCACTTTCCATTAGTGTGATGGTCTTTGTTCCATTCAAAGCTCCATAAAATGGCTTTCTTTTGAAATCCCGCTTTCAAATAAACATAATTAGCACGATCGTTTGTATGATTTACTGTTAATGTAATTCCTTTTACCTCTTCATATGAAAAGATATCTGTTAATACTTCTCTTAATAATGTCGTGCCTAACCCTAACCCTCTATATTCGGATGCAATCGCAATATACTCCAAATGGGCAGTCTGTTCACCCAAGTCTATTTCATAATAGACATAGCCCTGTGTAACGCCATCTGATGACTTTAGTAACTTAAGTTTATTGGTATTGCTACGTTTGATTTTTTGTAAAATGGTAGCTGCATTATAATAGGTTTTTGGAAAGGCTTCTGTATGGATATGTGTAAACTCTGCAAAATCTTGCTCTTCATATGATTTGCTTAAAATAGTAGTTACAGGTTCAAAAGTATCTCGGATAATTTCTAAATACAAATGTTCACCCGTCTTTTGCGTTTGAAGTTCGTTCATGAATTGCTGTTGAAGAATGTTATGTTCATTGATGAAAAATTGGAATTGCGTAACCTCTGGAAATTGCTCCATTAGAAATCCCCATAATTGATGCTGTCGCTCTAAATCTTCATTTATCGAAAAAGGGCCCCAAACTTCAGCGCAATCTTCATCGATATCTAAGCCAATGATTGCTTGTAGTGTCTGCTCTAAGAAGCATGCAACTACTGTCGTTTCTGAATTATGTATGAAATCTTCTTTAAGCGCTTTTAGAATGTCGTCTTTTTCTGTGCCACAATAGCCAATATGATGTGTTTCTTTCGAATTTAAATTGGCAATAAACTGAGCCGCTTCATCTAGCTCTGAAATTGATAATTTGTTAAATGAATAGTTCATCTTTAACCTCCATCAAATTATTTACTATTATTGTAAAACAAAAAAGAGCTTACATACAGATTTTTCAATATGAAAAATCGAATGCAAGCCTTTTCGTTTGGGTTGGTACGTCTCCAATATCCCAATATAAACTAACTTATAAATCTATAGAAGTCGTTAACGCTCTCAATTCTTCTTGCAACTGCTTCATGTCATTTGTAGCAGAAGTTATCGATTTCACCATTTCATTTTCTTCATAAATCGATGAAGCAATTTCTTCAGTAGTTGCCGCATTTTCTTCAGAGATATGTGCTAAACTTTCCATTTGCGTCATCACATTTTCAACCATATCATTTGTTTCAATGATTGTTGTCATGTTCGTTGATAATTTTTTTTGGATTTCATTGAACGATAGCTTAATATCATCAAAAGCTGTTTTAATTTCTTCTAAGGTCTCAACACCTGACACAACCGCTTCTTTCCCTTCATGCGATTGGGATTGGGCGATTTTTGCGCGATCTAATAATTGCTGTGTGACCGCCGTAATATCCGTTGCAATGACCGCACTTTGTTCTGCAAGTTTCTTTACTTCGTTAGCTACAACAGCAAAACCTTTACCATTCTCCCCTGCACGTGCTGCCTCATTTTTTTACATTTTTATAGGACTATTATATTTATATATTAAACACATTTAGGTCTAATTAACTCACAAAAACTAAAATACTACAAAAAACTCAACATTATTAATAAAAAAACATCCCTAATTTATAAATTAGAGATGTACGCGAGTCAATATTCGATTTTCTTTTACGGTATTTTAATATTGGAATACTAAATAACCTAACACAATGACTATGACAGTGGGGACAACAAATGTCATTAAAAAGCGGTACGTTTTATAAAAGCCTTCGCCCAATTTACTGCCTTCAAGTAATTCTTTTCTCACGATCTTCTTGTCCATCACATGCATAACAAAAATCGCAATTAGTAAATTTCCAACTGGTAGTAGAATATTCGAGACAATAAAATCAGTAAAATTAAAAATGCTACGCCCAAAAATCTCCACTTCCGATAAGCTACTATAAGAAAGCGTTGACGGAATTGATGCCATAAAAATGAGTATCCCAATTAACGTCGCGATTTTGCCGCGTGAAATTGACCATTTTTCAATGACAGCTGCAACAATAATTTCGTACAAACTAAAGGCCGATGTTAACGTTGCGAATAAAAATAATAATAAAAACAGTGCTAAAAATAGTTCACCAAATGGCATTTGTGAAAACGCTGCTGGTAGTACCATAAATAATAATGGTGGTCCACTTGTGACTTCCATATCAAACGCAAAAACAACTGGGAATATTGCTAAGCCCGCTAAAAACGATACAAAGATGCTTAAGCCTACAACTGAACCCGCAGAATTCGGTAAGCTGACCTCTTTCTTTAAATACGAGCTATATGTAACTAAACATGAAAAACCAACCGCCAAAGCAAAAAACGATTGCCCTAATGCATATAAAATCGATTCCCCTGTGATACTCGAAAAGTCAGGATATAAGAAAAACTTAATGCCTTCCATTGCACCATCTAAAGTGACCGCGCGAATAACTAAAACAAAGAACATAATAAATAACAGCGGCATCATAAACTTATTTGCTTTTTCAATGCCATTTTGAACACCCAGTGCGATAACAACTATATTCGCAATTGTGAATAATGCTAAACCCAGTAAAGCAATCCACGGTGTCCCTGTAACTTGATCAAAAAACGCACCTGCGCCCACAGTAGGTTCAATGACTTTTCCCACAACGGAAACGCCGCTATAAACAAAAATCCATCCACCAACTACACTGTAAAACGATAATAATAAAAAGCAACCGATAATGCCTAGCTTACCAATCCAAGCCCACGCCTTAGTGTTCGGTGCTAATACTTTATAAGCAGTTACTGCCTCTTTTTGTGAACCTCGTCCGATAATATATTCCGATAACAACATTGGTAAACCAATGATAACTGTTAAAATTACAAAAATTAAAAAGAATGCGCCGCCACCACTTTGCCCGGCTACATATGGCATTTTCCAAATCGCACCTAATCCGATTGCTGCACCTGCAGACGCCAATACGAATCCTAACTTACTTGACCACTGTCCTTTACTCTTCTCCATCTACTCTCACTCCGCTCTATCTACTTGCCTGTAGTACTACTTTTCATAAATATCAAGGACTCTAGCAAAACAGGAAACTTGCTCTTAGGCTAAATCTTTCACTTCTACCTAGCCACCTGTTCCATATGTGTCGAATTCTATCCACGAATTTAATAATGATAACATATTTTTTATGAGGCGTTTTAATAATTAACTTTTCGAATAACCATCTACTTAATAATCATTATTTTCGCAAAGTTATTGCTTCTCTCGCTACTAACTTAATGGTAAATTGAATCTACCTATTTTGTCAAAGTATTCAAAAACTAAACATTAAAAAAGCCTGAACAATAATTGATTGTCCAGGCCTTAAAGTTATAAGTTATTCAATTAATTAACTAACTAACTAACTAAATTAAACACCCATTTTACGACGCGTGTTGCTTGTTTTTTTCGCTTGTTGGCTTTTCATTTTTTTCGTTGATGTATCGCCTTTTAAATTACCTTTACCAGCACCTGCATTATTCTTTTTCGCTTCAAGTTGTTGCTTAACTAAGTCTTGTAGGCTCATTTTCTTTTTTTCTGTTTGATTTTGTTCTGTCATGTTTGTTTCCTCCTTACATAAATCGCTGTTACTTAAGTATAAACCACTTTTTACGAATTTGAAAATGAAAACGGTAAATTTCCCTTTAGATTACGGGACTTTACTTTAACCATCGATTTTTTACGTCCGAATCTAAGGAACCAAGCTTATCAAAGTGACTCGCGGTAATTTCCATTAACATTTCTTCATGTTCTTCCACTTCAATGACACGCAGCACACGGTTGACGATTGTGGCGACTGCTTCACCATGCTCAAACATCGTATTAAACGCTCGAACTCGTAAGGATTTATCACTACTTAGCGCAGCTTGTTCTAATTCACTAACTGACACCATCTCACTAAAGTAAGCGTACGGATCTTCATAGGTATCGCAGTAAATACGCTCAATTGCTTGCTCCACTGTGTCGCCAAGAAAAATAGCGCCTGCATATATCCCATTATTCCGTTGTTCCAGTTCGCTTATACGAATTTCAACAAATTGAAATTGTTCCACGATATAATAGTGCAGTTTTGAATTGAGTGCTGACTTAAATTGATTCCACTCTGAATAGTGCTCTCTTTCATTAAAAGCATTTGGACGAAATAAATACTTAGCTGTGACATCTTTGAAAAAAATCGTCCATTGTAAATAAGGGGACCCAGAAAGCACACGCAATCCAAAACCTGTAGCTGTTTCAATCAGTTCATCATAAACATAGTTGTAATCTAATATGCCACTATCCTTCGCATCTATAAATGTCAGCTCAATCATAGACTTTGGCGTAAAACCTCCACGCATATCAAGTAAAACTTTTACATTGTCACCTATTCGCTCCACTCTTAAAATGTCACCGTCATGAAGTGTTTCGCGAAATACTTGATTACCCGATTCACTCAGCTTTCCGATGATTTGCTGCCTACGATTAATTGCGCCTGTACGCATGTCTTCATAATCAGCCATTACTTGCTCACACCACAGCATGTAGTGGTTATAGCTTATTTTATTTTTATAGATGGTTTCATTTAAAATTGCCTCATGAAATTGGGTTGGTATGTATGAAAGCTGCTGTTTTAATGCCGCTAATTGAATTGCAACATATTCTGGATCTGGTTCTTCTTCTGAAAAATATAAAATATATGCTGTATCCACTTTGTTTTGGGTGTCGATTGATAAATCAAACATTCATTCCCCCCCTTTAACCTATTACAAGTATACTATAAAGCAAAAAGCCTCCTACATTTTGTAAGAGACTTCCTGTACTTTATGAATGATTATGCTTCTAATAATTGAATTGCTTGCGCTACTTGTTCTTCCGTTAAGTTATGACGCACAATATAACGGTTCCGTTCATGCTTTGTACAGTCCATTGTACAACCACCTAAGTGTTTTGCTTCGTTTTCCTCTGATGCAATGATTTGTGCATTACATTCAGGGTTGGCGCAATTAATATAACGTTCACAAGGTGTTCCATCATAGTGGTCACGACCAACTACAACATGTTCTACTTGGTTAATCGGCACGGTTAAACGCTCATCAAACACGTACATTTGCCCGTCCCATAATTGACCTTTCGCTACAGGGTCCTTGCCGTAAGTCGCAACACCACCGTGCAATTGACCTACATCGCCAAATCCTTCACGCTTCATCCAGCCTGAGAATTTTTCGCAGCGAATTCCGCCTGTACAATACGTTAACACATTTTTCCCTTCGAAAAGCTCTTTATTCTCACGTACCCATTCTGGTGTATCGCGGAAGTTTTTTACTTCAGGTCGAATCGCACCACGGAAATGGCCGACATCATATTCATATGTGTTACGTACATCTAAAACAACTGTATTTTCATCTTGCATTTCTTCTAGGAATTGTTCAGGTGATAAATGACGCCCTGTTAATTCATGTGGGTTCACGTCTTCTTCTAAACCCAAATTCACTAGTTCTGGACGAGGACGTACATGCATTTTTTTAAACGTATGCCCTTCTACTACATCTATTTTAAATACGATTCCATCAAATAACGGATCCGCTTTCATCATAGTCATATACTGTTCTGTTTGCTCTACAGTTCCAGAAACCGTACCGTTAATACCTTCTGTCGCAACTAAGATACGACCTTTTAAACCAATTTCTTTACACGCTTGTAAGTGCACTTCAGAAAATGCCGCTGGGTCTTCGATTGTTGTGTAATGATAATATAATAATACTTGATAATTCATGTTTTCCACCTATCATTCAATATATTTGCAGGATATACCTGATAGTTTAAAACTACTTTACAATAATAATGGATTTACTGGCGATTTCCTATCAGTAATTAGGCTGATATTTTTTTCTAAACTATATGACTAACTATGTGCTGAATTGCCAAATTTCCTAACTTTTATTTAGAAACATTTTAACGAAAACATTGTATAACAGAAAAATCCCCCTTCAAACCATTCCGATTTAAAGGGAGATCAATTCAAAGCTATAAAAAGTTCATGATCTTTATCTTATAATCCACATTTCAGCTGTGCACCACAGTTTGTACATGTATTGCAGCCACCCATTTCCTCTACCGTACCTTGACGGCAAACTGGGCATGTATTACCTACTTCTGAGCCGATTGTTACGTCTGTATCTGTTAATGGTTTAATCGTATCCACTAATACTACTTGACGCTTTATTTCGACTTCTGATTGTTTTAATTCTTCAAATTCTAATTGGTTATCTACACTTGATTCTTCGGCTTTTAACGTTAATACTTGTGTATCACGAGAACCATCTACGTAAACAGTACCACCTTTAGCGCCACCATTGTATAAACGCTCGTACACTTTTTGTACTTGCTCTACACCGTAGCCCTTTGGTGCGTTTACAGTTTTCGAAATCGATGAATCAATCCAGTTTTGGATGATACATTGTACATCCGCATGAGCTTCCGCAGAAAGTTCCATTGAAGATTTGAACCAGTTTGGTAAGTTTGCTTCATCTACACCTGGATTTTTATCTAAATATTCTTTTACGATTTCTGCCTTCACTTCAATGAACTTCCCTAAACGACCTGAACGGTAGTAAGTAAAGCTGAAGTAAGGTTCAAGTCCTGTCGCTACACCTACCATTGTACCTGTACTTCCTGTTGGTGCAACTGTTAATAAGTGTGAGTTACGAATACCGCTAGCAATAACGCCTTCACGAATATGCTGAGGCATTTTCTTCATGAAGCCTGTATTAATAAATGCTTCACGTAAACGAGCTGTTTCCGCATCTGTTTCACCTTGTAAGAATGGGAAGCTTCCGCGCTCTGTAGCTAACTCGATTGATTGTTCATAAGCTGCAATCGCAATTGTTTTAAAGATTTCATCAACAAGTTTGTTGCCATCTTCTGAACCGTATTCTTTTTCACAGTAAATAAGTAAATCAGCAAGACCCATAACACCAAGACCAACTCGACGTTCACCAAGAGCTTGTTTTTTGTTATCTTCTAAGAAGTAAGGTGTTGCATCGATTACGTTGTCTTGCATGCGTACGCCAACTTGAACCGTTTTACGTAAGGCATCAAAATCAACTGTTTTTGTTTCTTTATTAGCAAACTGCGCTAAGTTTACCGCAGCTAAGTTACATACTGAGTATGGTGCTAGTGGTTGTTCTCCACATGGATTGGTTGCTACAACTTGTTGACCATATGCTTTCGCATTTGTCATGTCGTTGGCGTTATCGATGAAGAAAATACCTGGCTCTGCAGCATATGTTGCACAAATATTAATTAAATTCCAAAGCTCTTTTGCTTTAATTGTACGGTATGTGCGCACTGGATAACCAAGCTTTTCCCATTCACGAACGTCGCCTACTTCATGCCATTTTTCGTTGTAGTCTTTCATTTGCTCTGGTGTGTAGTTTGCTACATCTGGGAAACGTAATGGGAATTCACCATCTGTTTCAACAGCATCCATGAACTCTTTCGTTAATGTAACCGAAATATTCGCACCCGTTAAGAAATCTGGATTGTGTACAGAGAACGTACCACCATCACGAAGTTTTGTTTCAGCATCGCGGATAATAGCTTCGTTAAAGCCCCCGAAACCTTCAATGTTTTTGAAGTTTAAGATACCTTGATACATTGCGTCTTCTTGTGATGTTAACGCTTTGAATTTTAGCTTTTCTTTCGCCATACGGATGATTGTTTCATCTTCTGTATTTTCCATTAAGTAGCGTAAAATACGTGGATTTTGCATTTTAGAAATGATGAACTCCACGATATCTGGATGCCAATCCGCTAACATGATCATTTGAGCACCACGACGTGATCCACCTTGTTCAACAAGATGTGTTAACTTCGCAATATCATCTAACCAACTTACCGAACCAGATGATTTACCATTTACCCCACGTGCCAACGTGTTACGTGGACGAAGTGTTGAACCATTCGTACCAACACCACCACCGCGACTCATAATTTCCATTACTTGCTTACGGTGATCACTAATGCCTTCACGAGAATCCGCAACAAATGGCATAACGTAGCAGTTAAAGAATGTTACTTCGGTTTCAGAGCCAGCACCATAAATTACACGACCTGCAGGAATAAAGTTAAGTGCTACTAATTGTTCATAAAACTTTTCAAACCATTCTTTGCGCTTTTCTTCTGTTTTTTCAACAGCAGCTAAGCCCGTCGCATTACGTTTGGCAATTTGCTCATAATAAATTTCTAAAGGTTTTTCGATTATATCTAAAGAGCGTTCGACAACACCTGTTGTTTGCTCGTCCCCATCTAATACATGTCGGTAATCTTCTTCAATTAAAATCGATGCCGTTTTTTTATCTAGATTAATCGATTGAATAATCCCTAATCCACGTGCAGGGAATTTTGGATCTTGTTTTACGGTTAATACAACAAAATCTCCTACTTTTAATGTTTTCTTTTCCGTATCTTTAAAAGAATAACGGTCAATCATAACCAGACGAGACACACCTCTATGGGTAATATGCATATCCGATGTAATCGGATGTACTTGAGGAAACTGCTCGATATCTTGATTTAACTGATTGACTTGGATGGTTTCTTCTATAACACTTGCCACCACATAAGCCCCCTTTGAACGATTTAATAATTTATAAGTTCCCAACAAAAACGAGAATCAAACACAATATGTAGTGTTTGATTCTTTTTAACTATCCTATATATTGGGTATGTACTTCTTTACTTAAAAAAGAGTACAACATATAATTTTTTCAAACAAGGTCTTGATTTTTTTGAAATCGTGTTAACCGTACGTGTATCAAGGTTTTAAGTATCAAAAAATTTTTTTCAAAAAAATGAAAACAGATGTTCGTTTTCTATTTTTTGAAATTCCACTCATCCGATGCATATTTATTTTGTGCCAACTGTTCCACATATTGTAATTGTTTCTCCGATAGCTCATACGGAACGAGTTCAATATGCAACGCTTGTTCAAAACCTTTCGAAAAAGCTTCAACACATTGTTCAATTGTAAATGGTATTTCGGAAAACTGATTCATCGCTACAGCTTTCTCTGGTAATTTTTTGCGCATTTTTTCCTTTGATTCTTCTGTCTCAAAGTTAAAAACAGATAATAATCGCTCTTCATCTAAATCTAAAAGAATTGCTCCATGTTGTAAAATAACACCTTTTTGACGTGTTTGGGCACTACCTGCTACTTTTTTCCCTTCCACAACGAGCTCATACCAACTCGGTGCATCAAAGCAAACCGCACTTTTCGGCTTTTTTAAGTCATCAAATTTTTCTTGCGAATCAGGTACACTGAAATACGCATCTAAACCAAGATTCTGAAACCCAAGTAAAATTCCCTCACTAATAACACGATAAGCTTCTGTAACAGTCGTTGGCATCTCTGGATAAGCTTCTGATACGATTACCGAGTATGTAAGTTCTTGATCATGCAACACCGCACGCCCACCAGTAGGACGACGAACAAAGCCTAAATCTTGCTCTTTTACTGCTTGCATATTAATATCACGTTTGACTTGTTGGAAATAACCAATTGAAAGTGTGGCTGGATTCCATTCATAAAATCGAATAATTGGTGGAATACTACCTTCACTATGCCAATCGAGTAATGCCTCATCCAATGCCATATTAAAAGATGGACTACATGGACCTGAATTGATAAAACACCACTGTTTTTTCAAAATTTTCTCGCCTCCAATAGTTCATTTTAACAAACTCACTCGACTATCTCTAGTTCATCTCTTATAATAGAAAATAGAGAAAGAAAGGGGCAATATCGCAGTGACAATTTTATACACACTATTGGCTATCTTAGTCATCATCGTAGTTTACATTGTTGTAAACTCATTACGCTTAAAAAAAGCGGTGACAAACTTAACACAAGAACAATTTATCGAAGGCTACCGTAAAGCACAATTAATCGATTTACGCGAACCTAAAGAATTTGAAGCGGGTCACATTTTAGGTGCTCGTAACATCCCGATGACGCAATTCAACAATCGTCATAAAGAAGTTCGTCCAGACTTACCCGTATATCTTTACTGCCAAAACTCTGGTCGCAGTGCACGTGCTGCATTAAACTTAAAGAAAAAAGGCTATACTCAAATTTACCAATTACAAGGCGGCTTCAAAACTTGGACAGGTAAAGTAAAATCAAAATAATTTATGTCTCAAGCTCTCTACTTCTAGAGGGCTTTTTTTCATTTGTTTAAAAATTCGATGAGTTTCTTCTATTATAATATGTATTTAAAAGAGGTCGAACATCCTGCAACCTCCGATAATTAAATTATTATATAAAAATAAGAGACTGGGGAATACTCCCAGCCTCTTAATAATTTATTGGATAGTCACTGCTTCTTGTTTTGTATAACGTAATACTGGGGTACGCGCAGCTCGTGTTTCATCTAAACGATTGACAACTGTCGTATGTGGTGCTTCTTGTACGATTGATGGGTTATCAATCGTTTCTTGTGCAATTTGAATCATCGCATCACAGAATGCATCTAATGTTTCTTTTGATTCTGTTTCAGTTGGTTCGATCATAATGCCCTCCTCCACGTTTAACGGGAAGTAAACTGTTGGTGGATGGTAACCAAAGTCAAGCAGACGTTTTGCAATATCCAAAGTACGTACGCCTAATTTCTTTTGACGACGACCTGATAAGACAAATTCATGTTTACAATGACGGTTGTATGGAAGGTCGAAATGTTCTTCTAAACGACGCATCATGTAGTTTGCGTTTAATACCGCATATTCTGTTACCGCTTTTAAGCCGTCTGGACCCATTGTACGGATGTATGTGTAGGCACGAACATTAATGCCAAAGTTCCCGTAATAAGGTTTTACACGACCGATTGATTGTGGACGGTTATAGTCAAAGTGGAATGAGCCATCTTCTAATTTTACTAATACTGGTTTTGGTAAGAATGGGATTAAACCTGCTTTCACCCCTACTGGACCTGAACCTGGACCACCGCCACCGTGTGGGCCAGTGAATGTTTTGTGTAAGTTTAAATGTACACAGTCAAAGCCCATATCACCAGGGCGCGCCTTGCTCATAACCGCATTTAAGTTGGCTCCATCATAGTAAACCTTACCGCCAACACCGTGAACGATTTCTGCCATATCTAAAATATTTTCTTCAAATAAACCTAGTGTATTTGGGTTTGTTAACATTAATGCTGCTGTATCAGAACCCACAACACGGCGCAGATCTTCTAAATCTACTAAGCCGTCTTCACCAGATTTAATTGTAATTGTTTCAAATCCTGCAACAGATGCAGAAGCTGGGTTAGTTCCATGTGCTGAGTCAGGGACGATTACTTTATTGCGGTGACCTTCACCATTTGCTTCGTGGAATGCGCGAATCATCATTAAAGCTGTCCATTCACCGTGTGCTCCCGCTGCTGGTTGTAATGTCACTTCATCCATGCCTGTAATTTCTTGTAAAGATGTTTGTAGGTCATATAAAAGTTCCATTGCCCCTTGTACTGTTGATTCGTCTTGCAATGGGTGAACGTTCGCAAAGCCAGAATAGCGAGCGACTGTTTCATTAATTTTTGGGTTGTATTTCATCGTGCATGAACCAAGTGGGTAGAAGCCTGAGTCTACACCGTGGTTACGACGAGAAAGTGCTGTATAGTGACGCATAAGGTCCAGCTCAAATACCTCTGGAAGCTCGGCTGGCTCTTGACGTACTAACTCAGCTGGTAATAATTCAGATAAATCGAAGTCTGGCACATCAAGTGGCTCTAGGTTATATCCTACACGGCCTTCTTTTGTAATTTCAAAAATGAGTGATTGGTTATCGTTATTCATTGTGAGACCCCATTTCTGCAACTAATGCATCAATTTCTTCTTTTGTACGAATTTCCGTAACAGCGATTAACGCATGATTTTCTAATTCAGGGTAAACGCGACCTAAATCAAAACCACCAATAATCCCTTTTTTGATTAAAGCTTTGTTAATTTCAGTAATTGATTTGTTTGCTTTTACTACGATTTCATTGAAGTGAGCGCCTTGGAAAACAACTTCAAATCCAGCTGCTTCAAATTCATTTTTTGCATAGCGCGTTTTAACGATATTTTGCTTCGCCATTTCTTGTACGCCTTGTTTACCAAGAGCTGACATCGCAACTGATGCTGCAAGTGCTAGTAATGCTTGGTTCGAACAAATATTCGATGTCGCTTTGTCACGACGAATATGTTGCTCACGTGCTTGTAAAGTTAAAACGTATCCACGACGACCATCTTGGTCTACTGTTTCACCAACTAAACGGCCTGGAACTTTACGCATTAATTTATTTGTTACGGCGAAGAAACCACAGTGTGGACCACCAAACGCTTCAGAAATACCAAATGGTTGCGCATCACCTACTGTTATATCTGCGCCAAGTTTACCTGGAGGAGTTAATACGCCAAGTGCTAATGGGTTAGAAGAAACGATGAATAATCCTTTCGCATCATGCGCAATATCTGCAAGCGGTTGTAAGTTTTCAACTTGACCGAAGAAGTTTGGATATTGCACAATAACAGCCGCAGTTTGATCATCTACTAAGCCTTTAAGTGCTTCAATATCTGTTACTCCATCTTTTGTAGGAACCGTTACAACTTCAATTGATTGGCCGTATGCATAAGTTGCCACAACATCTTTGTATTCTGGGTGGACAGCACCTGAAACAAGTAATTTTTTTCGACGTGTATGCCCTGCAGCTAGCATACCTGCTTCAGCTAATGCTGTACCGCCATCATACATAGATGAGTTGGCAAGGTCCATTCCAGTAAGTTCAGCAATCATTGTTTGAAACTCAAAAATCGCTTGTAATTCGCCTTGAGAAATTTCAGGTTGATAAGGTGTATACGCTGTATAAAACTCTGAACGAGAAATGACATGATCAACTACAACTGGTTTGTAGTGATTGTAAACACCTGCACCAAGGAATGATACGTTACAAGCAGTATCTTTATTTTTCGCTGCAAGTTGCGCTAATTCTTTCATTAATGCTGCTTCAGATTTTGCTGCCTTAATGTTGTACTCACCTTGGAAGCGTACTTTTTCTGGAATATCCGCGAATAGCTCATCAATTGTAGAAACGCCAATTGTTTGTAACATTTCTTGCGCGTCTTGTTCTGTCATTGGTAAATAACGATGTTTCATTACATAACCCTCTTTTCAAAAGTTTTATTTACTGCGTTTATAAAATGGAGTTTCCACAATAACTGCCTTCGCAAATTTACTGCGAATTTCAACTTCTACTTCAATTCCGACTTCAGCGAATGTTGCGTCAATTAAAGCTAAACCAATATTACGTTTTGTTAACGGCGATTGTGTACCCGTCGTAACTTCACCTATTTGTTTGCCGTCCTTAAACACTTTATAACCGTGACGTGGAATACCTTTATCAATCATTTCAATCCCAACTGATTTACGAGGAAGACCATTTTCTTTTTGTTCGATTAGCGCTTGTTGACCAATAAATTGTGGCTCTTTTGCTAATTTCACAGCAAAACCGATACCTGCTTCAAGGGGGGAAATATCTTTTGATAATTCTTGACCATATAACGGTAAGCAAGCTTCAAAGCGTAATGTATCACGTGCACCAAGTCCAGTAGCAACTACACCTTTGTCTTTGCCCGCTTCTAAAATTTTGTTCCAAAGATCTTTAATAGCTTCTGGTGCACCATAAATTTCAAAACCGTCTTCCCCCGTATAACCAGAGCGAGAAACAATTACATTATGACCAGCGACTGTTACGTTGTCTTGGAATTTGAAATATTTAATCGTTGAAAGATCTGTATCTGTTAATGTTTGTAATACTTCTTCAGATAATGGTCCTTGCAGTGCAATTTGTGCATAGTCAGCAGAAGCGTTCGTTAATGTAACTTCACCTTCTACATGTTGCTGTAACCAAGCGAAGTCTTTTTCAATATTTGCTGCATTGACACAAAGTAAATAACGGTTGTCTTCTAAACGATATGTTAATAAGTCGTCTACAACACCGCCTGTTTCGTAGCAAAGTGCGCTATATTGTGCACCGCAAACTGCGATTTTAGAAATATCATTGGATAACATTTTTTGTAAAAAAGGAAGTGCATCAGGACCTTCGACGAAGATTTCTCCCATATGCGATACATCAAAAAGGCCCGCACGATTGCGAACTGCATCATGCTCTTCTTTAATAGATGAAAACTGTACAGGTAACTCCCAGCCACCAAAATCAATTGTTTTCCCACCATACTTAGCATACTCGTCGAAAAGTGGTGTACGTTTTAATTCATTTGTCATTTCAATGTCCTCCTTAAAAGTATGTATTTTGAAGAGCTCTTACCTTTCATTGCGAAAAAAAAGGACAGACGAATCCCGTAAATTGGGATTCTCTGTCCTTGCACCTGAAAGTTACACCTAAATTTGAATTTCCATCACAATTTAGGCTTTCCCCTTTGGTGGCTACAATTTAAGTTTGCAGCGCTCTCCAGAGTTGCGTCCAATACGAGTCTTTTTGCCTGAGAGATTCATAGCATTTGCTATTTGCTCCTTCGGCGACGTGACTTCACGTTCTCTCCCCGTACCATCATCCGCGTGAAATATATTGAACTAAGATTTTAAGATAACTCTTAGCCATATCCTAACATTGAATGTGATGTAAACGCAATATTTTTTTGATTTTAGTCGAAAACACGAACATTAAAACAATAATACTATTTACCATTCGCCTTTTAGTCGTTTTACTTGGAATGCAATGTATTCAACAATTTGACGCAATGTGCGATTAGCAGTTAATACTTGTATATGCCCTGCTTCCCGATAAAATTTCCGTCTGTGGTTAAATAGTTCTTCTAACTCTTGCTCCGATGATTTTTGAACAATAGGACGGTTTTTATCGTTTCTTATACGCATATAAATATCTTCGAAACGTGCATCTAAGAAAAATACGAGTCCTGTACGACGCATGATTTTACGATTCGCCTCAATCATGGCAACGCCTCCACCTGTTGAAATGATACAAGCTTCGTCGCGAAAACTTTGTAAAAATTCTTTTTCGATTTCGCGAAATCGCTGTTCCCCGTATTTCTCGAAAATTTCTGGAATTGACATTCCTTGTTGGCGTACAATTTCATGATCCATATCATAATAGGGCATTTTCAAGTAATAACTTAATCGACGGCCTATTGCACTTTTTCCGCTCCCCATAAATCCAACTAAATATATTTTTCGCATGGCTATCACCTTCTTCTAATTACGAGTTGCTCGATTCATCTATCTATACTATTTAGTATATTTATCGTAGCACGAACGTAAATAGATTCCAATGAATTATAAATTTTTAATTCAGCTAAGTAGGCATTTGTATAGTGTAAGGCAGCTCCTGTGACAATAAAAAGTAAAATGATTGCAAGTGGAAAGATAACCCCGCGCTCATTATTGTACATACGGTTTAACGATTCTTCTTTCTCGTATGGAGCCATCTTTCATCACCACTTTCATCAAAATAGTTGAACCGTCAACGGTTAAATCCCAATTTTCTACAAATGGTAACATGATTTCATAGCCTCCGTTTCTAGAACTTTTATACAAATGCGCGTCAGATAATTTAAAATTATACACTCGGTCATCTTGCTCATTGGGGTCTGTTAAAAATACCATTTGCAAGGTTTCATTGTCAGTTAAAGTCCCTGATATGGACTGTTCATTATACTGATTTATATCATAAACGAAGAGTTCCCAATTTACATCATCCTTTTTCTTTTCAAGATTATACAAATCTCGAAACCAAATAATCATTAATACACTAATTGAGGCAAAAATCATAAAAACCATTAATTGAAAAAGACTCTCCAACAATGTATACCCTCTATCATTTTGTAAAATATTTCGCATCATACGCATAATTCCTCATGATTTTCCCCGTTTTTATAGAAAACACAAATACCTACGCCTTCAAAAGACCATTCATAAACAATCCCATCTATTTCTTGTATTCCCGTTTGGTTACCGTAACGCGAATAGGTTAACGCACCGTTAAATGCAACTTCCGCGGCATGTGTCTGCATCTTTTGTGATGCCATTTCATGTTTCATATGAAAAGTAATAGGAATGATCGTGCCACATAGAAAAAATAAAATGATAACTCCTAGAAGCGTTTCAATAAATGAAAATCCATGTTCATTGATAGATAATCACCCTCTTTACAATACGGCCTTTCCCGATATTTATAGAATAGTTATGTGCCTCTTCTCCATAATCGTACGTAATTGCGCCAAAACTTCGTACATTCCCATTCGTACGAAAATATAATTGTGCATTATTTGTTGTCAGTATCATTTCCTGCCCTATCGGCAAATCCAATATCATTAGTTCTTCATCTGCTTCGAGCCTTTTAATGCTAATGCGCGTACGGTTTTTTACAGTAAATGTATGAGGATAGCGTTCCTCAATCGCCAACATTTGTGTCATTCGAATAAGTAGCTCAAAGTGATTCATCGTTTGATAAGTGAGATGCTTTTGAAATTTTTCATGAGAATAATAGACAAGTAGCGAGCTCATCACCATGACAATCGTTAGGACAACGAGCATTTCAATTAAAGTAAACCCCCGTTCATCACGAAAAAATCGTTTCAATTTGAGTTACTCTCTGGACCCACCACTTTACCTTCTGGTGTAATCGTTATACTATCTCCATTCGGACAAGTTGTATTGCCATCTTGCAAGTAATCCTCAGCGACTAAATCACCTACATCATTTGGATACTTATTTTCTTCTAATTTGTACGCCTCCACCTGACCTTGTACCATTAGGACATATGCATCGCAGCCTTTTTTATCGATTGATGAGAAATGTTTGGCTACGTTTGGAATGGTTACTAAGATGAGCACTGAAATGATTAATAGTACGACTAGCATTTCAACTAATGTAAATCCACGTTCGTTTTTCAATTGGTACACCCCTTTTAAATAAAATCAATTACGTCATACATTGGAATTAATATACTTAAATATGCGGCGATAACACATATCGCGATAACGATAAATAACACGGGCTGAATGATCGCTAATAATATGTGAATGGTACTTTGAAGCCGTTCGTCTAGTAATTCACAATATAAGATTAGCTCTCTGCCTAATAAACCACTTGTCTCACCGTGAGAAACAAAATGATCAAATTTCGGATAGAAATAGCCAACATTCCGAACAGACTGTGCGAGTGAATCCCCAACAATCACTCGAGATTGTATGACATTAGAAACATAAGCGAGTTGTTTTTGATGCGTTTGATTTTTAATATGTTCTAACGAGTGCTGTAGCGAAAACCCTGCCAAAATCAAATTTCCTAGTACCCTTGAAAACTGTCGTGTTAATACTAATCGCCAAAACAAACCGATAAATGGTAACTTAAATAATAGTTTCAATTGTATATCGATCCGTTTTTTTCTAACATATAGAACAAAGCCACCAATTGTTAAACTTAAAAGAATCAAGGTCACAATAATATAATCTGGCGTATGCAAAAAAAAGGTAGACCACTGAATACTAGTTGATTTCCCACTATCAACGCGCGATGACACCATTGAGGACATGTTCGGTAAAAAATACGTACGAAACGCTAAAAACAAGAAAATTAAAAAGATAAACAATACCACGGGATAAGCTAATACTTTCATTAATTTGGATTTTGCCTCTTGTTCAAAGGTTAATTGCTTTGCAACAATTTGCACCGTTTCCTGTAATTGTCCCGTCATTTCTGCTAGTTCTATTGAAACTAAATATTGATTGTCCAATCCTAATTGTTGAAATACTTGAGCAACACTACCTCCATTATGAAGAATAGACGAAATTTCTTGTTGTAAATTTTCATAGTTTTTCACATGGTAAGGTAGTAACATTTCAATACAATGAGCAAACGTATATCCTTCACCTAATAGTGTGCTAATTCGATGTAAAAATGTCGGTAGCTCACTTACTTTTGAGGTAGCCTTCCTTCTTTTAATTTTGGTAAAGGATCTATGTTTAATGATTGGTATATTCATAGTCTTGCTCCTCCAACCTGCTCAATTGACCAACTATTGTACATTCTTCCGGCAATTCATAGTCTCTTTTTTCTTGAACATGTTGTAACGCGTTTTGTAATTGCTCGCCCATCAGTACTTCAAAAAGCGCTTTATACTCAGCTGTCTTTGTTGTAACTAAACTCTGAGTCACGATTGCTAACAACATTTGACGCATATCTTCAACCGAAATGGATAAATCTAATAGTCGATATAAACAATTCACCGTGTCTTTCGCGTGAATTGTAGAGATGACGAGATGCCCTGTAAAGGCCGCTTCCATCGCAATTTGCGCGGTTTCTTTATCACGTATTTCTCCGACCATAATCACTTCTGGCGAATGACGTAAAATTGCTTTTAATCCTGCTGAATAGGTCACTCCAGCGCGCTCATTCACTTGAATTTGAAGGAGATCTTCCTGTGTACTTTCTACGGGATCCTCTAATGAAATAACATGACGTGACAATTCCTTCGCACAATAGTGTAAAAGTGAATATAACGTCGTCGTTTTGCCCGAGCCAGTCGCACCACTAATTAAAAGCAACCCACTTGGATACTCCACAAGTTTGGTCAATGTCTCTGCACTCTTAGGATCATGACAGATGGTAGGAATTGGACGTGTGAAGTTCTGACGCAAAAATCGGATTGCCAAGCTTTCTTTGTGAAAGGTAGATGGTAAGGTAGAAATTCGGAAAGAATAGTTCTTATTTTGAATGGATTTTTGGAAGGCACCACTTTGAGGTTTACGCTTTTCACTAATATCTAACGAAGATAAAAATTTAAAATAAGATATCATTCGTGCCGCCAAATCATTGGGGAATTCACCCATTTGAACGAACCGGCCATATTTTCGAAACAAAATTTTGAAATTTTTTTCACGAGGGAGCAAGTGCACATCAGACGCCTCATATTCACTTGCTTGATGTAATAATTGGAGACATTTTTGTTCAATCATTGATTCTTGTTCGATGAAAATCACCTCTAGTATTTTCTATATTCTTCTTGCACTCGAGCTTAGCGTTATTATAAATCGTAATTTTAAATAATCCTATGAAATAACAAATAATTTCTTTTTGGTCAATATTTTCTATATAAATGAACAATTTCAACGGTATTTCATGTAAAATAAGATGAAAGCTCCACTTATTACAAAACAATTTCTACCGAGTTTCTCAACAAATTTCAATACATTCTATTCATAACATCTTTTATAATTCCATCGAATGTGAGGTGAAATCATGCTCCATCCTATAAAAATAACTAGTACGTTAGCAGACGAAACGCGCTTTTCTATTTATGAATACATGCTTCAGCACAAAAAATACTATACTGTACAAGAAATCGCGGATGAATTTAAGATTCACTCCAATGTGGCACGTTTACATTTAACAAAGCTCTCTGAAATTGGTGTTATATCTGCGGAGTTTTTAAAAACAGGTAAAGGTGGGCGACCAGGTCGTGTTTACCGAGCAAAACAAGAAGGTATCAATTTAAGCTTCCCTAGACGTGACCCTTCGTTATTAGTCAATTGGTCGGTCGAATTAATCCAAGAGCTAGGTGATGAAGCCCTGAAAAAAGCGATTCAAATCAGCTTTAAAGACGGCAAACAATCGATGCAACAATTTCTAAACGAACGCAAACATAAACGACCACCTTCATTCGAAGAAAAAATAAAAATTTTAACAAATAGTGCCAAACTTATTGGCTATGTTCCGGAAATTCATGAACACCAACATTCAAAATCACTAATTTTCTCCATTTATAATTGCCCATTCCATGATCGAATTTCTCAACATGGTGAAATTATTTGTAAATTACATGAGTCCTATTTACGGGGGCAGACAGAAATACTGTTTGAAACGAATGAGTTTGTTCAAATTGAAAGCATGCTGCAGTCTTGCGATTTTTGTAAATATAAAATCACAGTTGGCGACTAATGGAAAAAATCATTCGTTTGTCACAACTATTCCATAACTTGCAGTTTACATTGTAGAGACGATTGTTTTATAATAAATGAGAGATTATTCTATTTCTATGTAAAAGGAGGGGAATTTTTCATGAGCAATATGTATAAAGTTATGGCATTCTGGACAGCTATTTTCGCCGTTATGTTCTACCTTGGTGGTATGAACGAGGTTTCGCTATTATTCGTAGGTAATACAGGTTTATTCTTATTATTAGGCTTCTTAAATCTTTCAGAACGCATGTACATGTACATCTTTGGCGCGTATTTAACTGTATTCTTTGCAGGATTTACGTACTACACGACGTTCTTACACACACCAGGTGCTGGACACTAAAAAAAAACGACTTCGCTTTAATAAGCGACAGTCGTTTTTTTGTGCCTGGATTAACAGGCGCTATCGCATCCAGGTCAGCTGGAGAATAAAGTGTTTGTCACGTCCAGGCTAAAACGCCATCCCCTCAAACACTTCGATCCCTCATGCAAAAGGTGTAGCTTTTACTTTTGCGTCGGGCTCTCCAGTGTGGGGCGGGGATTAACGGGCGTTTTAGCACTTTTGTAGTTTAAAACCCATTTAAAAATGGATTAGACTCCATTTCTGCAGCTGGCGTCGTGTATGCGCCATGCCCTGGATAGATAATCGTATCTTCCGGAAGTGATAATAACTTCTCATGAATGGACTTCATTAAAACTGTCATGGAACCACCAATCAAATCTGTACGTCCTACACTTTGCTCAAACAGTGTATCCCCGACAATTGCGAACCCATCTTCTTTAAAAATAAATGACACACTACCTGGAGAATGTCCTGGTGTATAAGCTATTTCAAATGCAAAATCACCAATTGTCATTTGACCTTCAGTTCGAATAATATGCTGCTCTTCTGGTGCTCTCACTATATAATTTGGCAGTTCCGCATATTTTCCTGACCCGTTTTTCATTGGATCATTTAACCATTTCACTTCTTTTTCGTGCACATATAACGGTAGTTTATATGTATCGCGAATCGCATCTACAGCCCCAATATGGTCAAAATGCGTATGTGTTAATAAAATGGCTAATGGATTCAACCCATTTTTTCGTAATTCGCCTACAATGCGGTTTGCTTCCTCACCTGGATCAAAAATTAAACAATCCTTATTTTTATTACTAATAATATAACAATTTGTTTGAACAGGGCCAAGATTGTATACCCTAACATTTAACATCACGATCACCTCATCCTTATTATACAGTTTTTCTTATTCATAGTAAGACACCAGCATCAAATAGCACAATTAGGTACCCTATCTCACGTTTAGGACAATGTACTCCATAGTTAATCGTACAAAAAAGCATTCGTTCATATAAACGTCATTTTTATGCCTCGACAAATTAATTGGAAACCTTTACAATAAAAGAGGAATATTGTTGCGACATTATTTGGTAATGTCGAAAGGAGTGTCAATTTTTAATGAACTTATTAATGGTTATTTTCGGGTTAGTTGCAATTTTCGGTGTAGTTGGCATATTCCAATCAATCAAAGAAAAAAACATCCTAGGCGTAGTTTTTAATTTAGTAGCTGCAGGTGTATTTGGTTGGTTTGTCATTATGACGGTTTTAAATCAAGGCTACCCACCTACTCATCACTAATTGCAAAAGAAAAACGTATCGTGATAATCACGGTACGTTTTTTCCTTTTCATATATGAATTGCTTTGAAAAGTCATGCTGTCTTATTCACACAAGAAAAGCGTCTCAATTTTGAGACGCTTTGACTAATTCTTATTTTTTAGTGGATTCAGTATCAGTTTTTAAATTCCCCGTTTTTTCATCATAGAAACGAAGTAAGTCACCATTAATAATTTGATCATTGTAATCTAATTCTTTCGTTGCACGATCAATATATGGCTGACAATTTTCAATTCCAACTTCTTCTCCAGTTTCACGGTCATAACATACTTCTCCAGCATAAACCGATTTGTCTGTAACAAATCGACCATCGCGGAAGATAACAAAGTCTTCATGTTCTTCAGAGAACAGATCCGCACCTAATTGCATATCTTTCGATGTATCAATACCTAATAAGTGAAGAATTGTTGGTCGGATATCTAATTGACCTGAAGCTTCCTCCATTACTTGTCCGTCGTTCGAACCTGGAATATGAATGAAGAATGGAACCGATTGTAATAAAGCCGTATCATACGGTGTGATTTCTTCTTTATTTAAATATTTTGCCATCGCTTTATTATGGTTTTCAGAAATACCATAATGGTCACCATACATAACGATAATCGAGTTATCATATAATCCTTGCTCTTTTAATTGTTCAAAGAATACTTTAATCGATTCATCTAAATAACGAACTGTTTGGAAATAACGATTTAATGTACCTGAATTTGAATCGTATTCATTGATCATTTGATCCTGTTCATCCAAATAGAACGGGAAGTGATTTGTTAATGTGATCATACGACTATAAAATGGTTGTGGCATTTCTTTCATTAAAGCAGCTGATTGCTCGAAAAATGGTATATCTTTTAAGCCCCAGTTTACAGAATTATCATCTGTCACTTCATATGAATCCACATCATAGAATTTTTGAACATTGAAAGATTTATAAATCATATCACGATTCCAGAATGATTTATTATTTGAGTGCATAACGTTTGTAAAGTAACCATTTTCTCCTAAACGCTCTGCCATTGAATTGTACGTATTTTCACCGTGCGTGAAGAATACTGCACCACGACCTAAGCCGTATAATGAATTTTCGGTAATAAACTCTGCATCCGATGTTTTCCCTAAGCCTGTTTCATGATAGAAATTGTTAAAGTAATATGTGTCTTTATCTTGTGTTAAAGAATTTAAGAATGGTGTAATTTCTTGACCATTCATATCATTGTTAATAACAAAATTTTGTAATGATTCAAGTGATATCACAATAACATTACGATCTTTGTATTTACCGAACATTTCATCATTCGGTTCTGCTTGGTTCGCACGTACATAGTTGCCGACTTCCACTAATTGACTTCCATCCGCTAATGCGCGTTGTGCAGATGATTTTGATTGAACGTAAATGTCATATAAATGATAATTATACGTACCAATATTTTTTACTAATAATTCACGGTCAAATGCACGTGTTAATAATTGCGGACGCTCTGTTTCAGCTAATCCTAAATTTAAGAATAACATCGCAGTCGCCATAACAAAATATGCTTTTCGTGCATCTTTACGTACTGGCAATGTCATTTTTTCTGATTTTGGAATAAACTTAATCGCTAATAAAATAAGTGCGACATCTGCAAAGTATAATAAGTCCGATAAGCTAATGATTGCTGCAGCCGATGAACCTAATTCCCCAAAGTTACTTGTTTGGAATAATACCGGTAATGTAACAAAGTCATTATAGAAACGATAAAACGCTACATTTCCGTATAAGACAAATGCTAATAGTATACTTCCACCTACGATATAACGATTTCTCGTTTTTTGCGATTTAAAGAACAATGATAAGCCGTAGAAAAATAATAAAAAGCTTGCTGGGTTGATAATTAAAATCACCCATTGCATTGCATTATCTATGTCCATATCAAAGCTAATTTGATATACAAAAACGGTTTTTATCCATGTTGCAATTACTGCAATCGCTAGTATCGAATGTTTAGGCCAATTAAATTTTTTCATACCCTATACATCCCTCTCTAAATGTTTAATATAATTATTTTAGTAATGTAATTATTGCGTGAAACAAAATCTATCTTAATCTTTTTTCTTTCGATACGCAACAAAATTTAATACGTGTATTAAAAGCAAATGATTTCTGAAAATTACACTCTATATACATACGTTTTGGTGTAAGAAAAGTTTCACAAAATAATAAAACAGCGGTCTGTTTTTCCGCTGCTTTCTTGGACATATCTTCATGACTTCCGTTTAATATCCCCAGTGAAACTAGCAGTTACTAAAACGTTACACATTATTATACAATAAATTTTTAAATTTTTCCTTCTTTAAGTCTTCGTTCTTCTTGTCTTAAAATTAACAGCGCCATTTGGAAATCTTTCGGCTCCATAAATCTTGCCTTAAATAACTCTTTTAATTCATCTTCCATTAAATACAAATCTCCAATGCGGTCTTTCGTATAAATGTAAATACCATATTTTTTTAATAAGCCTATAATGTCTAACATCGACTCCATTTAATTTCCCTCCGACGACGATTCGCAAACTATGCGCTCTGTCTCTGTAATTAGTATATGCACTGGTAAATCATGTGATGCTTTTGGTACTTGATTCATCAGTTGTTCATTAAAGGCTAGCGAAATTTTTGTTCCCTTAAAGTCCTTTAAATAGCGATCATAATACCCACCACCAAAGCCAATACGGTAGCCTTCATGGTCAAATACGACACCTGGTACAATGATAGTATCAATTTGCTCCTTTTCCACAAGCTCAGTGTAGTCAGGAATCGGTTCTAAAATATTATGATACGCCCGTTCTGTTTGAGCCAAACTTTCGATGGCATAAAACATCATTGAGCGGTCTTCATGGGTACATTTTGGAACGACAACTTGCTTATTCATTTTCCACAGTTGCTCGATGATATATATTGTATCGACTTCAGGGCGATTCGATAATGTAATGGCAATGGTTTTTGCTTCTATAATCGCATCTTCATTTAATAGTAATTTTCCAAGATGTTGCGAACGGTTACAATATTCCAAATACGTCATTTTCTCTAACTGTTGCTGTACATTTAATCGAAGCGTCTTTTTATCCACACAAGTACCCTACTCTCTCATTAAATTTAAAACCTTTTGTCATCAGGTAATGACTTCATTATAAAATCACAAAAGCTTTTAACAAGTAATCATGTAAAAAGCCAAAACCAACAAGTGGTTTTGGCTAATTGAGCGATTATTACTTTGTTTCACGGTGAAGCGTGTACTTCTTCTCGCGAGAGCAATATTTTTTAAGTTCAAGACGCTCTGGATTGTTACGCTTGTTCTTTTTAGAAATGTAGTTACGTTCGCCGCAGTCTGTGCAAGCTAATGTAATATTTACGCGCATTATTAACCCTCCCACTCTAAATTAAGAATATAAATTTATTTGAGCATGATTTATACGACTTAACCATTATAACACACTCTCGCGAAAAATCTAGCATGATTTATTAATAACTTTTCCTATGGTAAAATACAGGTTAGAATCTGTTGAATTGGAGGATTACCTATGGAACTACCTATTGAACTACCTATTGAACTTTCATCGATACTGATGATTGCAGGGATTGTCATTGTCATCATTTCGTTATTTTTTAAAGATAAATCAGCCAGAGTTGAGCGTGAACTAGAAGATTTATCGATTAATATTTATCAAGAAACAAACTCATTGAAGCGTCGTATTAAAATGGTAGAAGAAGAATTACTTGTAGAGCCAAACTTCCAAGTGAAATCGCCAAATAGTGCCCAAATGAAACAACAAGATGCGATGGCCTCTTTTCAACAAGTGGCCGCGCAAGTAAAAGCAGCACAGGCACAAGCAACACAGCCAACTGCTCCAGTGCAAACTCAAAAACCGATTAACGGCATTTTAGTGAGCCAAGTACTTGCATTAAATGGACAAGGTTTATCGATTGATGAAATTAGTAAGCGCTCTACACTAACGCATGGTCAAATTCAATCAATCATCGCTACTGGAGGTCGCCAATGAAATCTTCTATGCGTGCGTTTGGAATAGGCTTATTTCTTGCAGGTGCTAGCTTAGCCTTATACGATCAATTTGCTCCGAACTCAGAGAAAAAAGATATAAAAGAATACGAACAGCAAATTGAAGAATATGAGACAAAAATTGCCAAGCTTGAAAAACAACTCGAGCAACCTACAAATGAGCAACAAAAATCACCAACAGCATCTGTATCAAAAGATAAAGAGATCATGTCAAATACGTCTACTGAAAAGAACGATACAGAAGATGTTCTTTCAGCAACCATCTACATATACGAAAATGTAACGCTTTACTCCATTGGGCAGCAAGTCGAGGATGAAGGGATTATTGCAAACGGCCGTGAACTTGAATTATTTTTATCAAAGCCTGAGTATGCGCGTTCTATTCAAAAAGGAGCATTCGATTTACGCTCTGATATGACAATCGAACAAATCGCCAAAGTTATAACAGGTAAAAAAATCGAAGAATAACGTAGAAAGGCTGTGATAAATGTCAATTTGACTTTTAGCACAGCCTCTTTTTATTACTTATATTTATAAGGAACATAATTAGAATGAATTATCTTTATTTTGACATGTCTACTATAATAGAAGAAATGTAGTATTCAAAACGGTTGTTAGGATTTTTGTCACTTGAAAGGATTTTTTCTATGAATTACATACAAAAAGGAACAAAAGCATTTTCGTTAACAAATCTGGCCTTGTTCGCAGCGGGATTCATCACATTTGCTAATCTCTACATTACACAGCCGTTATTGCCTCAGTTTGCTAAGGAGTATGGGATTTCCCCCGCAATTGCTAGTCTTTCATTGTCTGTAGCGACAGGAGTACTTGCCTTTAGTTTACTTTTATTTGGTTCTCTATCTGAAGCTTGGAGTAGAAAAAAACTGATGACCTTCTCCATTTTCGCAGCGTCTGCATTAACACTCGTTTTAGCTTTTTCCCCAACTTTTGAAGTATTATTGCTACTACGTATTGTGCAAGGTTTTGTTTTTGCGGGAGTTCCTGCAATTGCGATGGCCTATTTGGGCGAAGAAATGGAACCAACAAGTCTCGGAGCAGCGATGGGGTTATATATTAGCGGGAATGCGATTGGAGGATTATCAGGACGTGTTATTATGGGGACGATGACACACTATTTCAACTGGCAAGTCGGCATGATTACTCTTGGAATTCTTAGCCTAATCATTTGCTGCTATTTTGTTTGGGCATTACCTGAATCGAAACATTTCATCCCACGCCCTTTAAAATGGAAGCCGCTTACTCACTCATTACTTGCACATTTAAAAAATACACAATTACTGTGCTTGTTCGGAATTGGCTTTACACTAATGGGCAGCTTCGTCACTATGTATAACTATATTGGCTTTAAATTAGTAGAGCCTCCGTACAATTTAAATACAGCAGTAGTTGGTTGGATTTTTATCGTCTATTTAGTTGGATCATGGAGCTCTGCTTGGTTCGGTAGTTTGTCAGATAAATTTGGTCGTCAACGCGTTCTGTATATAGGCATACTTATTATGATTACGGGTGTCGTACTGACATCACCTGCACACTTATCCATTAAAGTCATTGGCCTAGTCATTTTTACTTTCGGTTTTTTCGGCTCTCATTCCATTGCGAGCGGCTGGGTAAGTCAACTTGCAAATAAGGACAAAGCACAAGCATCCTCTCTCTATTTGTTCGCTTACTATATGGGATCTAGTATTAGTGGTACATTAGGTGGCGTATTCTGGTTAAATTTTGGTTGGAGTGGGATTATTCTTTTCATTTCTTCCGCTTTAGTAGTCACTTTTGGCTTAGCTATGATGATTCATTTCATTCAACGTACAAAGCATGTAACAGAAGTTAACATGCACTCATAAAAATAAGCAGGTCCATCCATTTTGGATGGCCTGCTTTCACTTTTTAATTTCGAACCCATGTTAAACCTAATGTTCCTTCACCTGCATGTACACCTACACATGCCGATAATGGCGTTGGCTTGAATGTAATTTCGGGGAATTGCTTTTGTAATTCCTTTTTCCATTCCTTTGCCCCAGCTTCATTATTACAATTAATAACGGCTACTTCTTGTACAGGTGATTTTGCCATAGCACGCTGTAATTTTTCGATGACAGCATTTTTTGCACGTTTATCTGCACGAACTTTCTGCGCAACTTCAACGCCGCCTTCTTTGTTGTATTCAATGACTAATTTAATATTAAGGAGATTACTTAAAAACATCGCCGTACCTGATACGCGACCACTTTTATGTAATTGCTCTAAGCTAGCAGGAATGAATGCTAACTCTGCATTACCTCGAATCGCTTCGATTTCTTTTACGATTTGCTCTGGCGGTAGCCCTTCTTTTTCTAACTTTAATCCTAATTCTAGCATCACCTGCATCGGATAAGATCCAATTTTTGCATCAATGACATAGTTTTTGAACCCAGCTTGTTCTGCTGCCATTGGTGAACTTAAAACCGTACCTGAAAGTTGTTCAGATGTATGAATCGCAATTGCCGCGTCATAACCTTCTTCTTTTAATTTTTCATACAATGCAACATGCTCACCAAAAGTTGGCTGTGATGTTTTTGGATGTATTTTAGATTTCTTTAATTTATCGTAAAATTCATCGTGTGTCATATCAATTGTTTCTCGTAAGGCACCTTCTTCAAAAACAATGTTTAATGCAAGCACATGAATATGATGTTCTTTAATAAAATCCTCTGCTAAAAGTGCAGCAGAATCTGTAACCCACGCAATCTTTTTACCCATAATAAAATTAACTCCTCAACTTCAATTTTTCTCTCTATTCAAAATGTAAGCGTAAACACTATCGCAACATAGTGACAACTGTCATACCTCCTCTATTATTCCCTTACGCTGACATGGTTTCGACAAGATTTATAAAATTATATTTAGATTTTAAAGAGGGAATTTATTTTACAGTACAAACTATTTTTTGTACGATTAGGAAGAATACGATAATAACAGTAATAGAACGGAGGAATTTAGATGAATATATACGAAATCCCTGTCAAGACTGAAAAAGGTGAACAATATGACTTAAATCGTTATAAAGGCGATGTCATGATGATCGTTAATACCGCGAGTAAATGTGGTTTCACAAAACAATTTACTCAATTAGAAGAGCTTTACGATAAATATAAAGACCAAGGCTTTGTTGTACTTGGCTTCCCTTCAGATCAATTCAAGCAAGAATTAACATCTGGTGCAGATGCTGCAGAGTTTTGCCGTTTAGATTACGGTGTAACATTTCCGATGCATGAAATGATTAAAGTGAATGGGTCAGAAGCACATCCACTATTCCAACACCTAACTTCCGAAACAAAAGGTTTATTAGGGCAATCCGTAAAATGGAATTTCACGAAGTTTTTAGTTGATCGTGACGGCAATGTGGTAAAACGCTACGCTCCAAAAGACAATCCACTAAAAGCAGAAAATGATATTTCAAAACTACTGTAATAATTCATAACTTCTTAAAACCTTTTACGTGACGTAGCAAAAGAAGAATATTGGGCTACTGCTGGAGAAAAATTTTCAAAACATATACCTATGATACTTGTCGCTCAATTATAAGAAGTTTCAAACAAGGTAGGGGCCGTCACGGAATAATTCATTTATTCTGTGACGGCCCTCTTATTTTCACTACCATAAAAATTCATCTTTTTTTTCTAGTTCAATGGTTAACGGCAAAATTTTTCTGACGACTAATACACCATAAACCACAACACAAATGGCGACCGTTCGATCTTTTGTATAAATATAGGCAATGCGATATAAATAATCGCTATATGTATCGATCAATTGTTCAATGTCCATTTTATGTCCTCCTTTCAACCCTATAGACGGCAGAAATTTTCAATTGGACGCATTTTCCTCAAAAAATTTTTTTACATAATAAAAACGCCTAACCGTTAAAAGATTAGGCGATTTATTTACGGTTCAAAATTTAGTAATGCTTTTTTAGTAGCTTTTTCATCTTCAATTGTTCTACTGCAGCTACATCAAATTTATCTTTTGGGATCATACTTGTACCCCGATTTTTTGTAAAAATGCTCGGATCATATCAGTTCCTGTTTTTGTTCCGATTGACTCGGGATGAAATTGAAGACCGAAAAGTGGATACGTTTTATGTTGAATCGCCATGATTTCACCGTCATCTACGGACGTTGCGATTACTTCTAAATCTTCATGTAGTGTTACCTTTTCAATAACGAGTGAATGATAGCGCATAACTTCCAGTTCACAATCAAACTCAGAAAAGAGGCCTTTCTTTTTATAGGTCAGTAAACTCGTCTTCCCATGCATAATATGGTTTGCACGGTTGATACGCGCACCGAATGCTTCCCCAATTGCTTGATGTCCAAGGCAAATACCTAAAATCGGATATTCCTTATATAAAGTACGAATCATTTCAAGCACAACTCCAGCTTCGTGTGGCTCACCGGGTCCTGGGGAAATGATAATCGCTTTTGGATTTAGTTCTCGAATGTCTTTTACCGTTATGGCATCATTTCGGACAATATGTACCTCTTGCCCGCAGCTTGCAATTTGATGATACAAATTGTACGTAAATGAATCATAGTTATCGATGAGTAAAATCATACGCGCACCTCCAATAACGCTTTCGCTTTATTTAGGGTTTCCTCGTACTCCATCTCTGGAAGTGAATCATAAACAATACCTGCCCCTGCTTGCACATATGCTTTCTCATCCTTGACAACCATTGTACGAATTGCAAGTGCTAAATCCATATTTCCTGTCGTTGATAAATAGCCAACTGCCCCTGCATATACACCGCGTTTTCGTTTCTCTAGCTCATTGATTAGTTGCATCGCTCGAATTTTAGGTGCACCTGATACCGTTCCAGCAGGTAAACTAGATGCAAGTACATCTACTAAATGCACATCTTCACGTAATTTCGCTTTCACCTCTGATACGATGTGCATAACAAATTTATAGCGTTCAATTTCCATGAACTTCGTTACTTCAACCGTTCCAATTTGAGCCACACGTCCCACATCATTTCTTCCTAAATCCACTAACATTTTATGCTCGGCTATCTCTTTTTCATCTTGCAGTAATTTTTCGGCTATTGCTTCATCTTCTCCAACGGACTGACCACGCGGCTTCGTACCAGCAATTGGATTCGTTGTTACAATTCTATCTTGCACTTTCACTAAACTTTCTGGTGATGTACCTAGGATCGTATAATTCCCAAAATCTATATAATACATATAGGGTGAAGCGTTTGAAGTGCGCAATTTCCGATATAACTGAAGCGGATCTCCATCGTAGTGTGCTTCAAATGTTTGGGATAAAACAATTTGGAAAATATCCCCGCGACGAATATGATCTTTTGCTTTCTCTACCATTTCGATAAATTGGCTTTTTTCGATTGTCGGGTAAAATTCTACGTCCACTTTCTGCGCTGGATACTGTGGTAGCTTCTTTTTCAGCATTTGTTCAAATGTAGCCACATCTTGCTCCATCGTTTCGACACTACGCCCTTCTTGAAATAAATCAATCGCCACAATCGTTACTTGTTGCAGGAGATGATCGAAAACAATAAACGTATCATAAAAAAATACATGGACATCTGGCATTTCATAAACATCATTTACAACTTCACCAATCTGTTCAAAATGGAAAGCCGTTTCATAGCCAAAATAACCAATTGCTCCACCAAAAAAGGCAAAAGGATAGTTTCCATTTCGAATTGGGAGTAATTGCTTTAACACTTGTAATACAGGTTTTTGAATTCGTTGCATCTCTTGACCTTGCTTATAAAATTCACTTTCAACCTGTCCGCCCTTTAATTCTGCAATCGGATTACAGGCGATAAATGAATACCGACCACTTTGTTTAAATTTTGCATTCGATTCAAATAGTATTTTGTTTTTCCCTTGTAATGCGATAAAAATGGAAATTGGCGTTAATGTATCGCCATTGATTTGCTTCAGTACATAATCTTTCGTTTCAACTCTCATACTCATCTCTCATCTCTCCTCAGCTCGGCTTAAAAAAACACAAAAAGGCCCTTTCGTATGTAAAGGACGAAAGAGCCGTGGTGCCACCTTTATTGACTAAAAAAATTAGTCCACTCAACTACTCGTAACGTGAGTGCTACGGCGCAGCATTTCCTCTGCGCAGCTAGAAAGTCCATTCATAAAGTTTGTTTACTAACTTCCACCAACCGTTAGCTCTCTAAAAAACGACACTTTACTACTCTTTTTCATCATTGCATTTCTATTACTCATTGTAACTTTTCTAAACGGAATTTTCAAACTATTTAAACAGGTTTACGATAGTTCATTTAGCTCGTAATAATCATGGGACACGTCCACCCAAGTCATTAATTAGACCAAATTTCGATTCTACGGCATGACCGCATTATGGCCACGTGGTACGTGTCCATACTACTGTCTTTAATGCCGCTTGCAAGGCAAGGCCCTCCAATACAAAGTGTCATTCATTTAACCTGGTTAAATGCGTCTGATAATACCGCTTGCGCTATCGCGAGGCGGCGGGTATTGATCAAGTTTATCCTCTATTCTAGGTGAATTTTGAATCCTATTTCGTTATTGAAATGAAAGTGAATGCCATGGTTTCATTTATGATGAACACTCTTTCATTTAAACTATTTTCAAGTTTAGATGGAGCCACGCCCCCAGGAAAGCGTCCCCCGAAGCGTAGCAGAACGGACTAGATTAAAAAGGAATCACTTTGAATCCTAAAATTATGTCATCCCCAACTTATGGTGATGAGCCATAAAAATAAAAACCTTATACTTCTCCAATATTCGAAGTATAAGGTCCTATGTTTAATTAGCTCGCTGACAAATCATATCGTAAATATATTTTGCTTGATCGAATTTCGGTTGTAGCGTGAATGCTTGTTTCAAGTGATATTTTGCTTTATCTGTATCTTGTGTTGAAACCGCATAGAGTACACCTAAATTGTAATGGGCATCTGCATTATTCCAATCTTCTTCGATGACGAATTCAAGCTCTGGTTTCGCGAATTCAAACATTTCTAATGTACATAATAAAATCCCATAAGCTAAACGAATTTGAATATCTTTCGGTGCAATTTCTGCCGCGCGTTGCATAAATGGTAATGCTAATTTGTAATGTTCTTCACGCTCAAAGCTTTTTGCTAGCATGTAGTATGCATCTGCGCCCTCAATGCCGTGATCGATTGCTTTTTGATATAATTTGGCAGCTTCTGTGAAACGCTCAGCTTCAAAATAAAGATTGGCTAATCCGTAATAGGCTGTTGCTGCTTTTTCATCGACTGTTATCGCTTTTTGGAAGAAGCGCTCTGCACGTTCAATATCGTTCATAGCCGCAAGTAATGTACCAAAATTCACATAGCCTACAGCTTCTTCAGGATTTGTTTCAATGGCTTGTGTAAATGCTTGTGCTGCATCTTCGTAGCGTTTTTCTTGGAACGCTTTAATGCCGATTTCGTTATAATTTGTATCCATTCATTTCACCTCAAACAAACGTATAGACGCTCACCTATTCATGAACGTCTACCGATCATTAACCTACATACGTTAATTTTTCGCTATTTTTAAATACTTCATCAATCGTACCGCCACCTAGACATTCTTCTCCGTCGTATAATACGACTGCTTGTCCTGGTGTAATTGCGCGTACTGGTTCAGCAAATTCAATGAAAGCCGATCCATCTTCACGCATCGTAACCGTAACTGCTGAATCTTCTTGGCGATAACGGAATTTTGCTGTGCAGTTAAATGTGCCTGTTTTCACTTCACTAGTAAAGCTCATTTTCACTGCTGATAATGCTTCTGAATATAAGGCATCATGATGGAAGCCTTGTCCCACATATAAAACATTACGTTCTAAGTCTTTTCCGATAACAAACCAAGGTTCACCATCGCCACCGATGCCTAAACCATGACGTTGACCTAATGTGTAGTACATTAATCCATCATGTTTTCCTTTAACTTCGCCTTCAAATGTTTCCATATTGCCAGGCTGTGCGGGTAAGTATTGGCTTAAGAACTCTTTAAAGTTACGTTCACCGATAAAGCAAATCCCTGTTGAATCCTTTTTCTTTGCAGTTGCTAGACCTGCTTCTTCTGCAATTCTACGCACTTCCGGTTTTGGTAAATCTCCAATTGGGAACATTACTTTTTCGAGCTGACCTTGTGTTAATTGGTTTAAGAAGTATGTTTGGTCTTTGTTGCTATCAATACCACGTAGCATACGAACACCATTTTCATCGTGTGTCACACGTGCATAGTGACCTGTTGCTAAATAATCTGCACCTAAAGCTAGTGCATGTTCTAAAAATGCTTTAAATTTAATTTCTTTGTTACACATTACATCTGGGTTTGGTGTACGTCCTGCTTTGTATTCTTCTAAGAAGTACGTAAACACTTTATCCCAGTATTGTTTTTCGAAGTTGACTGCGTAATACGGAATGCCGATATGGTTACAAACAGCGATTACGTCTTCATAATCCTCTGTTGCTGTACATACACCAAATTCATCTGTATCATCCCAGTTTTTCATAAAAATACCGATAACATCGTAGCCTTGCTCTTTTAAAAGATAGGCTGCTACTGATGAATCTACCCCACCGCTCATACCAACTACTACTCGGATTTGTGATGGATCTCTTGTTTCTACCATTTACTATTCACCTTTTCTTAGACAAATCGCGTAAAAGGCGCGAAGTCTTTACTTTTAATCACTTATACCTCGGCAAAACTCGCGTTAGAATTTGGCTTTGTGCTTGCACAAAGTAATCCTAGCTGAATTCGTGACATCCGCCGGAGACTATAACTTCTTTATATAGGTGTTTTCATACCCACATCAAGAAGTTACGTTAGTCGTTTGACAATTTCCGCAGTACGCTTCCCTGCCTCGCGAACTAACTCATCTGATAATCCTACCCCAAAACTAAAGCGAATGGAACTACGAAGTTCTGGCGCGTTACTACCAAACATGGCAACTAACACATGAGAAGGATCTATTGAACCTGCTGTACATGCTGAACCACTTGATACAAGAACGCCTGCCATATCTAAATTTATTAAAAATGACTCTACATCTGTTCCTGGGAACGTCACATTGAACACATGAGTTAGTACATGCTGTTCATGACCATTCACTTTAAATTCAATACCTGCTTTTTGGAATTCCTCAATTAAAATTGCTTTATACATAGTGTATTTCACTTTACGCTCTGAAGCTTTTTCTTCTGAAATTTGGGCTGCCTTTGAAAAAGCAACTGCAGCTGGAACATTTTCTGTACCAGCACGACGTTTTTTCTCCTGTGCCCCACCGTACATAAAGTTCGCAAATTTTAGCCCTTGTTTTGCATATAAAAACCCGATGCCTTTTGGTCCGTTAATTTTATGTGCAGAAACGCTTAATAAATCAATATGCATAGCTGCTACATCAATTTTTTCTAAACCAAACGCTTGAACTGAATCTGTATGAAACGATGCTTGGTGATCTTTTAATAGTGCACCAATTTCTTCAATTGGTTGAATCGTTCCAACCTCATTATTACCAAACATAATCGATACTAAAATCGTATCGTCACGTAACGCGTTTTTGACATCTTCAACGGAAACACGACCAAAAGTATCCACAGGTAAATACGTAACATCAAAGCCTTCACGCTCTAATTTTTCACACGCATGTAAAATCGCATGATGCTCAATTTGAGACGTAATAATATGCTTACCTTCTTGTCGACGTGCATACGCTGTACCAAAAATCGCTGTATTATCAGCTTCTGTACCACCACTTGTGAAAATAATTTCGGTTGGTTTGGCATTAATTTTTTTGGCTAACACGCTGCGTGCTTCGTCTAATGCTTTTCGTGCTAGACGACCATCTGTATGAATACTCGATGCATTCCCACTTATTTCTGCCATTGCACGAGCAAAGACGTCAATTACTTCAGGGGCAACTGGTGAAGTGGCCGCATGATCGAGATAAATTGTGTTCATAACTGTTAATACTCCTTTTAAACGGTTTAAATATAGAACATATAACCGTCTGCTACTTCTTCATTTGTATACTTCGCTAAATCGTCAATTGACGTTGTATCTAATACATTTTTGACTGCATCTCGAATTCTCATCCACAATTCACGTTGTGGAGCTTCTTCGTTTTCAATTCCTTCAACGGGCTGAATTGGTCCTTCTAAAACACGAATTACATCTGCTGCAGAAATTTCATTTGGCTTATGCGCTAACATATAGCCACCATAAGCTCCGCGCACACTTTTCACTAATCCCGCATTGCGTAATGGTGACACAAGTTGCTCTAAGTATGCTTCAGATAATCCCTTTTCAGCCGCAATTTTACGCAGGGGAATCGGACCTTCGCCATGATGTTTTGCTAATTCAATCATAATTGTTAAACCATAACGACCTTTAGTTGATATTTTCATCTTAACACCTCTATTTTCTAGTCCATATATACCCTACATTATAACATAACACCTTTTATTCCACTCGGAAATACTTTATCATTATCTCAAGAAAGACACAAAAGGAGCGATTCATCATGCAAAATGAGCCATTAGCTTATAAAATGAGACCGCGTACTTTACGAGAAATTGCCGGTCAGCAGCATATTATCGGTCCAGAAACTCCACTTTTTAAAATGATTGAAAAAGGTCATGTTCCATCGATGCTTTTATACGGTCCTCCAGGAGTTGGAAAAACCTCGATTGCCAATGCGATTGCAGGCAGCTCAAAATTACCTTTCTTCGCACTAAACGCGACGCACGCAGGTAAAAAAGATATTGAACAAGTCGTAATGGATGCACGGATGAGCGGAAAAGTAATTTTATTTTTGGACGAAATCCATCGTTTCAATAAGTTGCAGCAAGATACACTACTACCCCATGTGGAAAACGGTTCGATTGTATTAATTGGCGCGACAACGGAAAATCCATTTCATGATGTGAATCCAGCCATTCGCTCACGTTGTGGAGAGATTTTACAATTAGAACGGTTAACAGGAAAAGATGTAGAGCAACTGCTTCGATATGCTTTAGCAGACAAAGAACGAGGACTGGGTCATTACGAAATCACGGTGACAGACGATCAGCTTGAACGTATTGCAAATGCCAGTAATGGAGATGCACGAAAAGCTTTAACCTTATTAGAATCTGTATACTATGCTTCTGATGAAGTAGATAATGTAACAATTTTAAATGACAATGCGATCGATGCTTTAGCAAAACGCATTGGCGTATTCGGAGATAAAGGTGGCTCTCACTTTTATAACTTACTATCGGCGTTGCAAAAATCAGTTAGGGGCAGTGATACGAATGCCGCACTGTTTTACTTAGCAAACTTACTCGAAAATGGAGATTTAGTAGCCGTTTGTAGAAGATTACTTGTGATGGCTTATGAGGATGTTGGATTAGCCAATCCAGCTGTCGGTGCACATGTACAAGCCGCCACAGAAGCAGCGATAAAACTTGGATTGCCTGAAGCACGTATACCACTCGCAACGGCGGTTGTAGAAATGTGCCTATCAGATAAATCAAATTCAGCCTATCAAGCACTAGATGCTGCAATAGCGGCGATTCATGAAGGAAAAACTGGGGCGATTCCAAACCATTTAAAAGACGCCCATTATGCAGGAGCAATAGAGCTCGGACATGTTGGTTATCAGTATCCACATAACACACCCATTGGGACATTCGGTGGCTGGGTCAATCAGCAATATTTACCCGATGAACTGGTTGGCACTGAATTTTATAAACCAATTATTGCAGGAGAAGAAAAACGCATGGCCGCGATTTATGAGAAGTTGAAATCGTTTCAAAAATAGAAAAAAGGATTGCTCAACAAAACGGGCAATCCTCCTTTTTCTAGCTATATTCGAAAAATCAAACTAAATAATAGCTTTACATTCAACAAAAAATGCCTAATAAGATTGAACTTATTAAGCACATGTATTACATCATTTATATGTTTTTGAAAATGTTTCGAATTTAGCAATGCATTCATCCACTGTACTTGATGTTGAAATTTCAACAGGTTGCTTTGTTTGAGGTGCAATTGCAATAATACTCTTCTTCACTTCAGTTAAAAATTCTTCATTTTCTTCAACTTGAGCATTTGGTAAACACGCAACACTCATTTGGTATAATTTTACGATGTGAGTTTTAGCATCCTCGTCCTCTGCATTGATTAAATTCGAATGCGCTAAGCCTGTGAAATACAAAAGCTTAGAAGCGATATTCATAAATGGTACCCAATACGTTGAGGCTTTCGGTAACGCCCCCTCTTTTCGCTCAATTGAAGCATTGAAACCTACTGCCATCTTTTGTAAAAGCTCATCTAACATTTCATAAGCCTTTGACCAATTTGGCTTTGTATCAATATGATCAAATACGATATGATCCATTTTTAATTCTATATTTGGTAAATTTAATAAATCATTTTTTAGTTCAAAATTCATAAACCGTCTCCTCCCTACCATCCCATATACTTATAATATTACTACCCTAACTATAGCAAAAAAAAAACGTCAAACTTTGAAAATGGAAAAATCATTAAAAACCCGACTTAATTTTGCCATATTCCACCTTTTAATAGAATATTATGTTATTTGAATTATTTTAATTCTTACTTCAAACGCAAAAAATATTTAGGATAATATTCTAAAGATGCTTCAGGTTGATCAATCCATTGTTTGAATTGCTCTTTTTGAATGACTGTCATTTCACCCTGACCATATTTTTTAATCGATTGATTTGAACAATAAAAAATCCACGTATGCAAATCAATCCATTGTTCCAAATTTTCATCTTTACTTTCTAAGAAAAATTGCTTTTGTTTTAACACTATCGCCAACTTAAAAAACCCTTCACTCAACGTATAGGACTTCGTTTGAAAATGATATTCTGGTTCAACTATTTGCTGTGTATCAAATACATGAACTGTCATTCGATCGGCATCTATAGCGATTTCCACTGTTCCAACAACATCCATTAAATTTATTCCACGGTATTCTAACTCCTGAATTTTCATCGAAATAATCCCTTTCCAATTCGTTACATTTATTTTATCACAATAATAACGAAACGAAAAATTAATGAATGCTCATTCAAAAAAGCGTGACAGCTGAAGTAATATGTTGTATAAATTAATGAAAAGTATATATTTGACAGAAAATACAAAAAATTAATCGAAAGGTGTGTCGTTATGCTTATTGAGGAGCTTAAGAAAAAAGACTTAATAGAAAAGAATACGATTCTCATGCTTGTCTATGGGATAGCAGCTGTTTTAGGTGGAGTTGCACAAATCTTTATTGATCGTCCAGTTGGAGTCGCACTTTCTTTAATTATTCCGGTTACGTTTGCATTTATTTTTTATGCGATTCAGCGAAAAGTTCGTGTCATCCAGCCTTATTTTCCATATTTCGTAACAATAGCCGCTGTGATTACTGTTTATGGAACAATTGCGACGAATAAAGTAACGCTTGCTACAATCATTTTGAGTATCTTTGTTTTAATTTTAAGTAGTGTACACAATAAAATTAAAGTTCTTGTTACTGGTTATATCGGTTCAACACTTGCTTTGATTTTTAACTTTACAATGGATACTTCTGGTTTTGCGATTGACCCTGCCAATGTTTTCGTGACGCAAACTTTAATGGCAATCGCTATTTTCCTTCAAGTACGTCAAAACAAAAATATGATTTTTAATATTGAGAAATTAATGGTCGATGCAAACGAACGTGCATTCCACGAAGAGGCTTTGCATCAACGCCTCGAAACTTCTGTCCAAAGTATTACCGGAAAACTCGAACTGATCACAGATAGTACTAATCACTCAAGTGCTGCCCATCAACAAATGCTTGCTTCTTTAAAGGAAGTTAGCAACGGTGCGCACAAACAATCTGCTCATGTTCATGATATTGTCCAAAGTACAGAATTAACGAATACAGCGCTTCAATCCATCGTTTTTGAATTAAACCAAATTATTAATGAAGCTGAGAATGCTAGTATGAGCGCAGTCGATGGTGCCAATTCGATGACAAAACTCAAAAATGAAATCGATACTTTCACATCTTTCTTTAATGAATTAAATGGGACATTCCTTTCGTTATCGAACAAGATTACAGAAACAAATGATTTTGCTCTCTCCATCAAAAAAATTACTGAACAAACAAACTTGCTTGCCCTTAACGCTTCCATTGAAGCAGCACGTGCAGGCGAACATGGCAAAGGCTTTGCCGTTGTAGCCGATGAAATTCGAAAATTAGCAAGTATTACCGATGAAACGGTCGTAAAAATCGATCGAAATTTAGATGAGGTTAATTTATTCAACAAGCAAGCACTCGAGCGTTTAAATAACGGACTTCATCACGTGACTGGCCAAGTTGAAATGGTTGATGATTCGAACAGAACGTTTACGAATTTATTTGACGCAATAAAAAAATTACAACAAAATTTATCACAGTTTTCTACGAACGTCCATACAATTGAACAAAACGGAAAATCAATTGAAGTCTCTACCAATGATTTTGCAGCCATTATTGAACAAAGCACAAATTCAATTGACCAATTATGTAATATTCTCGAAAAAATTAATCATGATCAATTTACCGTAACGAAAAACATTGAAGATACTTACAAACAAGCGGTTGAAATAATTGGATAAAAAAGGGGCTGTATTAAAATTGACTTTTAATACAGCCTTTCTTCGTAATAATAGTTCCTTAAAATATTACTTTAAAGTTAATCTTGTACGCGCTTAATTTGAACGTCTTTTAAAATTGTATTAATAACCCAGCTTGCTGCGATCAATCCTGCTACAGATGGCACGAACGCATTTGAAGATGGTGGTAATTGTGCTTTACGAATTTCTGCTTCAGGTTTACCTACGTATTGGGCTACTTCTGGTCGTACAACGATTGGCGATTCATCCGAGAATACAACCGTTACGCCTTTTTTAATTCCTTCTTTACGAAGTTTTGTACGAATTACTTTCGCAAGTGGATCGGTATGTGTTTTCGAAATATCAGCAATTTTGAATCGTGTTGGATCCATTTTATTCGCTGCACCCATACTTGAAATCATAGGGATATTTCGTTTTAAACATTCTTTCATTATATGAATTTTGTATATCACTGTATCGGATGCATCGATGACATAATCAATACCTTGTGCAAAAAATTGTTCATACGTTTCTTCCGTATAGAACATATGCATATCGATTACTTCACATTCAGGGTTAATGTCCGCGATACGTTCTTTCATCACACCTGATTTTGATTTACCAACTGTTGATAAGTACGCTACTAATTGACGATTAACATTTGTAATATCGACATTATCTTTATCAACTAAAATAATACGGCCTACCCCACTTCGCGCGCATGCCTCTGCCGCAAATGAACCCACACCGCCTATCCCTAATATTGCAACGGTTGTATTTTTTAATTTTTCGAGTCCTTCTGTACCGATTGCTAACTCGTTTCGTGAAAACTGATGTAACATTTGCTGTACCCCTCAATCTTTATCATTCTACTAGGAATTATAAACACATCGATTCCTCGTTGCAAGTAACATTCGGATATATTTATGAAATAATCGAGTAGGAGACTAGCCATTAATTGGCTAGTCGACCTCTCACACCACCGTACGTACGGTTCCGTATACGGCGGTTCAAAAGTTTTATGTTGGATTTATGATTGTAGCGAGGTTCTTCAACTTGAGTTTTAACCAATATTTATTGTTTAATGCTCGATTGACGATTGGATTGTTCGAGGAGCGCCAGTACCCTTTGCGGGTATTGGCCATTTTATAGGCATCGTTATGGCTGATTCCTAATCTTTTGAGGTTTCTATATTTTGAGATGGTTCTTTTCCATTCTTTCCATCGACATGCCCTTAATCTTCTTCGAATATGGCTATCTATTTTGTTAGCGTAAGACTGTATGTCGGCAACTTTGAAATAGTTTCCCCATCCTTGAATTAAGTAGTTAATTTTCTGAATGCGCGATTCCATATCAATTGAGTAATTACGGTTCGTAATGTACTTCAGCTTTTCTTCGAAACGCTTCTTTGATTTCTTTGGCACGTATACCTTGATTTCACCTCTGTATTTATAGAAGCTCACACCCAAAAATATACGTGCTCTCGGCTTTCCCACTGCTGATTTCTCTTCATTTACTTTTAATTGAAGTTTCTTTTCGATAAATGATGTGACGCCTTCCTTAACTCGTTCTCCCGCTTTTACGCTTTTGACGTAAATGTTGCAGTCATCTGCGTAACGCACGAATTTATGTTGGCGTTTCTCTAGCTCTTTATCCAGTTCATGAAGAATCACATTACTCAATAGTGGACTTAATGGTCCACCCTGTGGTGTTCCTTCTTTTGCGTAAATAAACGTTCCATCTATCATGGTTCCTGCATTTAAGAAGCTTCTTATTAATTTCAAGGTTGGTTTACATAAAATATATTTCGCCATAAGTGACATCAGCTTATCATGTTGAACTTTATCAAAGAATTTCTCTAGGTCTATGTCTACGACATACGTATAGCCTTCTTCAATATAGTTTCTTGCTTGTTCGATTGCTTGATGAGCGCTTTTGTTCGGACGAAATCCATAACTAAAATTACTAAACTTTGGGTCTAGTATTGGGGTTAATACTTGCACGACTGCTTGTTGAATGACACGGTCTGTAACCGTCGGGATTCCTAGAAGTCGTTTTCCTCCATCAGGTTTTGGGATTTCCACCCTTCTAACTGGTTGAGGTTTGTATTTTCCTGCTCGAATTGCTTCGATAATTTGGACTTTATTTTCTTTTAAGTATTGGCGGGTTGCCTCTATATCTTTCGCATCGACACCGGCTGCACCTTTGTTTTTACGCACTTTCTCAAAAGCATCATTCAAATTATCTCTGTTTACTATAACGTTGATTAATCCATCCATATGTTCGCGTGTGGGTAAGGAATGCACATGCAGAATTCCACGCTATTCCTACTCCTGGGGTATTCCGTACCTTACTGTAGGATAGACTTTTCAGTTCTGTGTCATCATTCGCATGTAATACCCTTATACACGTTCACTCCTTTCGTTCAGCCCTTCCCATTACTGGTACTATGGCTTCTGCTGACTTCTAATGATTCAGTTGTACATCGCTGTACAGGTTCCCTCTATGGGTTATTCATCAGATCTCCCGGGGTAAGTCTGCCCACTTTCCTCTCATCCATCTGCCGCATTTATCGCCTCATCTTTCCGAGGATATTTTGGACTTCAGTTTGTTTTGCAACCTTATCCAGATGAGACAACCTCATGCGATTCGTGTTCCTCAGACCAAGATTTTGCCTCGAACTTCCTTCAGATTCCGCGTCACCACGGACACCCTTGTTTTCAGCTAGTGGTTCGCATATCCTGACGCCCACAGTGAACTTTCATCACCTAGTTGACAGACATGCCCGGCACACAAAAATACCCCTTTACAATTTGTAAAAGGGTAAGACAAGGAATAGACGAATCCCAAATATGCCGTCATGTTAAAAACATCGTTTTGATCCCGTATTACAAAAGGGGGGTGCACTAGTCGTAGCGTTAAACTTCCCGCTCTAAAATGGGGCATGTTTGCTTCTACGATAATAAGTAGCTCCCAACGATTTAATGTTCGGTCAAAAGTGTTAAGTAACAATTCATTAACGAACATTTTAGGATTCGTGTTATTGATATAGTAGCATCAACTTTCTGAATATTCAAACGAAAAATACATAATACTAGAAAATATTATTATAGTACTAGATTTTATACAAAAAATAGGAAAAAGACGTTAAATCATTGGATTCAACGTCTTTTTTACTTCATTATTATTTCTTAGGTGCGATACGTAAGCTTAATTCTTCTAATTGTGCATCCGATACGCCAGATGGTGCTGCTGTTAGTAAGCAGCTTGCTGTTGCTGTTTTCGGGAATGCGATTGTATCACGTAAGTTTGTACGACCTGATAATAACATGACTAAACGGTCAAGACCCATTGCTAATCCACCGTGTGGAGGAACGCCGTAGTCAAATGCTTCTAATAAGAAACCAAATTGTGCGCGTGCTTCTTCTTCTGTGAAGCCAAGTAATTCGAACATTTTTGCTTGTAGGTCTGGTTCGTAAATACGTAATGAACCACCGCCAAGCTCATAACCGTTCAATACGATGTCATATGCTTGTGCACGAACTTCTTTAGGATTTGTGTTCATTAATTCTAAGTCTTCATCGAACGGACGAGTGAATGGGTGATGCGCTGCATAATAGCGACCTTCTTCTTCATCGTATTCGAATAATGGCCAGTCAACGATCCATAAGAATTCGAATTTTGATTCATCGATTAAGCCTAATTCTTTAGCAAGTTTTTGACGTAACGCGCCAAGTGCATCTGCTACTACAGATGATTTGTCTGCTACGAATAATAATAAGTCTCCTGCTTCTGCTTCAGTTGCAGTAGTAATCGCTGTAGCGGCTTCGCCTTCAAAGAACTTCGCGATTGGGCCGTTTAAACCTTCTTCTGTTACTTTTAACCAAGCTAAGCCTTTTGCTCCGTAACGGCCAGCAAATTCGCCTAAAGCGTCGATATCTTTACGAGAATAGTTCGCTGCTGCGCCTTTTACGTTAATTGCTTTTACTTCGCCGCCGTTTGCTACTGCTCCTGCAAATACACCAAATGCAGAGTCTTTCACGATGTCAGAAAGCTGTTTTAATTCTAAACCGAAACGTACATCTGGTTTATCTGAACCGAAACGATCCATCGCTTCTGTGTAGCTCATACGTGGGAATGGTGTTACAACATCGATTCCTTTAATGTCTTTCATCACTTGCGTAAGTAAACGTTCATTCATTGCAATGATTTCGTCCATTGATAAGAACGATGTTTCGATGTCGACTTGTGTAAACTCTGGTTGACGGTCAGCACGTAAATCTTCATCACGGAAACAACGTGCAATTTGGAAGTACTTCTCAAAACCACCTACCATTAATAATTGTTTAAATAATTGTGGCGATTGAGGTAATGCATAAAACTCACCGTCATGTACACGAGATGGTACTAAATAGTCACGTGCACCTTCTGGAGTTGATTTTGTTAAGATTGGTGTTTCTACTTCTAAGAAACCTTCGTTTTGTAAGAAGTTACGAATCGTACGTGTTACATCTGAACGCATTTTAAATGTGTCAAACATCACTGGACGACGTAAATCTAAATAACGATATTTTAAACGTAGCTCTTCAGAGATTTCTACGTTGTTATCAATAGCGAATGGTGGGTTTTTTGCCTCATTAATAATTGTTAATGATGAAGCTAAAACTTCGATTTCACCCGTTTTCATGTTTTTGTTAATTTGAGATCCGGAACGTAAAACTACTTTACCTGTTACTTCAATTACATATTCACTACGGATTTTTTCTGCTGTTTCTAGTGCTGCTTTCGCGTGATCGCCAAATACTACTTGTACGATACCTTCACGGTCGCGCATATCTACGAAAATTAATCCACCAAGGTCACGGCGTTTTTGTACCCAACCTTTTAATACGATTTCTTGTCCTTCTTGTGCAGCTGTTACTGCGCCACATGCATGTGTTCTTTGTGCCATTTCGATTCCTCCAACTATTTGTTTTCTAATACGTATTGAACCAAGTGACCAAACTCCACTTTCGTCTGATTGCCCGTTTCCATCGTCTTCACATTCACTGCTTGCTCTTCTAGCTCTGTCTCACCTAGCACAATCACAAATTTTGCATTCGCACGGTCAGCAGCTTTCATTTGTGCTTTCATTTTGCGGTCTAAATAATCTATATCCGCTGAAATGCCTTTTGCACGGAAAGTACTAACAAGTTCCACTGCTTTTAGTTTTGCTTCATCGCCCATCGCAACTACATACATATCTAAATTATTTTCAACAGCAAGCTCGATATTTTTGGCTTCAAGCGCTAATAATAAACGTTCTATTGAAAGTGCAAAGCCAATACCTGGTGATTCTGGACCACCAATATCTTCTACTAAACCGTTGTAACGTCCTCCACCACATAAAGTAGTAATCGAACCGAAGCCTTCACCTGTGATCATAATTTCAAATGCTGTGTGGTTGTAATAATCTAACCCACGTACTAAATTAGGATCCACTTCATAGGGAATACCTAAAACATCTAAATATTGTTTTACCTTTGTGAAGTACTCAGCTGAATGCTCTGTTAAGTAGTTTGTTAATGCAGGTGCAGTCGCCATTGCAGGATGTTTTGCATCTACTTTACAGTCTAAAATACGCAATGGATTTTTTTCTAAGCGACTTTGACAATCACTACAAAGTTCGCCAACTACTGGTGTAAAGTGTTCGATCAGTGCACTACGGTGTGCATCGCGAGTTTCTTTATCACCTAATGAGTTAATTACTAATTTTAAATCCGTTAAACCAAGTGTTGTATAAACATCCATAGCAAGTGACATCACTTCTGCATCAATTGCCGGGTCTGCTGAACCAATTGCTTCTACACCAAATTGTACGAATTGACGATATCGTCCAGCTTGTTGACGCTCATAGCGGAACATTGGCCCCGTATAGTAAAGTTTAACTGGTTGGTCGGCTTGTCCAAACATTTTGTGTTCAACGTAAGCACGTACCGCTGAAGCCGTTCCTTCTGGACGTAACGTTAATGAACGATTCCCTTTATCCGTAAATGTATACATTTCTTTTTGTACGATATCCGTTGTGTCCCCTACACCACGATGAAATAAATCTGTTGATTCAAACATTGGTGTACGAATTTCGTTATAACGATATTTATTGCATAAATCACGAATGACATGTTCTACATACTGCCATTTTTCCGATTGACCTGGCAAAATGTCCTGTGTTCCTTTTGGTACTTTAAAATTCATAAAAGCACTCCTTTCTTATTTGACCAGAATAAAGTCGAAATTCAGAAAAAAAAAGCTTTCGTCCCTTGCAAATAAATGCAAGGGACGAAAGCTTGTAAGTTCTTCCGCGGTTCCACCCTAATTGATGTATTTCTACATCCTCTCGTATTCGGATAACGGCCGATTCCGTCTTCCCCTACTATCTGTTAAAAATTTCGAGGAAACGCCTCTCAAGTGTTGTTCACATGTTACTTACTGTAGGAAAGATTTCAGCCGGTGTCTTTCCTTCTCTTATCAGTAGTGGCAACCGCTACTTATTTGGTCAATGGCAATGTTTCATTTGTTAAATTAACACTAATCTTAATGATGTCTCACGCGATTGTCAACTATTTTAAAAAAAACTATATTTTTCGTCATAATTCAACTTATAATAAGAGGGTACATAGAAAATGAATAGATTGCTAATTTTTTCCACAGTTGTTCATTTCAATCATAAATCATTTACGCCTCTATACACGTATATAGCACAAAAAATTAATAAAAGGAGGTCACTATGAACAGAAGAAATTTGTCGATTCTTTTTATCGTCATGTTATTCATAGCTACACTTCTCCCTGTTATGCAACCGTTGAAAAAGGCTTCAGCAGAGGGAGAAGAACTCACTGTTAATGCAGAAATTCTGTATTTACGCGAAGGACCCGGTTTATCATACCCTATTATTGAAACATTAAAAGAAGGCGAATCGCTCGTTTCCATTTCAAAAGAAGGCGATTGGCACAAAGTACGTGTGGGTCAAAAAGAAGGATGGGTTGCGTCTTGGCTTGTAAAGTCTGCTACTCAAAAAACCGCGGCTGCGACGAAAAAAACAGTCATCTCAAAAGTAGATGCACTTAATTTACGTGCAGAACCTTCCCTTTCAGCTGCCGTCTTAACAAAAATTTCTTCTGGTACTGAGAGTGAGTATATTCGTCAAGAGCAAGACTGGATTCAAATTCAATATGAAGATTATTCTGGCTGGGTGTTTGCTGATTATGTCACAGTGAAAGAAGAAACCGTTTTAAAAGAGTCTTCTAGTGAAGAGTCGAAAAAACCAACAGAGAAGTCTGCCGAAAAACAAACAGAGAATGATCCAAATACGTTTACTGTAAATGTTAATGCCGTTAACATTCGAAAAAAAGCAGATTTAACTTCGAAAAAATTAGGCGTAGCCGCAAAAGACCAAAAATTCACGGTCATTAGCCGCAACCACAATTGGGTTGAAATTGAATATGAAAAAGGGAAAAAAGGTTGGATTTATAGTTTTTATGGAACCTTTACAAAACAAACAGCTGTAAAAGAAACGACTGAAACGAAAAAAACTCAAGGGACTGTTACTATTATTTACAATGGGACAAACCTACGTGAAAGTGCCTCTACCGCTTCCAATGTCGTTACACGTGCGGATGCCGGTCGAACTTACACAATCGTTGAAACAGAGGATGATTGGTATAAAGTCGCTTTAAATGAAAACGACACAGCCTATGTAGCCAATTGGGTTGTCACCGAAAATAGCGATCCTAGCAGATCACAAAAAACTACCACTAAAGCAGTGGAAACCCGAAAAAAAGGGACACTTAAAGGCTTATCAATCGTCTTAGATGCAGGTCACGGTGGTAATGATCGCGGCACAACTGGTGTACGCGGAACAGACGAAAAGGATATCAATCTCCTAACAGTTGAACTCTTAAAATCAAAATTACAATCAGCTGGAGCGACAGTCATTATGACACGCGAATCGGATGTATTTGTTGATTTACGTAAACGTGTGGCTATCTCACATCAGTTTGCAGCAGACGCCTTTATTAGTATTCATTATGATGCATTAGAGGATAGTTCTGTTCACGGCTTTACAACGTATTACACAAACAGCTATCAAAAAGAATTAGCTGAATATGTTCATGCAGGTATCGCAAAAAAAGTAAGCTTAAAAGATCGCGGTTCGCGTTTTGGAGATTATTTAGTACTTCGTGAAAATCGACAAAATGCTATTTTACTAGAACTTGGTTATTTAAGTAATCCATCTGAAGAGCGTGCCATTACAACAGACTATTACCGAGAGCAAGCTTCTTTAGGTATTTATCAAGGGTTGCTAAACTACTTTGATTCCAAATTAGAAAAATAAAAAAAACGGGATGTGTCGGGCAAACTAGCCTTCACATCCCATTTTCAATTTATAATAATATTTTATGCTTGAATAATTTGATATAAATAAAACATTTCATCTTTATTCGCAATTTTTGGCACAGGGTATAAAGGATTTGCCTCATCAAGTGCACGTTCTACCATTAATGGTACATCTCGATTAACAATCCCTTCGATTTTTTTCGGAATGTCCATTTTTTGATTTAGCTCTTCGATGGCTTCGATAAATAACTGCGCTTTTGTTTCATCACTATCACCAAATTGACCAACACCAACTAAATTTGCTAATTCCGCTAATGGTTTTGCCGCGCTATCCCCATAAAAGCGTAGCACATGCGGTAAAATAACAGCATTTGCATAACCATGTGGCACCTGATAAAAGCCACCTAATGTATGCGCGATGGCATGTACATAGCCCACATATGCACGTGTAAAGGCAAGTCCAGCTAAATACGATGCACGCTGCATTTGTTTACGTGCCTCAATATCTGTTCCGTCTTCATACGCACGGTATAAATATTTAAAAATAGTTTTCACCGCTTCACGTGAATACTTACGCGTTTCCTCGGTATTACTACGTCCAATATAAGATTCAACAGCATGAGTTAACGCATCCATCCCTGTCGTCGACGTAATATGCTTCGGTAAATTCACAGTTAGTAATGGATCTAATACCGCATAATGGGGAATTAATACGGGATCATTAATCGCAAATTTTTCATGTGTTTCACTGTTTGAAACAACAGCTGCAACCGTTCCTTCACTACCTGTACCCGCAGTTGTTGGCACTGCAAATAATGTTGGGATTTCTTTTCGAATTTTAAATAGCCCTTTTAGTTGGGCTAACTCTTTTTCTGGACGTGCCACCTTTGCAGCAACGGCTTTTGCACAGTCCATAGGAGAACCACCACCAAATGCAATAATGGCCTCACATTGTCCTTCATGATAGAGCTGTAAGGCTTCCTCAATATTTGTGAACGTTGGATTGGGAACTGTTTTGTCGTAGATGACATAGTCAATATTTTTACCTTCTAATTCTGTTAACAGCGGATCCATTAACTTCAGTTTTGAAATTCCAGCATCCGTTACGATTAATAACTTTTGATAAGCTAAGCTTTTAATTAACTCAGGTAATTGTAGTAGACTGTTTTCACCTTCTATAAGCTCTGGTTTGCGCCAGTCCATAAATTTCATTCCTAATTTCAATGAACTTTGAAAAGTTCGACAATATGCTGCGTACATGGTAACACTCCACTTTCTTAAATTAGACTTTCTTTTCTATATATATTAATAGTATTCGCTAACTCCCTCCCTTTTCCCTTTCAAAAAAGCAAAAAACGAACCCAGTTTTGGATTCGTTATTATTTATTCATTATTCATTAGCAAAAAATACTTTTTCAGCAAACGGAATCGGCTGTACTTCAAAATCAACTTCACTCATTGCAATGACTGAAACATCGACGTCTAACTCAGCAAATGACTCAGAAAAATCAGCTGTCTGCATTTCATTAAAATCGGTAAATTGGTTGTCCGTTATAATCATTAAATCACGCTGATTACAAATCGTATCTTGTTGGAACATTTCAAGAGCTTGAGTAAGTATGGGTACAATTTTTGCCTCCCCACCATAATTTTCATTCATAAATACTTCTAATAAATCAACTTCCAACAACCCATTTTTAAAGCAAATCGGTGTGCGAACATTTTCACTGAACGGTAGAAGAATAATGTCACGCTTTTGCTGTGCACTTAAATTAAATAATGGCAAAATTATCCCCTTACAAAACGCTTCAAATTCCTCCATCGATTCGGATTGCTGAACAGCGATAATAATAGGTGAATAAAATTTCCCCATTTCATCGAAGGGTACGTAATAGACATTTTCTGATACAACTGTTCGTGTCTTCAACAATTGTTTTTGTTCCCGCTGAAATACATAATCTTTATCTTGTATTTTGGGCATAGTCGCCTCAACTTCCGTAATCACTTCTTCTAAAGCAATTGAAATCTCAACCATTTCTTTGAATGTCTCATTCGTTTGAAAACGAATTAAAAACTGCTGCTGATTTTCTTCCGTTAACCCTTGGAACGCATTATTGCTATATAAAAAATGAAGAATTTCATCGTTTAAAAGTGTCTTAATCTCGTTCGTCATGTGAAATCCCTCCATCAAATTGTTTAATTTTATCTTCGGTATTTTGATAACCGCATTAAAATGAATATCGTTAGTATAGCGAAAAATGAAACGAAAAAATAGTAATTAAAACTCACGTATTTCAATTTTAGAATATTCTTTGTCAAATTTATTATAAAAACACAAAAACGACACCCGAAAAATCGGATGTCGCACCATACGTAATGTATGTGATTACAGTTTTTTAGTTAAACCGTGTAAAGTATCTTTTAATTCACGATCGTGATCTGAAAGCTCAATTAAGTTTTCGATACGTTCATGTAATGTAGGACGCTCGATTACTAATTGTTCGTGTAAAACTTGTACAAATAATTCGATGATCATACGATTTTGAATTAATAACGCTTCTTCTACACGCTCAGGAGCGATTGTATATTCTTTCACTTTTTTTGCCATTGGAAAACAGCCTCCCTTTTGTTTATACAACGTTATTTTAGCACACGGCTATAGAATTTTGTGAAATTATTTCAAATTCGTATGGGTATCTTTTAATTTTTTTGGCTTTACTACTTGATTTCTTTTCAAGTTTAAAGATCGTTATTTCACAAAAGTAACAATTATTTCTATTGATTTACGATATCCGCTTAAATCCCCACTGATCTTCATAATTTTATCAATGCTCCTGCTTACTGAAAGACTTCACGTATTAACTAAAAAGAATCTCGCTATAAATAGAAGCAATATTAACATACAACTAGTCAAATTAGCCTTATGATCCTAGCATTTTGTGCTATAATTACTAATATCTATCTAATATATCTAAATAATTCAATATTTACTGAAAGGAAGATTTTATTGCTCCCCACCATTATGCAAGAAGATTATGAAATACGCTTAATTCAGCATCTATTAGCGAATCGTTTTTTACGTCAATTTGATGGTAAATTAGTCACATCTCGAACAATTTCAGACGAAACAGTTGGCTTTGAAACGGAAGATAGTTTATGTCGTGATTGGCTTTTATCGATTTATAAAAGTTATTCTTTTTATGAAGGTTTTGAAACGATAGATAGCTGTTTACATTATATCCAATCTAGCCATTATGATAATCATTTATACCGTATCATTGAATTTAGCGATATGTATTATGCTGTCATCTATGAAAACTCTCAACATCAACAAGTCATTGGAAAGGATATTAGCTATTTCGCAAAAAGTAGTTTATTTTTGTGTGCTAAACGTCCCCCTTCCAATATAGCGGCTAAAGAGCGGACAAAATCACCGCCAATTCCACTTATTTATTATGAATTATTAGCTTTTGACCCGAATCTTAAAATTTACGAAATACAGTCTGAACAGTTAGCTAACTTTAAGGAAATATCTGTGCTAGATGCGATTGAATACATTGTTTTACTTGGTGTAACGTTTAAAGATATTTGGTATCGTTGTGATACACCGCACGCCATTGCGCATAACCGCGCTATTTTAAATTTATACTTCAATCAAGGACATAACTTTACACTTTTCGGCAAATATTCAAAAGCAATTGCCATTAACCCGTTCCAACGACTCATCTATTTACAGAGGGGACGTATTGAGCAATTTTTAATGGATATGGATGATTTACGTTCACAACAACGATTGATTCCTTATCGTGATGCACGCCGCTATCATGAACATATTCGCACACGTCCGATTGATTTTGACGAATAAAAAAACAACTTGTCCGCTAACCGGTCAAGTTGTTTTTTCGTTATAATTGCTGTTGCTTTACTTTTTCTAAAATCTTTTCATATAAAGGAATCATATGTGGTTCCGTACATTTTTCATGAATTTCATCTATAGCAATCCAACCAACAGCACTATTTTCATCGAGTTTAGCCTTAAACTGCGCATCGTCACTCGCTTCAAAAAGGTAAGTTGTATTGAAATGTAAATGTGGGGCTACATATTTCCCGTTTTTAACATGACCAATAACTGGTAGAATATCGAGCGAAATTAACTCTTGTTGAATCGCCTTTGCTTCAGACACACCCGTCTCTTCCATCAACTCTTTTTTCGCCACTTCAAACAAATCTGGTTCTCCGTCTGCATGTCCTCCCGTCCAGCTCCATGAGTTGTAAATGTTATGATAAACCATTAAAACATGCGTACGACTTGGATTTAATACAAATGCGGAAGAGGTAAAATGTAAAATCTCATTATTACGTGTCAAAACATCTGACAAAGTCACCATCACACGTAAAATTAAATCACGATCCTTCTGTTCTTGCTCATTAAATGGCTTGTACAATTTAATTTGATCATGTAAATTCATTTGAATCCTCCTATGTAACCGTAGTTAATTTGGTATAAAAATGACTAGATGAAAAAGGCCATGTATCTTGACATAGCCTTTTTCAATTAAGAAATTAATGATTTTACTACTTTTGAAATAGTGGCACCGTCCGCTTTACCATTTAATAATGGTTTCGCGATTTTCATTGCATCACCCATATTCATACCAGCAGCAACACCTGCAGCTTGTAATTCAGCAATAATTTCTTCTTCTGTTAACTGTTTTGGTAGGAAGCTTTTTAAAATGACTAATTTAGCTTCTTCTTTTTCAATTAAATCGGCACGTTCTGCTTTTTGTGCACCTTCTAATGCTTGGTTCGTTTGTTTAATTTCACGATTAACAATTGCTGTTTCTTCTAAAGGTGTTAGCTCTGAACCTTTTTCTTTCTCCGCTGCATCTAGTGCTGACTTCATTAATGTTAGGACACCTTTTGCCAGAACGTCTTTATTTTTCATTGCTTGTTTTAATTGATCGAATACGATTGTTTTTAACATTTGTTATGCTCCTTTAGATTAAATAAGTTCATTCACTTATTTGAATTCCCTCTATTGTAACATGTATGCACTCATTACATAAATTACTTTGATTCAATTTGTTGGAAGAGCGCAAGGAGTTTTTTCGATGTATAACGTGTAAATTGAGCAACTTCCACTTCTCCAAAGCGCTTCATGTATAGTTGTTCAGCTTTGTTTTGCCAAACCGTATAAGACTTATTTTCGAGTTGTACGATATATAGTGGAGCCCTAGAAATATTCGCCATTGTTGGGTGAACGAAATCTGCTCTTGAAAATAGCTCATTAAATGTCGGAAGATTGGCCTCTGATAAGTGAATTTCCTTTATCTCATGTGCTCTTTCGCTAGGTAATAATAGTTCAATACCTGTATGAAGACCTACGCTTACTTTTTCAGTCCCGATACGTTCCACTGAAGTCGATACTTCTTTCACGTCAACATAATCTCCAACTTTTACAGGTTGATTCAGATCATTCATAAACCAAGCTGCATTTATATCCTCAAAATCATAGTTTTCTGAAAGTTGTGCGTATTCATTTACTGTCGTATTTTCAATCAGTAAAAACATATTATCCTCTACTGCGACAACGGCACCTGATACGCCTAGACTTTTTAACTCTGGATAAGATGGGATTTTGTGCTGTTCTTTAAATTTAGTTAACTGTGTTTCGTAATGTTCATCCATATACGAAAATGCCTTTCTATCCGTATATAGCGCTGCAATCGCTACAACCATTTTCGGATAGTCGTTAAACCATTTTTCTTGCAGTTTTCCTGCATAGACAGCTTGTTCAATTATTAACGGTGCAATCGATTTATCAAATTGATTCTGGGTAATATTTGCCCTTGCTAAAGCTTTCGGTAGTTCAATTTCACGCCATAGTTTTTCTAAATTTTCCGTACCTTTTTCGATTTCCGCATCTGTAATCGTAATGCCCATACTTTGTGCGTATTTTGGGATACCAATTATTCTTATCATTTCATAGTAAGGACTTGCACGCAGAATCTCTTCCGTTCGTTTACCTTGTTCATCAAGTACCGTCAAAAATTCAAACAGCAATACATTCGTCGGCTGTGCAGCTTGCCGAATATCCATTACTTTGGGGATAAACTGCAAACCAGCAACTATCAATAATGCCACTACAACTACTGGCATTAAATAATAAGCTATATAATTTTTCTTCTTACGCGGTTGTTTATGTAAAATGGAATTTTTTATGGCCTTTTCACTTTCTGACATGTCCCCTGCAACATCGATCAACGCCCTTTTGAATTCATTCATGATTTAGCACCTCCCATGTTCCTTCTAGTACAGGTCGTAATTGGTCACGCGCGCGTTTTAATCTTGTTTTCACGGTATTTTCGTTAATTTGTAAAATTTCTGCTACTTGTAAAACAGACATTTCCTCGTAATAATATAAAAGTATCGGCTCACGATATTTGAGTGGTAGCTTTAAAATCGCTGCACCAATACTTGAACGTTCCTCTAGTTGTACGACATGATCTCGGTCCGTTGTTTTCATCCACCATTTCGTTTCAAATTGCATTTTTTTATAGGCCCAGCTTTTTAAATAATCTTTACTTTTATTAACGGTCATCGTTGCTAAAAAGCTTCGTAACTGACCCTGCTCTTCATAATTCGCTTCATAAAATTTTATCAATACTTCTTGTACAATATCTTCTGAAGCATGAATATTTTTCGTATAAAAGTACGCAAGACGCAGTAAATGTGCACTATATTCATCAATGATTTGTTCTATGTCTACCTTCATATCGTCCTGCCTCCTTTCTTACATTGTAAACGATTTCCAAATAGGTTACGTTTCAAAATAAAAAAAGTATAAGAAGTTTCCCTCTTATACTTTAGAAATCTGAAATGGATTGTTTAACCAAAACGCCCGGAAATGTAATCTTCTGTACGCTGATCTTTTGGTGTTGAGAAAATTTTAGTTGTTCGATCAAACTCGATAACTTCCCCATTCAAAAAGAATGCGGTTTTATCACTTATTCGCGCTGCTTGCTGCATATTATGCGTGACAATAACAATGGAATAGGACTTCTTCATATCTTGTACGAGTTCTTCTATTTTTAATGTTGAAATTGGGTCCAGTGCACTCGTTGGCTCATCCATTAAAATAACATCTGGCTCAATTGCCAAACAACGAGCAATACAAATGCGTTGCTGCTGACCACCTGAAAGGCTATATGCATTTTGATGTAAACGATCTTTCACTTCATCCCAAATCGCCGCGCCACATAGGGATTTTTCTACAATTTCATCTAATATCTTTTTGTTTTTAATCCCGTGAATGCGGGGACCATAAGCGATATTATCATAAATCGACTTTGGGAATGGATTTGGCTTTTGAAAAACCATTCCCACTTTCGTACGAATTTCTTCTACTTCAAACTTAGAATCGAAAATATTACGTCCTCGGTAGTTGATTTCCCCGGTAGTACGGACTCCTGGTACAAGTTCGACCATACGATTTAACGCTTTAATATATGTCGATTTTCCACACCCTGAAGGTCCAATAATTGCCGTCACTTCATTTTCTTTCATGTCTAAATTTATATTTTTTAACGCATGATGTTCACCGTACCAAAGATTAAAGCCATTTGATTGCATAACCGTCGATTTATTTTCAGGTAAATGCAAGATATTTTCCTTTTCCATCGTCTTCATTAAAATATGGACCACTTCTCTTCACTCCTAGTGACGTTTTTGAAATTTATTTCGAATAATAATAGCAACGGAGTTCATCGAAATTAATACAACCAACAGAACGATGATTCCTGCTGATGCTACGAACTGAAATTCTTCTTGTGGACGCTTGGCCCAATCGAAAATTTGCATAGGCAACGCTGTAAATGTATCCAAATAACCTGTAGGTAAAAATTGTAGAATGACAGGTATACCAATGACAACAAGTGGTGCTGTTTCACCAATCGCGCGAGATAAAGCTAAAATGCTTCCTGTTACGATACCTGGAATAGCTGAAGGTAATACGACACGTACAATTGTTTGCCATTTTGTTGCACCAATCCCGTAAGATGCTTCACGCTGTTCATTAGGGACCGCACGAATGGCCTCTTGAGCTGCTACAATGATGACAGGTAGAATTAACAAACTCATCGTCAATCCAGCGGCCAATATACTTTTATCAAATCCAAATAGCCTCACAAAAATCGTTAACCCTAATAATCCAAACACAATGGAAGGTACTCCTGCTAAATTTGAGATATTCACGCGTATAAAATCATTTAGCCTATTTTGTCTTGCATACTCCTCTAAATAAATCGCAGTACCAACCCCAATAACAATCGAAACTGGCGCTACAACTGACATCAACCATAGAGAACCTACAAGTGCAGCCTTTATCCCCGCATTTTCAGGAATACGCGAAGCAAAATTCATAAGAAAATCAAAATCCAAATAACTTAAACCCTGTGATACAATTCGGTAAAGTAATATTACGAGAGCAATCATGGCAAAACTTGTTACAATCATAAACATCATTTTCCAAATTTTATTGGAAAGAAGCCGCTTATTCATTCGTTTCATCACTAAATCATGTTGCAAATAGCGCATGTTAATACTCCTCTCGGAAGCGTTTTGAAATGTAAGTCGCTAGTAAATTCATTGCTAATGTGAAGATAAATAACGTAAAACCAACTGCATAGATCGAGTAATAAATCGTTGTGCCATAACCTGCATCTCCTGTAGTAACTTGTACAATATAAGCGGTCATCGTTTGGATGGAGTCTGTAAAGCCAAAGTCGAATTTTGGTGTTGCCCCACCAGCTAGTGAAACAATCATTGTCTCTCCAATTGCCCGGGAAATGCCTAGCACAATAGATGCAACAATTCCCGACAAAGCTGCTGGTAGCACGACTTTAGTCGCAACTTCAAATTTGGTCGCACCCAATCCAAATGCACCTTCTCGTATCGAACTAGGTACCGAACTCATCGCATCTTCAGACATGGAGATGATCATTGGCAAAATCATAATCCCTACAACCATCCCTGGACTTACAGCGTTAAAAATCTTTAAATTTGGTACAATTACTTGTAAAATAGGCGTTACAAATGTCAGGGCAAAAAATCCATAAACAATTGTAGGAACACCTGCCAACACCTCTAAAATCGGCTTGACAGTTTTACGAACACGTTCTGAAGCATATTCACTCAAATAAATGGCGGCACCTAATCCAAATGGAACAGCCACTAATAGCGCGATACATGTTACTTTAAATGTCCCAAGTAGGAGCGGTAATATACCGTACAACGGTTCTTTTCCTGAAAACGGAAGCCACTCTTTGCCAAATAAATAATCCATTAATGAGACGCGTGAAAAAAATTCAAATGTTTCAAAGATGAGCGTGAAAACAATGCCAAACGTTGTAAGTACCGATATTGTTGCGGTTAAAAATAATAGTACTGGTACGAGCTTTTCTATCGTTTTCTTTCCTTTGCGATTATGAGATTTGACAATTAATTGCTGCACTGAAGGTTTTTCCTGCTGTTTTGTTGTCATTGGTGAAAACTCCTTCCAAACTAATTAGGCGCTAAGGCAGTCTACCTCTAACAACCTTTAATGTGGATTATTTTAAGCCTTCTAGATCCTCTAAGCTGGCTTTATATTTTTCAGCGGGTAAGCTTACATAACCAACAACTTCTGCCATTTCTCCTGCATGTTCAAGTGTAAATTTTATGAAATCATAGGTTGCTTCATTTTCCTTTATAGCACTATTTTTAACATAGACAAATAGTGGACGAGATAATGGAGAATATTCACCTGATTCAATCGTTTCATTTGTTGGTTTAATTCCATCAACAGATACAACTTGTAGCTTGTCTTTATTTTCAAGGTAATACGCATAACCGAAGTAACCAATCGCATTTTTATCTGCCGTAACGCCCTGTACTAGTACGTTATCATCTTCTGATAAAGTTGCAGCCTTCACGATGTCTTCCCCATCTAAAATGACTTCATCAAAGTAATCGTAAGTTCCTGAATCTGATCCTGGAGAATAGAACACAATTTCTTCTGCTGGCCATGACGGGTCAATATCCGACCATTTTTTTGTCGTGCCATCTTCAATCCAAATTTGTTTTAATTGTTCTACCGTTAAATCTTTTGCCCATGTATTTTCTGGATGAACGACTACAGACAATCCATCGTATGCTATTTCAAATTCCGTGAATTCAATTCCTGCAGCAGCTAATTCTTCTATTTCAGAATCTTTTATTGGACGTGATGCATTGGAAAAATCAGTTTCTCCATTGATAAATTTTTCGAATCCGCCGCCAGTACCCGAAACACCAACTGCTACACGTACATCTTTTTGTACAGCTGCGTATTCCTCAACGATTGCTTCCGTGATTGGCGCTACCGTTGATGAACCATCGCCTGTTACACTACCTGATAATTGAACATTGCCTGATTCCGATTGATCTGTAGTTCCTTCTGCGGATGAAGCATCATTTTCTTCTCCACATGCCCCTAAAAATAATGCCGAACAAAGTAATGCCGATGATGTTAAGTACTGCCACTTTTTCATTTGCAATTCCTCCATTTATTATCAAAATGTTTTAAGTACAATTCTCACTATAAACATTCTTTATTGAGGGGATATCCAGATTTTGTTAAGCCTCCGTAAAAGATTGTAAATATTACAAAAATATAATTCGTGCTAATATCGCACGAATTGATGTCTCTTATTCAATAAAAAAGACAATTTGCATTGGTATTTTGCAAATTGTCTCTCATAACCTTATTGAACCTTTTTTATAGACTTAATATCCATTAGTTTTATTTCATGTTCTGTTATAGATGATGGTGCCTTTTTTGTTTTTACTGTATGTACATGAATTAACAATGTTGTCGCATCTCGTTTACTCTTATACCCTTCAAATGTAGCATTATATAGAATAATGCCATCGCGCAATGTAATCGTCATTTTTTTGGCATCCAATAACTCTCTTAAAAACGGGTAAGCTTTTAAGTTTTGTTGGCGTTCCATTTTAACAAGACGGGGTTCCATTAAATAGATCGCTCCTGTAAAAATCGCTATGTATACAATCGACATGACAATAATGAGCCAAATCGGTGTATTCATATTCGCCAAGATAATGGCATTACTGATTGCCCCGATGATGATGATGGCATTAAAAGCTTTTTTACGCATTTTTTTCTCCTTTAAAAAATCCCGTAGCGTTCAAACTACGGGAAATTTATTATTCATTTACTTTTTGTTCTTCTTCATCTTCTTCTAATTTTTCATCAGAATGTTTAATAATTGGTTTTTCAACGTCACTTGTTGTTAAACCTTCTTTAGCATATTTCTCTTTCAACTCAAAATAGTAATCTAAGATTTCTCGAGCTGCTTTGTTCGCTTGAGATAAGTGAACAGAGAAGTTCGTTGTAGACCATGGGAAAATGACCGCATAGGCCACTTCAGGATTTTCATATGGTGCAAATCCAACATGAACATTGTTAATTGTATCTGTACCGTATTTATCTTTTTGTGGGCCATAGTATACTACTTGGGCAGTACCTGTTTTACCTGCAGCTGTGTACTTCGCATCCGCAAATGCACTACGGGCTGAACCGTTTGACCCATTATATACACGATATAGCCCCTCTTTAACATGATCAATTTCTTCTTTGCTGTTTTGAATTTTATTTAAAACAGTTGGTGTTATTTCTTCAACTACGGGACCTAAGTTTTCACCATCCGTAGAAGGTTTTCGAATTTCTTTTAACATACGTGGTTGAATTCGATAACCACCATTGGCAATTGTAGAAATATATTGTGCCAATTGCATCGGTGTATACGTGTCGAACTGACCAATTGCTAAGTTTAATAACTTAACATCTGTATCGGGGTTTGCTTGATAACCCGTTGTTTCACCAGGTAAATCAATCCCTGTCGGAACACCTAAACCAAATTGTGCATATTCATTACGCATCGTTTGTAATGTATCTGAATTCAAGCTAAAACGCATACCTGGTGTATAAGAACGCCCACCAACACCCATCGCGACTTTAAACATATAGACGTTTGATGAACGCTCTAATGCGGTTAAATCATCGATCATAAGACTACCTGATTCATTGAATAGTGAGTTCAATGTCAAATTACCAATATGCATTGGTGAATCGAGCATTACTGTACCAGGTTTAATAACACCTTCATTATATCCCATTAAAACAGTTGCTGCTTTAACAGAAGAACCTGCTTCATAGGCGGTAGTAAATGCCCCATATGAATAGTCTAGAATATAAGGTTTGCCTGTTTCTTCATCGTACTCAATCTTTTTACCAACGACAGATAATAATTCTCCCGTATTTGGATTCATCATAACGAAAAATCCTCGGTCTAATAAATAGGAACCACCCATAGCTTTTAGTTCGAGTAATTTCTGTTCCATTACTTCTTCTGCCTTCGCTTGTAGCTCCACATCAATTGTTGAGACTAAATCTTTACCTGGTTCCCCAGCAAAAGTTGTCATCGTTTCAACAACTTGACCTTTTTTGTTTGTTAAGTTTTTCACAACCGATTTTTCACCTTGAAGAATCTCTTCATATTGCGCTTCGAAATAACTTTCTCCGACACGATCATTACGTGAATAATCACGTGCTAAATAGTAATTTAGTTTTGATTTAGGGACACCTTTACTTGGAATCGTAGTTCGTCCTAAAATTGCTAATGAAGATAATCGAACACGTTTCCAGTCGGTTGTTGTATTAACCCCCGGTAATTCAGATAGCTGTTCGGAAACTCGTGCGAACTCTTCGGCAGTTACATTTTCCCCTTTAATAATCTGAGGTGATAAGTTATAGCCAGTTGTCATTTCACGATAAATCGCAAGCATTTCTAAATCTAAATCTGAAAGCTGAGCTAGTTCTGCATCTGTGATACGTTCGCGGAGACGACGATCATATTCTGCATTAATTTCCTTTTGTTCAAGCTCTTCGTTTTGTTGACTGAATTTAGTCATTTCTTCTTGCGTTACTTTTTCTTTCGCTTTATCTGGATTTCGTAATATCCAGAAATCGAGCTTATCACGATGTGTAACTTTTTCCGTTGGCTGATCAATTAATCCCGCTAACTTTTCAGCAATTTCAAGCATTTCAGCAGACTTTGTTGTCTGCATCTTCGTATACGTTATCGCATTTTCTGGTTCGTTATCTACTAAAACTCGTCCATAACGGTCAAAAATACGTCCACGTGGCACACTTGTATTGACCCGTACTTCTTCTTGTTGCTCTAATTTTCGTACGTAATCCTCGCCATTTACAATTTGTAAATAACCTAAACGGAATATTAATACTGAGAAAAGCACAAATATTGCAAAGAAAAGGACGTTCATCCGAAATGTGAGACTTGCTTGATTTGCTTTCGGACTCGCTGCACGATTTTGCGGTAATTTTCGCAATTTAAACTCCCCTTTCTAAATATGTAATTTATTTAATCTACCCGAATCATACCTTTTAGTATAACACTGTGCGCACGCTGAAAAAAGAGGAGACTTCACATTAATCAACATTTAGACGGTACGGAAAAATAAAGGTTTCCATTTTCAAAAATTCGGTTCAAAATATAAGCTATAACGTAATATACTGAGGTGATGAAATGACGATGATTGCAGTTGGTATTGGTGGTGCTCTTGGTGCGTTACTTCGATTTTTTATAGGAGAGGCATTTTTGACATCATCGATTTTCCCATATAGTACATTACTCATAAATTGGGGTGGCAGTTTTTTATTTGCCTTTCTAATTGGAAAGAAATTGTTCGATCGAAGTCCCGTTATAAAACTAGGGGCAACAACAGGCTTTTTAGGTGGCTTTACTACATTTTCGACATTTAGTGTAGATGGATTTATATTATTCGAACAGCAGGAAATCTTACTAGCCATTCTTTATATGCTCTTGAGTGGTATTGGCTGCGTGTTACTTAGTTTCATTGGTCTAATGCTTGGTCGTAAAGGAGGAATCTCCACATGATTTTTGTTGCAATTGGCGGCTTTTTCGGAGCGATTGGCCGGTTTACATTCAGCGAATATATAAAAAAAAAATTGCAAAAACCCGGCTATTTTGCAACATTCATCATCAACTGTATCGGTTCTTTATTACTTGGACTTATCTTTGGGTTTGAACTAACAAATGCCTTCCACCAACTGTTTGCTATTGGATTTTTAGGTGCGTTTACAACTTTTTCAACTTTTTCGTTTGAAGTGGTTCAACTTGTTGAAAAAAGAAACTATCAAATTGCCATTGGCTATTTAATTAGTTCCATTTGTTTAGGTGTTCTATTTGCCTTTATTGGCTATTTTTTAGCTACTCTATAAAAACAAAGGAAGTGCTTTTTGATCTAAAGCACTTCCTTTTTTCATTTATAATAAATTTCGGACAACAAGCACATCACATTTTGCACTGCGCACAATTGATTCTGACACCGAGCCCATTAAAAATCGTTCAACTCCCCCTCTTCCCGTTACACCACAAATAATTAAATCAATTTGTTTCATATTCGGAATATCTCGAGCAATAATGTCCTTAGGTGATCCATATTCAATGATAGTCTCAACTTTTTCTACTCCAGCAATTACCGCCTGTTGTTCATAGCCTTTTAGCTTTTCCGTTGCCAATTCATTTGCTCGTTCTGCAAAATCGCGATTGTATGATTCATACACAGCGAATACACGGGTATCGATTACATGAACAATATACAATTGCGAGCCGTTATTATTAATGGCAATTTGAATTGCTCGTTTAAATGCTAAATCAGCCTCATTGGAACCATCTACAGCAACCAAAATATTTTGATAGGTTAAACTCATTTCGATTCCTCCTAACTTTGCTATTTCTATAAAATACCCTGAAAACAATTGATTTAAAACAAAAAGAGGCAGTGTTGTAAATTTCCTCCTACAAAACTACTTCTTAAATATATATCGCTAACTATATGAATTTATTCATTTGACCTTTTTATTCACTATGATCGTTGTTGTTCGTATAGTTCAATCCCACCCCAATTTCAGTTATTTATTAAAGAAATCGTACAAAATTTCACTTCCGTTGTCAGAACAAAAGCGCTAAAGCGTCCGTTTAGCCCCGAACAGCTTTGGAGGACCCGACAAGAAAGTAAACGTTCTATCACGCATCAACGGAGGGGTCGAAAAGCTCGAGGGGCTGGCGCTTTAGCCTAGACGTGAGATATGCTTTATTTAAAAATTATCCACAATACGATGGATTTATAATTTCCTTAACAACGAAAAAAAACGCATGAGAAGTTGTACACTTTTCATGCGTTTCTATAAGCTAATATTATTTTATAAATATAAAATTATTTAGCAGCTTGGAATTTAGCTTCTACTACGTCCCAGAAGTGCTCCTGTCGCTTCGCTTTCGTCGCAAACTGAGATACCTAATAGTTGAAGAAAACTTCTCGCATATTATTTAGCAGCTTGGAATTTAGATTCTACTACGTCCCAGTTTACTACGTTCCAGAAACCACCGATGTAGTCTGGACGACGGTTTTGGTAGTTTAAGTAGTAAGCATGTTCCCATACGTCTAAGCCTAAAATTGGAGTTTTGCCTTCCATTACTGGAGAGTCTTGGTTTGGAGTTGAAGTTACAGCAACGCCGTCACCGTCAACGATTAACCAAGCCCAACCTGAACCGAAACGAGTAGTTGCAGCTTTAGCGAACTCTTCTTTGAAAGCTTCGAAAGAACCGAATTTAGCGTCGATAGCTTTAGCTACTTCGCCTACTGGAGTGTTAGAACCGCCTGGAGCGATTACTTCCCAGAATAATGAGTGGTTAGCGTGACCGCCACCATTGTTACGTACTGCAGTTTGTTTGTCAGCTGGTAAAGCGTTGATGTCAGCGATAAGTTCGTTGATATCTTTGTCCGCAAACTCAGTGCCTTCTACAGCAGCGTTTAAGTTTGTTACATAAGTGTTGTGGTGTTTAGTGTGATGGATTTCCATTGTTTTTGCATCGATATGTGGTTCTAATGCGTCATAAGCGTAAGATAATTTTGGTAATTCGTAAGCCATTGTGAATTCCTCCCAGGAACAATAATTTAATGTTGATTACAATACTAGGTTATCAAAAAAAAGAGTGCGCTTCAATGAAAAATATAGCAAAATCAACATTTCAGCCTTTTGACGGAAATATAAACTAAATTCTCCATTTGCAAACCATTGTAATCTTTTCCATACTTAGTGTACGACAAGATAGCCTCTATTTACAATTAATTGCACTCCTGAATTGCAATAAAGTGAATCTTCAATTAGTAGAAGTTCTCGCTTATTGTTAGCCTTCATCAATCGGACGATTACCGGTAGTCGATTCTCCAGTTATAGCGCGATAAAAAAGATAATAATCATAATGATCTGAATCACTGCTTTTGTCACCACAGATGTTAAAAATCCAATTACAGAGCCAACACCAACTTTAATGGCTTGTTTCAAATTTGTACGTGCAAAGATGAGTTCACCGAGTATCGCGCCAATGAAAGGTCCCGCAATAATCCCTGCAAACGGAATGACAAATGGTCCCACAAGTAACCCAATGGTACTCCCCCATATACCCGCTTTTGAACCACCGAACTTTTTTACGCCGATCCAGTTGGAAATCGAATCTGCGACAAATAATAATGCGACAAACAACAGTTCAATAACCCAGAACCACCATGGCAGATCGCTAAAGCTATAAAATAATCCATAGGCAATAAATCCGCCAAGTAAAAATAATACAGACGGAATAATAGGATACACCAATCCAATAAATGCAATAACAAATAGTGCAAGTATAATAATCCATGCGATAATATCCAAAAGTTTCACACCTTTCTTTTAACCTAACAATTATACGAAAGGCTTTTCGAAAAAGTTTCATTTTCCAATGAAGCGGTACATTTACTAGAATTTTCATGTTAAACTACTGACAAAAGGAGTTTAGTACATATGAAAATTTCACACATACAATTATTTATTGATAGTTTATCAAATCCAAAAAAACTCGGTGCTTACCGAATTCTTTCTATTGGAAAAGTCATGCAATACGCTTTCTTAATGATTGCCCTTTTAACCGCATTTTCATTTGGACAATTTATTAATACCGGTGCGGATGAGATTTTTGGCTATGCTGAAATCGAACAATACATTGAAAGTATTCAATGGCTCGTTTATCCGATTGCAGTCGTTTTTTTATTTGTCATGAATACCCTTATCTATTTTATTAAAGTCAGCCTTTATGCACTCGCGGGTCTGTTTTTTATCAAGCCAATGAAACGCCGAGGTGAATATCGACAAGTGTGGCGTACAGCTGTATTTGCATGTACATGGTCAACATTGCTAACAATGTTCGGTAATCTATTCCCAATTCCCTCAACTTTTATGACACTATTAAGTATATTTGTTACGATGCTCTTTATTATCATCGCTTTAACAAAATATCCACTTTCAAAATAACACATGAATCCTTTCGTCCAACATATAATTTATTAATAGATTTTTTAATGAATTTCAGAGGAGACGGAGGGATTTTTTATGCGCTTTTTACTAGCTTCCATTTTACTTGTCATGCTGGTCTTTGTGATAAAAGTAGATTTACAGGAAGGGACCATTCCACTCGCATCCTTTTATAACGAAACAATTCCCTGTGAACCTAAAGAAGAATTTTCTTACGTATCCGTTCAGGTAATGGAAGACGATACCATTTATAGTTTGTTTTCCGCAACTCCATCCCCTATACACATGACTTTTCCTGAAAGACTTTCAAAGTTTTATGAGTTAAATCCGCACTTACAATTACAAACACTTGTTGCAGGCGAAACTATTTTAATTCCATTACGTCTAACATCGAAAGAAACTTGTTCAAAATGAAATCCTAGCGTTTCTTCCTTGTTCTTCGTTTCATACACTGATAAAATAATGGTTGAGTGATGGCTTACATAAAAAATTCGTCACAAATTGTGATGACAGACATTTAAAAGCCTGAGAAGGAGAGAATTTTCATGAGTGAAATCGTTCACCGTACGAAAACACGTCCAGTGCGTGTCGGTAATTTAACAATAGGTGGTAATAACGAAGTCATTATCCAAAGTATGTGTACTACAAAAACGCATGATGTTGAAGCAACTGTTGCTGAAATTAAGCGTTTAGAAGAGGCTGGATGTCAAATTGTACGTGTGGCTGTTCCAGATGAACGCGCTGCATTAGCTATTCCAGAAATTAAAAAACAAATTAATATCCCGTTAGTAGCGGATATTCACTTTGATTACAAATTAGCATTACTTGCGATTGAGGGCGGTATCGACAAAGTTCGTATTAACCCAGGTAATATCGGTCGCCGTGAAAAAGTAGAAGCGGTTGTCAATGCGGCAAAAGCAAAAGGTATTCCTATTCGCATCGGGGTAAATGCTGGTTCTTTAGAACGCCACATCCTTGAAAAATACGGATACCCTACTGCTGATGGTATGGTTGAATCCGCTTTACATCATATTAAAATTTTAGAAGACCTTGATTTCCACGATATTATCGTGTCAATGAAAGCTTCTGACGTAAACCTTGCCATTGAAGCGTATGAAAAAGCATCAAAAGCATTTGATTACCCACTTCACTTAGGTATTACAGAATCAGGAACATTATTTGCTGGTACAGTGAAATCTGCTGCTGGTCTTGGTGCTATCCTTTCAAAAGGTATTGGGAATACACTACGTATTTCATTATCAGCGGATCCAGTAGAAGAAATTAAAGTTGCACGTGAACTTTTAAAATCATTCGGCTTAGCATCAAACATGGCTACATTAATTTCTTGCCCGACTTGCGGTCGTATTGAAATCGATTTAATTTCAATTGCAAACGAAGTAGAAGAATACATTTCAAAATTAAATGTACCTTTAAAAGTTGCCGTTCTTGGTTGCGCAGTAAATGGTCCTGGTGAAGCACGCGAAGCCGATATCGGTATCGCAGGTGCTCGCGGTGAAGGCTTACTGTTCATGAAAGGCAAAACAGTCCGTAAAGTACCAGAAGCAACAATGGTAGAAGAACTGAAAAAAGAAATCGATAAATTAGCTGCTGAAATGGTAGAAAAACGTGAAGCAGAAGCAAACGCCAACGCATAGAATAGGGGATTTTGGAAATGACTGCTACAAAACATCGATTTGGCATTGATATTGATGGGACGGTTACTAGTCCCGCTACATTAATCCCTCATATTAATCGCCAGTATAATATTAATATGACGCTACAAGATGTAACGGAATACGATTTTTTAAGCGGGTTTCCACATCCTGTTGATCGTGCGGAATTTCAAACATGGTTTGAAGAAAATGAACCTTATATGTATGAAGTAAGCGAGTTAGCTGCTCATGCACAGCCTATATTAAGTGACTGGCAAAAGCAGTACGAACTTTACTACATTTCCGCCCGCGGTAACAATGTATTCGATATTACGAAAAATTGGTTTGATGCCTGTCATGTGCCGTATGATCATATCGAACTAATTGGCAGTCATAAAAAAATCGAAGTCGCTAAAAAATATCATGTGGAAGCATTTTTCGAGGACAAGCATGATAATGCCGTTGAAATTGCAGAGGAACTTAACATCCCTGTTGTTTTATTCGATACGCCATACAATCAAAAACCGATTCCTTCAAACGTCATTCGTGTCACAAACTGGCTCGAAGCAAACGAATGGATTCGTAAAAACTTCTAATTAAAAGGTGATTCGTAGGAAAATAAATTTCCTCTGAATCACCTTTTTTTAAAATAAACTGGCAACACCTGTAATCGTCGTCGCCAAATCTTCTCGGTAGTTTTCTTCATGTGGATTTAAACTATTCACATTCACTTCATTGCCACCAAGTGATGAGTGAATATAATGATCATCGCCTATATACATCGCTACATGCCCAGGGAAGAAAATTAAATCCCCGCGTTTCATCTGTTCCAGTGTTATTTCACGTAACGGGAAACCGTCAATTATTTTCGCATCACGATAAATATAAGCCCCATTTAACATATACGCCATCGAACAAAGACCAGAGCAGTCAATTCCTAAAGGTGATTTTCCACCCCATCGATAAGGTGTTCCTAAATAACGCAAAGCCGTTTGTACGACTTGCTGGCGGAATAAATCTTCGGTTGTCGTATATACTTTCACACGATTTTGCACCCAATCCGATCGTACATACCCACATTCACCTGATACGAGCTGTACTTTTGACCAGCCTTTTTCAATACCAGCCTCTTCCACCACTTGAATAAATGCACCTCGTGTTAACGTCATGATTTTAGCGCTTTGAATTTTAGGTGCAGTTAATACATCTGCAAAACTTTCAATGACAACATCATTAGCATCGGCATTCCAAGCAGTTAACGTTTCACTGTTTAGGTCTAAATTTTCTTTTAAAGTAAACCCTTCATAACGATAAAATGTACGAATCCGAACCCACTTGTCATCCACATCTTCTAACACTTCTACAGGCATTCCGTACAATGCTTCATCAACTAGCTCTGATAAAACATCTGCTTTATCATGTAAATTTGCAATCATCACATTGACTACTGCATTCAAGTCCTTCCCCCCTTATTCACAACATGTTCATAAACCATTTTTGAAATAAGACCAATTTCCTGTTTTGCCTTTTCGTTATTGGTTACTTCTGTAATAAAAACACCAATAAAATAAGCGGTCCCATCTGTATACACAATGCCTACATCATGATCAACCGTATCAAGGCCCCCTGTTTTATGCGCCATTTTCACTGGCTCTAAAAGATAGCGCTTTAAGGAATCTTGACTTCGTTGCCTACATAAAATATCGATGGCGATGTCATTCCACTTTGGTTCAAGCAATTTACCTTCATAGATTAGCTTAAACAAATGTTGCATATCTCGTGCTGACGTCTCATTATCAAGACCAAGTTGCTGACGCTCGAAGTCCATCATCTTTCGTTGAACAACCGTATTGCTTAAACCAATTTCTTTAAAATAACGATTGAATTCATCCATCCCTAAGAAGTCTATGCATTCATTTGTAGCTGTATTATCACTCGTAATAATCATCCATGTTAATAGTTCATACAATGTAGCTGAAGTTTGCTGCTGTTCCGTGATGACACTAAACTCAACGACATTTTCAGAGGCAATCGTTAGCACTTGCTGTAAGTCTCCACCTTTTTGTTGTAAATGATGCAAAATAGCGATTAAAATTGGCACTTTTATTACACTTGCACTACTAAAAACCTCATCGGCACGAATATGAACGAGCACTTCATCTGTTTCATAGTCTTGAACAACCGTATGAATTTTATAAGAACTATTTTCAATAAATTGCTGGATAATTTCATTCATCGGCTTAACCTATAACACGAATTGTTTTATTCGAAGTATCCACTGTTACAGTTTTTCCAAGTGGCAAAGACATCGTTGGTAGCACATGCCCACAAGTGACATTCATTAAAATTGGAATGTTCAGTGGGGCTAAAATTTCGTCAAAGACCGTTTCTAAACTTAAATTATTTTCTGGATTTTTCGTATCCATTGGACCACAATCTGTCCATGCGCCAAGTAGGATTCCCGCTAATCCATCAAGCTTTCCTGACAATTGTAATTGCGTTAACATACGGTCAATTCGCTGTACGTTTTCATCGATATCTTCTAAAAATAAAATTTTTCCATTTAAATCAATTTCATATGGTGTACCCAAAGAAGCGGCAACAAGCGTTAAATTTCCGCCTGTAAGTTTACCTGTTGCTGTTCCTGGCGAAAGGGTAATCATTTCTTCACCAACAACATTCTCTAACAGATAATCGCTCCAAGCTGTGTTTGTCACGCTATTGATAAAGTAATCCCATGTGTAATCATCCATCTGGTCTTTAATAAATTCCGTTGATGGCATTGGAGTGTGATACGTTACAAAATTACAATGCTGATTGAATACAATATGCAATGCTGTAACATCGCTATAGCCAACAAAAACTTTCGGATTATTTTTAATGAGCTCTAAATCTAATAATGGTAAAATTCGTGTCGCCCCGTAACCACCGCGAATACAGAAAATGCCGTCGATTTCAGGATTTGCAAACATCGCATTTAATTCAGCAGCACGTAATGCATCTGATCCCGCTAAATAACCATGACGTGCACGACATGTTTCTCCTACAACAACATGGAATCCAAGCTTTTCAACTGCTTCGATCGCCGGTTGAAGGCGTTCAGTTGGTGTTGCACCTGAAGCACTAATGAGCGCAACGGTATCTCCCTTTTTAAGTGCCTTTGGAATGACTATACTCATAACGCTACCCCTCCTAGATTGATTTGCTCTTTATAGCGTTCCTGTTCTTCTTTATTTGCTAACACAAAATGCCCTTCTTCAATTTCAACAAATTGTGGCGGATCCATTTCATATTGATGTACAGACGGATCGTACACTTGCAATTTCTTTTGGCGCTCTTTGAACGGATTCGGCTCTGGCACTGCAGCGAGTAATGCCTTTGTATAAGGGTGTAACGGATTATTGAATAATTTTTCTGTTTCCCCTAACTCCACGATTTGGCCTTTATAAATAACTGCAGTACGGTCAGTAATAAAACGAACAATCGATAAATCATGTGCGATAAATAAATAAGTTAACTCTCGTTGTTCCTGTAAGCTTGATAACAAATTCAATACTTGCGCACGAATTGATACGTCTAGCGCGGAGATTGGTTCATCAGCCACGATAAATTCGGGTTCCATTACAAGTGCTCGGGCAATGCCAATTCGCTGTCTTTGCCCCCCTGAAAACTCATGTGGAAAGCGTGAAGCAAATTCAGGTAAAAGCCCTACTTCAAGTAATGCCTTTTTCACCTTTTCAACACGTTGTTCCTCATTACTATATTTTTTGTTGCTTATTAGACCTTCTGAAATAATGTAATCGACTTTCGCGCGTTCATTTAAAGATGCACCTGGATCTTGGAAAATCATTTGAATACGCTGTGTAATTTCTTTATCCCATGCGCGCGTTATGCGGCCATTAATTTTTTCTCCATGGAATAAGATTTCACCATTTGTTACAGGATTAATGCGCATAATGGCACGACCAATTGTCGTTTTACCAGAACCTGATTCGCCAACAAGACCAAATGTTTCACCCTTATAAATATCAAAGCTCACATTATCTACGGCTTTAAATTGCTTTTTTCCGCTTCCGAAAACAATATCTATATTTTTAACTTCAATTAGTTTTTCTCTCGACTGCTTACTCATTTGCGTATCGTCTCCCTTCTTCAAAAAAGGCTTGTAACACTTCTGGAGGGTCTACTTTCGGCGCTTTTGGATCGAGTAACCACGTACGAGCAAAATGCGTATCCGACACTTTAAAGAATGGCGGACGTTCTACAAAATCAATTTTTAGAGCATATTGATTGCGGGGCGCAAATGCATCCCCTTTAATCTCTTTGAAAAGGTTAGGTGGTGTTCCTTTAATCGAATAAAGTTCTTCCCCCTTCACACCTAGTTGTGGTAACGAGGAAATCAATGCCCAAGTATATGGATGTTTCGCGTTAAAGAACACTTCATTTGCTTGCCCCACTTCGATAATATCTCCTGCATACATAACTGCGATACGATCTGCTACCTTTGCAACAACCCCTAAATCATGCGTAATGTAAATCGTCGTTAATAAATATTTCTCCTGTAAGTTCGTTAACAGCTGCAAGATTTGTGCTTGAATGGTTACATCGAGTGCTGTCGTTGGCTCATCACAAATTAAAATTTGCGGATTACACGCAACGGCTATTGCAATGACAATTCGTTGACGCATCCCTCCTGAAAACTCATGGGGGTATTGCTTATAGCGACGTTCTACATCTTGAATTCCAACATCACGAAGTAGCTGCAACGTTACTTCGTAGGCGTCTTTTCCTTTTAACCCTTGATGAAGTACAACACTTTCTTCAATTTGTTTCCCAATTGTTTTTAATGGGTTTAATGATGTCATTGGATCTTGTGTGACCATCGCAATTTTTTTACCGCGCACTTTTAGCCAATCCTTCTCTGATTTAAACTTGGATAAGTCATGGCCATCATATAAAATTTTTCCTGAATCGATAAAGCCATTTTTATCAAGTAATCCCATGATTGATTTCACTAAAACCGATTTACCTGAGCCAGATTCCCCTACAATCGCAAGGCTTTCCCCTTTATATAAATCGAGTGAAATATCTCGAATGGCCGTTAATGTTTGACCGCGCAATTTAAACTTTATAACTAAATTTTCAATTGATAAGATTTTTTCTCGCTCCATTTAACGCCATCCTCCTTATACATGATTTTTTGGATCAGCTGCATCCGCAAACGCATTTCCGATAATATAAAAGGCAATTGTAATAACACTTAGTACAATACTCGGGAAAATTAATTGGTAACGTAAATCTGGAGACATCATCAGTACACGTCCCTCATTAATTAAATTCCCTAAAGACGGTTCGCTTACTGGCAACCCTAACCCGATATATGTTAAAAATACTTCCGCGCCAATCGCAGCTGGTACCGCTAAGCTCATGCGCAGCATAATTACTGAAATTAAGTATGGTAATAGGTTTTTCAAAATGATTTTATAACCAGGTGTCCCAAGTGTTTTCGATGCTAAATTGTATTCACGATCACGTAAAATGACGATTTGATTTCGTAAAAATCGTGCCATTTCTACCCATCCAGTAATACACATTGCGATAATAATCGTCGAAATACCTGGACGTAAAATATACGCCATTAAAATAAGTACGATTGTTGTCGGGATATTATCCATAATGTTATAGAGCTGTGTAATCGGTAATTCGAGTTTTCGAGAATAGCCCCATAAAGCACCAATCGTAAAGCCGATAATTACCTCGATAATTGCAACACTAAAGCCGATGAATAAGGATGTACGTGTTCCTTGCCAAATACGTGACCATAAATCTTGCCCAATTGAATTCGTCCCGAAAATATATTCATCATTTGGAGCGACATTACGGTCTTGCATACTTGTCTCAGGATTAATGTAAATTTCCGTTGGTGATTTTTGATCTGGTAAATACGGTTGGAGAAACGTAAACACAATTAATACGACCACAAAGATCAGTAAAAATACGGCGATTTTATTTTTTAAGAAAGAACGGAATGTAGAACGCCAATAAGAATAATTTGAATAAGCGGTTTCTTCTGCTTTCGCATCATCTACTCCTGCGAATTCAAATAATTGTTCATTTGATTTTTCCGAAATATTCTGAATTTCTTTTGTAAATAAGCCCATTAGCGTACACTATCTCCCTTCCCTAACTTAATTCGAGGGTCGACAATTGCCATTAAAAGATCCCCTAAAATTAATCCGATAATTCCTAATGAAGAAAATACAAGTACAAGTCCTTGTACAACGTTATTATCTTGACGCTGAATTGCATCAACTAAAAGTCCACCCATCCCTGGAATTGAGAATAAGGATTCAATATAAATAGAACCTGTAATGGTAAATAGGATTGTAGCAGGTAAATATTGAGCCATCGGGATGAACGCGTTACGCATCACATGTCGGAACATAATCGTCCGCTCTGTTGCCCCTTTTGCACGTGCTAACTTAATATAATCTTTGTTTAATTCGTCAACCATGTATCGACGCATCCACATCGCATAAGAAGCAATCGGTCCGAGCGCCATACAAATTAACGGTAAAATAAAGCTTTTCGGACTGTATTCATCAAATAGCATCGGCAAATTCAGCCAATCTGAAATATACATTTGAATTATTAAGAAATAAACCATTGCTGGTACTGCCACGATGATGACGATATAACCCGTTCCTAAACGATCTAGCCAGCGCCCTTTAAATTGAGCCATCAAAATTCCTAATGGCACACCTACAAGTAACGATAGTATAACGGCCCCTAAACCAAATAAAATTGAGTACATCATTTTATCTTGAATAATATCTACAACTGGGACATCTGTTCGATATGTAATGGATTTTCCAAGATCTCCTTGAACTAAATTCGTGTAAAAGTTTCCTAGCTGTACAAGTAACGGATCTCGTAACCCTAAACTTGTTAAATATACTTCTTGTTGTTCTAACGACATTTTTTCTGCCGCTGCTCCTAAATACCCTTCATCAGGCATTAAGCGTAACAGCGAGAAAACAATCGTAATAATAATGAATAGCGTGAGAATTGACTGCGCTAATCGTTTTCCAATATATTTCAGCATGCTCCCATCCTCCTCATCAAATAAATTCGAAGTACTAATTACTAAAAAAGAAAGGAGATGCAGAAAATTCCTGTCATCTCCTAGTTTACTTCTTGTAAAAAGCGCGCGAATTACTCTTATTTTGAAGCGTTTGCTAAAGCTTCTGCACGTTCTTTTTCCCACGTCTCTTTAGCAGACTTATATTCTTCATTACTCATTGGCTTTTCTAGGATTGTCTGACCTTTAAATTTCTCTGCTGTTACACCAAATGGTGAATATTGTGATTCAAATGGATTCAGTTTAGAAGCAACATAACCGCCACCGCCAACAGCGTATGGAATAACGAATGCTTCATCGATTAAAAATGCTTCCGCTTTTGCAAATAATTCATAACGTTTTGCAGGCTCTACTTCTGCTTTTGCAGCATCTACTAACGCTTGGTACTCTCCGTTATAGCCTTCAGCAAGTTCTGGCTTGTTATATGTTCCACCTACAGTAAATGGATCTGTGTAAGTTGATGGATCAGCAAAGTCTGGACCCCAGTTTGCTTCAAGCATTGAGAATTTACCTGGACGACGAACTTCCCCTAAGAAACCAGTTGCAGGACCAGCGTATAATTCAACGTCGATATAATCCGCTCCTAATAACTTTTCAAGTTGTTGTTCTACTACTTGCGAACGGTTTGCCCATTCAGGAGAACCTGAGTTGTAAGGTAATACAACTTTTACTGGGAATGTTGCTTTACCTGCTAAAGCTGTCATAGCTGCTTCTTTATGCTTTAATGCTGAATCTGCATTAAATGAATCTGATTCAGTAATTGCTTTTAATGGAGCTAATAATGTGTAATCTAAACCTTCAACGTCAACGAAGTTTTTCGGTGTAATCGTATTTGAAACTAAATCTTTTGGATTGAAAGGCTCAACTGTTAATAAAGCCGATACGCGGTCTAATGCGTGATATAACGATTTACGGAAATCTTTATTATTTACTGCTACTTTCCAATTTTCTGGCTCGTACTCTGCATCATATTGTGGATCGAAGTTTAATGCATAGAAGTACGTGTAGAAGTTGTTAGTACTTTGACGTACTGAATCTTTTTTATCCTCACTATTTAACCATTCATCTAAAATTGATGTTGGAATTGTTGCGCCATCGATTTCGCCACGTAAGAATAACTCTGGAGCAACAGTTGCTGCTTCTTTGTTATATTTGTAACGGATACGATCGATTTTCACCGCGTCTTTATCCCAATATGTTTTATTCTTAACTAATACACGCTCATTTTGTGGTTCAAATTTGTCTAAAATGTAAGCGCCATTGTATAGGAAGTTTTCACGAGTAGTACCAAAACTTGCTCCCTTTTCAGCTAAAAATTCGCCGTTTACTGGGAAGAAACATACATAGTTTAACATTGATAAGAAGTATGGCGTTGAGCCTTCTAATGTGTACTCTAATGTGTAATCATCAAGTGCTTTTACCCCAACTTGTGAGAAATCTGTCATCTCGCCGTTATAGAATGCATCACCATTTTTCACAACAGTAGCAATCCAAGCAGTTGAAGATTCGTTTGCTGCATCAAGCACATAGTTTAATCCATCTACGAAATCTTGAGCGACAACATCAGCTACTTCTTTTCCATCATGGTCAACCCACTTCACACCTTCGCGAAGCTTAAATGTCCAAACAGTTGCATCTGCATTCGGTTCCCAAGTTTCTGCTAAACCTGGTTTTACAACGCCGTACTCATCGTATTCGATAAGTCCGTCCACTAAGTTAGCGGCAACTGCAAATTCATTTGTTTCTGATGTTTTTAAGTAGTTCAATGTTTTAATTTCCCCTGAATACACTGTACGGTATTCTGTTGCTTTACTTGAATCACCCGCTGTGCTTGATTTTGAATCTGAATCACCACATGCCGCTAAAACAAGTGCAAACATACATGTTAAAGCTAATAATACTTTTTTCACATAATTTCCCCCATTCACCTAATGTTTTGACCTCAATAAAAATTAAAATCTATATTAAAAATCCTAATCCCGGTGTATCGCCCATCTGAATCAATTGCCCTTCAAATCGTGGTCCACCCTCAATCGGATCCCTAACACATAAACTAGGTCCATCTAAATCGACCATTGTAATATTTTTGTTAGCTGCCGCGAAATGGGCTGCTGCACTGACGCTAATTTTTGTTTCAAGCATACAACCGATCATGCAGGCTATACCGCTCGCTTCCGCTATATTACAAATCATTTGTGCTTTAGAAATACCGCCTGTTTTCATGAGCTTAATATTAATGAAATCCGCAGCTCGTTTTTCAATTACCTCCAGTGCTTGCTTAGGTGAAAATACACTCTCATCGGCTAATATATTCGTCTGCGTATGATTCGTTACATACTGCATACCTGCAATATCACTATAGTGTACAGGTTGTTCAACAAGTTCAATTTGCGCATTCTGATCTTCTAGCTGTCCGATAATACGAACCGCTTCTTTCGGTGTCCAGCCTTGGTTGGCATCAACGCGCAGTATAATGTCTTGTCCAACAGCCTTTCGAATTGCTAATACGCGGTCTACATCCCCTATTGGATCTTTTCCGACTTTCACTTTTAATATTGAAAATCCGCGCTTCACAGCTTCCAAACTATCTTTCACCATTTCATCACTGTCATTGACGCTAATCGTTATATCAGTCGTAAGTTCTTGACGATAGCCACCCAGTAATTTATAAAGCGGGGCATTGTATTTTTTGGCCCACAAATCATATAGTGCCATTTCTACTGCTGCCTTTGCACTTGTATTTTGATAGATGCAGTGATCGATTTTTTCACTTAACACAGCCATTTCGCCAATTTCAATCCCTGTAATAAGCGGGGCAATTACTTGCTCAATCGCGTACTGAATCGATGCGCGTGTTTCACCCGTAATGACATGTGTGGGAGCTGCCTCGCCGTACCCAACTTGTCCATCATCTGTATAAACCTTAACCAATACATTCTGAATGGTATGTACAGTACGTAATGCGGTTTTAAACGGTGTAATAAGGGGTGCTTCTACTATTCCGACTTTTATTTCCGTAATTTTCATATCATCACCTGCTGTTTAGTTAATTTAAGTTAAAAATTGTAAAATTCTTAGTACTTCAAAATAATCCGATGTTTCAAATTCCACCGTATTATGTTTTTTAAAAGTAGCACCAGGATAAAATGAATTACGGTAAGCTTTCATATGATCTCTATAAATAATTTCAATTTTGAACTGTTTTGGTAGTTCAATTTGAAGTTGTTCACGGTCAATTTTCATAGCATGTTCGACCAGTTTCTTCGTTTCGTTCAACGTTTTTTGTGGACTCACATTAATCGTTGCAGAACCAATTCCTTCTTTTGTCGCAAATGTCACGATGTTTTCGTTATAGCGTGCAATATGTTCGATTAGGCCTTGATCCCCACTGACAAATGCAACGGGTACGTGATGAAGTGCTGCGGCGTAGGTATTAATGATAAATTCACTCGCATATTCCCCATTGATTTTCACATCAGCTAGTAGGCTAAGAGTATGTGCTAATGGGTTTCGTTCGCTGCCACCTTCACTGTGATAACCGATAAAAATAGCGCGATCAAAACTTGCATCTAAGCCGGCAACCATGCACATCGGCTCATTAGTCCATCCTCGAATGATTTTCACGTTTTCTGGAAGGTCTTCTAATAAAATGTTTCGTGCCGAATCATGGGCATCTTTTAATAAAATTTCTGTTGCACCTCCAGCAATCGCACCTTCAATCGCGGCAAGTACTTCCTTTGTCATTTGCTTTTGAAACTGCGCATAATCTGGTGCATTTAACTCTGTTTCGCTCCAAACAGTCGTCCCTGTAATTCCTTCAATATCTGCACTAATATAAACTTTCATTTGAATTGATACTCCTTTACTTTATGTTGTTTGATTGTCGCAATAATCGGTCCATAAACGGCGACTTGTGCGTTTGCTTTCTTCGCCCAAGTGACATTTCCAAAATCATAATGCCACCATTCTTCCTCATAATTTTGGAAACCTGCTTGTGTCATACTGTGAAATAATAAGCGACGGTTTTTATAGGCTTCTTCATTTTCAAATGGATGATTTTCAAAATAGACGGTCGCTGATTTTGCATTCATTTCATCAAAATCGGTTCCTAAATCACGAGGATTGCCCGCCTCATCACCCAGTGTCAAATCAATGGCCCCACCTGTTAAATGCGGAGCAGGATACCCTTCTTCAATGCTCGGAAATGCGACATATTTTAATGTTTCTTGCTGTACTTCTTCAAAAGACCAATTAGGATAAGTTAATTGCAAATTTTGTTGTATTTGTTCAAATAAATACGATTGAACTTGTAACGGTCGAAAGCCATCATACAAAATGAAACTGTACTTCTCAGGTAAATATGACAGTGCTTCAAGTAATCTTTCCACTGCACACTGACGTAAATAAATGGATTTCAAACTATTCGGAATACCTTGTTCAAAATAATTAGAACGAATAAATAAACGATTTTCAATCGGCGACATTTCAATTAACGGCTCCTTATTTTCAATAATTGGTGGCCGCTCTTTTGCCCCTATTCCTATTCGAATCGGGTGTAAATATTTTTCTAGAATTGTATAACACCTCAAATTCTATGTATCTTCATTTAGATCGCTAATTATTATAAAATTTAGACTTTTCAGTTATTATTCTATAAAATAACATATTTACTTCTAATGTGGAAGTTTTTTCTTTCATTTTGCTTTCTATATTGAAATAAGTGCTTTGTTTTTGTAAACACGTTGCATGCATTAAAAAAGCAGCGAAAGAAATCTTCGCTGCTCCTCCCTAAACAAATTAATTAAATTGATATTTTTCAACGACATGTCCTTGTCTACCTACTGTTGTTTTCGCTTGTGACATTGAATTAAGTATCGCTTCTTCTGTTGCTTCAGCTGCTGCAGTAAATAATTGATTCATCATTGGGTGATCATCACGTAGTTGAGCTCGTGCTTCGACAAGTTCATTTGTTTTATGTGGTATTTGATGAGCCGTTGTAAAGCCGATAACAATGTCACCACTTCCGTTTGAAAAGTTACTACCTGTTCGACCTAGCCCAATCCCGCATCTTTTAATCACACGTGTCAATTGTCTACTACTAAGCGGGGCGTCTGTTGCTAATACAATAATAATTGACCCATCTGTAGGCGCAATGGTAGAATTCGCCTGCTGTTTCGTAGTTGTATAACGCTCTTTCATAAATTCATTACTTGAACCAAAATTCGATAACACGAGACAACCAAGCATATACGTTTGATCCGTGTCCGCTACTTCTACGATTCTAGAAGCACTTCCAATTCCCCCTTTGTAGCCAAAGCACATCATTCCTTTACCTGCACCAACCGCGCCTTCTTCAGCCACTGAATTCGTCGCATTTTCAATGGATTCCTTTGCATGCTCTGGTAAAACGGGACAATGACGAATTGAATTTAAATGACCATCATTACATTCCCCGACGACGATATTTATTGTCCCTGTTAAAATGCCAATCTCTTCATTTTGTTCAAGTAAGTATTCTAATGTCCCTTGTGTAACGGCTGGTATTCCGAATGTATTCGTCAACATAATCGGTGATTCGATAACACCTAGCTCATTCACTTGTACAAGACCTGTCGATTTCCCAAACCCATTTAACACATAACTTGCGGCTGTTACCTTTTGCTGAAATAGATTTCCGCCATGCGGTAAAATGGCCGTCACACCTGTACAAGCCTTTTCCCCTTGTTCATTTAAAGGACTATCAAGCGTAACATGTCCCACTTTCACACCCACAACATCAGTTATGCAATTTTTTTTACCTGGCTGTAATTGGCCAATTAGTATACCTCGTTCACGAATTTTCATGTTTTATTCCTCTCTATAAACCATTTTCTGCATTTATCCTACCGTAACTTGAGAAAACAAAAAAGGAAAACTTTTGACAATCGCATCAAAGGCTTTCCTTACATATCATGAAATGGTTTCTTGCTTGCGAAAAACATCACCTTATTATAAAAAATAACAATCATAACTAAATTTCTAAAATTCCTCTTTCCCAACGGTCTACGAAGACTTCAAAAGTTATTCCATATCGGTTATATACTTCATGATAAACAAAATAAATTCCGAGTCGATCTAACAATTCGTCATTAATTTTCATTGTATCTACCCTCTTCCATTTCAAATTCTTAATGATATTTTTCACCATTTCTCACTGATACATTGTTACTTATTACATGCCCATATTTGCAAATTATTATACACTTTGTTATTTCAATGATAATTTTTAATCATTTTGAAAGCCTAGAAAGTGCTGTTACAAAGTTTTCACATTCAATGAATATTTCGGCATGTTTAAGCAAGGACATTTTAGTAAGATAGAAGTAATGACAACATCATCGGAGGAACTGTAATGAAAAAATTAATTCCACTTTTACTATTTGCATCGATACTTACAGGTTGTGGAGATACTTACAGCGAAATTAAAGAGGCGGTTTCTGGTATAGGCTCAAAGGCGAATGATGCAGCAGCAGCCATTTCAGTTGAGGTACATACGCTTCGGGCGGTTGAACTACAATACAACAACGAAACTTTTACAATTAACGACCTTTTTAAAACTACTTTACGTGATGTTCAATGGCTTTATGATGAAAAAAAACAATATTTAAAAATCACTGGTACCTGGAAAGACAATGAACTTTTTGCTGATCAACAATATAATGACACGAAAAAAGCGCAATTACGCGAAAACGGCGATGTCGAAGTGCATTTATTTTTTGATAATGAAACATTAATTGAAGAAAAGACAACCGTTACCATGCAGCTTCAATCGGAAACATTAATTGATGAGACAGGAACAGATGCTTTAGATCATTTTTACAAAGTATACGCAGCACAATAATAGGAAGACGTCATAGAAATTTTACTCAATAAATAAAGTTCGTATTAGAGAAACACACGATTATGGCTTGCAGAATATGCACGATTTCATACAACAATACCAATGTTGCAACATTCCCCAAAACCAGTTCAAACCATTGCTACGCCTGAAATTTATCAAATGTGTAAAAAAATTGTGTATAAAGAATTCACCGCTAAAAAACCCACAAACGTTGATTGGACATCGTTTGTGGGTTTTCGGGACGTGACCAAACTTGCGTTTGGAAACGTTTATTCAGTTTGTTTTGTATACGTTATTAGTTCTTGTTGTACTAAATTCCTTAGTGAAATAAAAACTCCATTACCAATCTGGTCCATCATTTCTATCTACGACTTTAAGATTAAATGATTTGGAGTCTAGACTAACATTTTCAACTGTTTCAAAGAAAATTGATTTTACTTCTTTCTGTATGGATTCAGTCGCATCTTTTTCTAAAATATATTTCACCCGTATATCATCATTTGAATAAACTGCAAGCATCATTTGAAAAGAATAACCGTTATTTTTTAATTTGTTATTTACCTGTTCAAATAAGCCTCCCTTTTGATAAAGTAGGGTTGTAATTTCTTCTGATTCTTTTATTTTCTTTTCATTTTCAGCATTTAATTCAGGACTTATTGAAGGTGGAGATTCAGGTATTTCCCCTTTAGTTGAGATGTTATAGATAAATAGAAAAGCTAAAACAAATAAAATCACAATGGTTCCAATTAAAGTGATTTTGCCCTTTTTTATTCTGTACACTTCCTTTTTTACTTTAAACATATGATTGTATAAAAGGTTTTAAACTATCCGTTCGTTGAAGAAAAACCTTCCCAAAGCGTGTTTAGGAAGGTCAGCAGGTAAAGGGAACGTTATTGAGATTTGAAATTTATATCGTATTCATAAAGTATCAATTATTATTCCTCAGGTTCACTAAAAGGATATATATACATATCAATATCAATAAATGCATTGATAGCGGAAGCAAATCTACTAAATTGAGGAGAAATTACCAAACCTGGTGTATAACCATCTATCATTGTTATCACTAATTCAATTTGTACATTCAAATTCAATTCTTCTTTTAAACGGTTAATTGAATCTGCTTTGTCTTGAAAAAAATTTAAAATGGGTAGTAAAACATCATCTACATCAAGTGTTTCCAATGTTTCAGATTCGTATTGCCAGGATGTAAATGAACGTGTATGTACATCATTTATTCTTTCACCCATTCGCAAAATTGTTGTGGGCTGTACACCTAACATCTCTGTTACTACTTCGACAGGAAAATCGTCAACATCATCCTTACCAGTAAAACTAATGTATGCATATAAACTTGTTTTCTCCATACAGCCAGCCCTCCAAAGGTTTTTTATACAAGTGATTATAACGTTAAAATTTACTGGATAAAAGTTACAAAAGCGCTGTTTGGGAGCCAAATTTAAAAGCAGCTAAGACAAGAAGTTGTCCTAGCTGCTCGATTGAACGTTCATAATGGCTTATTTGGGAACGTTATTTTGAATGGGATTGTATAATTGTTTTACATCACCAAAAATAGCAACCCAAACCATTTAAAATAACAATATGCAAAATCTATACCTGAAATTATGTTAAGATTGATCTCTTAAATAGTTTAAAAAACCTTCCGTAATTTTGTTATATTTACTCTCTACATTTCTTTCATCTACTGTCACCATTTTTCGATCTTTCATAACCCATTTACCTTCAACCATTACATGTTGGATGGAATCCTCTTTACTATAAAATAATAAGTTGTGAAGATAATTAGAAAAATCCTCGTTATTAATCAATGGTTCTAAATCCAAATTTTTCTTAATAAAAACTAAGTCTGCTTTATAACCTGCTTTTATTTGTCCGATACTTTCGTGTAAACCATATGCTTTAGCTCCATTTATAGTCGCCATTTTAAAAATATCCTCTGAAGAATATTTTTGAACAGGACTAGTGGTTTTCAATAAATAGTAAGTCAATCGCATTAACTCCCACATGTTCGTATGAACGTAATCCGTTCCTAAAGAAACGTTGACTCCATTTTCAAGCATATAATTAACATCTGCGACACCTGCACCTGTATCTAAGTTAGAGAGTGGACAATGAACGATAGAGCTATTATGTTTGGCCACTAACTCTATATCATGCTTCGACATAAAAACTCCGTGAAAGAGAACGGTTTTATCATCTAGTAAATCTAGTTCATTGTAAATTTCGATACTCGATTTTCCAAATTTAGAGTTAACGATGTTATATCTCCATTCATTCTCTAAACAATGTGTCATCATGATAGAGTTATAGTTGTTTTTGATTTCTTTTAATTTATTTAAATCCGTTTCAGTGAAATCTTCTTCCTCTAATAAATGCGTACCAAATAAAACCGTTCCTTCTGATTTATGATAATAATCGCCAATTTCTCCATATGTATCAATGATTGCGCGTATTCCAAGCTCTTTTATTGCGTCAGCTAGTAATTGTGGTGTTTGTGGATCAGAATCACTTACAAACGTTACCCCATTTTTAACCATATCAATATAGCTCTTTTGCGCAACATACACAAAATCCTCTTCTGAAATTTCATTGTCGATATAATCAAAAAATAGTTTTTGTATTTTTCCTTGCTTCGTATTGTTGCTCCAATCCTCAATGGATGTTTCCTTCATCAATCCTTTAGTTAAGGGCGAATAACTATGGAAATGAGCATTAATCAATCCAGGGATTACAAAATAATGCGAGCAATCGATTGTTCCTTCATCGTTTACATCATGAAAATCGAAATGAATTTCACCATCTATAATTTCAATATTTTGTGTTTCAAATTTCATATCCTGATTTAGATATGTTACATTTTTTAATTTCATATAAATCCCCTTTAGAAAATTCGAAATTTTAAAATTTAATTATAACATTCCCAAAGCGCTGTTTGGTAACATTTCATGCCATTCAGAACAAGTGGATTGAACAGTCCTCTTTAAAATAGTTTCTCACAGCGTCTCAGAGCGTTATTTTCTATAATAACAGCGACAAACACTGTGAAATCAGTGTTTGTCGCTGTTTGAAATATTCCCAAGCTTGAAGTGACCCCTAAAAGTTAGACACGGTTATTGGTTACCTAACTTGCATTTGGGAACGTTATTTACGTTTGTTTTGTATACGCTATAAATCTTTTAAAAATTAAAGTAATCTTGTATTTTAGTAAAATAAAGACACTTCTTCAGCCAACCCGATTGTGACAAAAAAATTTGCTATTTGTTCTAGCCAACTCTAGAAGTAATAGTAGCAGACAAAAGAGTAATTAATAAAGTAAGTGAAAAACGAGAAAACATTTATTTTACCTCTTTGAAATAGCTCCAATAAAAGTACCTATCCATACTCCTACAAAAATAGTAATCGTGAAGTAAGCCAAAAAGATACCGTCCCAACCACCAACTACATCTTTGCTAAAAATAATTAATCCAATACAAATTAGACTTAATACAGTGGCAGTTAAAATTAAAGCTTTTCTTGAAACCTTACGGGATATAATATACATCCCAATTGCAAACATAATTCCGCAAAGTAATATAGGAGTCCATCCCTCTAACATCAAAGCATCCATTTGATTACCTCCTGTTATGTTTTTCCGTAAACTGAGCAAATTTCTAGAGTTATTTATTATTTATATTACTAACTACGATAAATTATATAGCATAAAATTTCCAATTTGTGGACTTATCATTCATAAGAGGCAAAATCCCCTCATTCAATTAAAAAAAGGGGGGGAATTGGTCCCCAAAGTTTCATTTGGGAACGTTTATTGAATTTATAATGTATATAGTATTTATTGTTCAAAAATAGATATTACAGTAATCCTTAAGACAATTAATACAAAACTACTTGTTTTTTAAAGTACATTTGATGCCAACAGTTATCCAAAGCAATTCTAAAAACACCTAACAACAAGAGATATACTCACTATCCCCCAAGCAAAAGTACCACATATCCACCAAATTACAGATTTAGCTTTTGATAAATTTTCCTCTGATTCCGGATTTGCTTTTATAAAAGCGACTTTACTCTCCATACTTTTTTTCATAGAGAAGATAACAACAAATCCAATTATTATGAAACCGATAGTTATCCAAAGTAATAGGTCCACTTTTACACCCCCTTTATATAATTGAATTTTACCGCTATTTAAAAACAAACCTTGTGTTAATTCAGATTCGTTTTAGTATATAAAATACCCTGTGAAAATAATAATTAATACGTATTAGAATGCTGAAAATTAACATTCCCAAAGCGAGGTTTGGTAACATTCTTAAACGAATTATTTTTTAACACTGTCACCAATGAGAATAAAATGGATAAATATGTATCCATTAGAGATTACCTTCGTCTATATCCGAAGGTAGCGTAAATATAATTAGAGGTGATATTTTGAAAAAAGTGATAATCGTTCTAAGTAGTACAGTATTTATAATTGTAGCTGCGTATTTATTAATGCCTAACATTATGATGAACAGCGTAAAAGATAAAATTATAGAAAATAATCCCGACATTGAAAATATTGTCACGATAAATCATATAAGTTCGTGGGGAGAATGGTTTTTAGAATACGTATTGGTAGTTGAAATTGGTGGACAAAAATTTCGAATTTGGTCAAATGACAAAGGCGAAATAACAGATAAAGAAGCTTTAATTTCTCACAGCGTCTCAGAGCGTTATTCTCTATAAAAACAGCAACAAACACTGATTTCACAGTGCTTGTCGCTGTTTGAAATGTTACCAAGCTTGAAGTGCCCCCTAAAAGTTAGACACGGTTATTGGTTACCTAACTTTCATTTGGGAACGCTATTTATATTTAGTCTGTATGTTTTATAAATAAACAATGACCACAAAATTACTAAAAATAAAATATATTGTGTTGTAATTGTTCCAAAATCTGTATTTAAAAAGATAGCAATTATAAACAGTGAGGAAAAGAAGATTGGAATAAATAAAAGAATTTTTTTAGACTTAGTGCTAATTTGTATAATTATCGCCAAAACAATTACTGTCAAAGATAAAAGAGTCATTAATTAAAACCTCCTATTTTTTGTAAATCATAATATTGATTATAGCATTAAACCTAAAAAAAACGTCCCCAAAGCAGGATTCATTTGGGAACGTTTATTGAATTTATCATTCAACTAAAAGGTGTTAAAGCGATACTCCAGACAATTAAAACAAAAGATGCTGTTAACCAGAACGTATTAGTGGAAGTAGGCTGTTCTTTTTTTATTTTTTTAATTATTTCTACAAGGTTGATACAAAATATAATAGCTAAAATTGGCATTACGTATACACTTATAAATGCAAATACTATCATACGTAAACACTCCCCTCAGAAATAATATACCATTTTTTTACACAAAGAACCTTCCCAAAGCGGTGTTGGGGAATATTTAAAGGAGTGCTTGTTACACTAAGCGCATAGTTCAATAAGAAAAGCGATTACCGTTCTTCATTATCTCCTTGAAATGTTTTTATTAGTTCTTCAAAATTCTCATTAAATCTGTTTATTTCATATCCATAAGTTCCATTGTCGACATTAACCCTTGATGAATCTCTTATAGCGTTTGAAATAATAAAAGCAGAAAATAATATGCAAATGCTTAAAATAACTATTGCACCAGTTAAAGATAATCTCGGCTTTTTCTCACCCAAAATAACTCCCCCATTTTTAAGAAGATTAATCTTCACATAGTCTCTACATAATAAGAATTCCAGCTTTTTTTCTTTTCTAATTGTAGTAATGCTGCAAATTGCCATGACATGTGGTTAGTTGTGTCGATTTCAAATTCGACTGTTTTGACACCTTGGCGTTGTAATTGGATAAGCTGTTGCTTCAAAATGGGCAGAAGGTTTGTGTGATTATTCATGCCAACCCACCCTATTTCGTAATGGTCTGGTGATATTGGATGAAGAAAAATATAGGCCATTACGTTATTTTCTTCAACTGTTACAAAGCTTAAATTAAAGTCTGGTGTATCGTCTAATAAAATTTCCTTCCAAGTTTGCCAAGTAACGTCTTTTGCAGGATTATCTAAATGGGTTTGCTCATAGTTGTATTTTAGTAGTTTAAAAAGATTCTGTTCTAAAGTAGGCTCATTTAATATTTCGAGTAATGGGATGAGTGTTTGTGTTGATTGTTCTTGTTCTAACCGTTTTAATAATGAGCTTATTTCGTAAGTTTCAATGTATGTTTTACGGAACAGTTTGAATTGAAATTGTTTCAACAACTGTATTTTTTCTAATTCATGGTCCCAGCAGGATAAAATGATTTTATCGTGCGTATCAGTGGCGGCAAGTAAGTGGTTCATCAGTTCAAAAGATGAGTCGTTAGCTAAGACATCAATATATTTTGCATAAGGATGAAAAGGGCTTGACCAGCTAATGCCAATTCCTTTTATAGTCTCCGCTGAAATTTGGGCAAATAGTTCGGAAAACTTTTTAGATTGAATACGCCATTCTAAGTCGATTAATTTTTGCTCGAGCGCGTAGTCTAATTTAAAGCCATTTATGTTATCGATTTTTTTGATTGTTAGATTTTTATTCATGGTGGTTCTCCGTTCAAGATTTGTATTCAATTGAATAAGGGGTATTGGTTCCCTAAGTATCATTGGAAACGTTTTTTTGTATGGTATTGTATAAGATAATTCTAACGAACTCGATAAACCTCATTTAGATTTAGTTTATGCTCTTCTATTAAATCAATGTTTCTAGGATTTTGCGTATATTCTTGTAAATAAGGTCCGATGTTTGCGTACATTTCAATATTTTGTAACTCTAAAATAGGAACCCATCTAACATCTATTTGATTTGAATCTGGGTTTTCTGGGAATTTTGGTGTACTAGGGCTTTTTATTTTGCATTCAAACATCATAACCAATGTATGTATGTTCCCAAACTTTTCAAAATTAAGATGAGGTGTGTATTCATAAACAAAAGCCAGAGGACCTACTTCTACATCTATACACGTCTCTTCTTTAGCTTCTCTTTTAACTGTATCTGTAATTGATTCATTGGGTTCCGCTCCACCAGCAGGTAAATCGTAAACGATACCTCTTATTGGGTCGTTATACACCGTTAATAATATTTCATTATTTTCTATGATTATTGCACCAGCCCGTACTCTAATATGAGAAGACATTTAAAAACCTCCTAAGTTGATATATTAAGGTTTCTAGAAGATGCTATTGAATTCCTTTAAAAATTTCCAAATCGATGTTGGGAAGTTATTATATATTAATAGTTCATCTTAAAATATTGTATAGCTACGAATATGGAACTTATCTCCATTTGTATTATAGTAATTAAATTCTACAAATATAACGAGAAATCTTCTATAAATTCCTGTAACAATAGACGAATTACATCATGATGTAATTGATTATTTCAATGGCATTAATTTCAAAGTTTTATCAAATATTCAATTTAATAACTAACAATAGGTTTTATTTTTTTAATAGAGGGAAGATAGATATTGTATAAAACTTAAGGAGGTCATACAATGTCGAGTGGATTTTCTGATAAATTAAAAAGTACAGGTAATAAAATTAAAGGGGAAGTAAAAGAAACGGTTGGGGAAAAAACAAATGACCCAAAATTACAAGCTGAAGGAAAATTAGATCAGTTAAAAGGGGAAGCACAAGAAAAAATTGCTGATGTAAAAGAAGCGATTTCAGACAAATTCAACAATGGATCAAAATAGTCTAAAAAACTAGCATCCAAGTGGTTGCTAGTCTTTTTATGCACTAAAATAAGAACTAAGGATTATATTAAAATAGGCATTAAAACATATAATTTTAAATTTTTCTAACATTTAATTAATTTATATTTCATTTTATAGGAATTTTGATATACTTTAAATTATTAACCATACCTAATAAGGGGGAGATATTATGAAACTCGATCAATTAATACCCCTATCAAAAGACAGATTATTTATTTGGCTAAAAACCTTAAGTAACCAGCTTTCGAAAGGCACTGTAATCATTGATTTCCATGATTCAAATCTTTCTATTGTTCATGCCAACGAAGAATTTCTTCAATTAACAAATTACTCAATCGAGCAACTCATTGGACAAAATTTTTCAATCTTTAATGGTCATCGTACAGATACAGAAACTGCAAATGAATTTATATATCACATTCAAAATGGTGTGTCACGGAAATTTACAATTTTAAATTATACATTGGGTGGCTCTACATTTTGGAATAATATTACGATTCATCCGATTCGAGACGAAAATCAAAAAATACAATATATTTTCCTAACGTGTGAAGACTACACAGAGAACGAGTTAAATAAAATGCTTTCTAAACTTGAGCATGAAGTATACGAAGCAATTGATGCCGATGACGATTTACAATTCATTTTGACATTAATTACAAAAAAAATTGAGAATCACTATATCCGCGATGTATATTGTACGATTCATCTGTTTGACGAACAGCTAAAAGCGCAAACAATTGGTTCCAATACATTGCCAATCGAAATTATCAATGAACTTGAGCTAATAAAAGTTACGCCAAATATGGGCTTTAATGAATCAGCCATCTATTTAAAAGATATCAAACTAACACAACAACAACGACAATCATTTTACAATTTCCAATTAAACGATGTCTGTGGTACTTGGTCAAAACCGATTTTAACACCACAATATGACTTATTAGGGATGTTGACATTATTTCATCAAGAAGATAACGAATTAAAACAAGCAGATATCAACTATTTAAATCGACTTGCACTTTTAATTCAGCTTGCTATAAAGTATGCGAAACAGAAAAATGAGCTTCGACGTTTAGCTTTTTATGATGTCGAAACAACCCTTCCAAATACGCATTATTTTAAAACAACTCTTTTTGATTGGATAGACGAAGGAAAAAAAGGTTTTGTCGCTATCCTACACGCAAGAGAGTATAACAAAATAATCGATTTATATGGAAGGAAAGCTGGGGCCGATTTATTAAAACAAATTGCGGACCGATTAGATCAACTAAATACACCAGGAAAAGAGTTTGTAGCCCGCTTCTCTAATTCAATTATTATGGCAAAAATAAACAATTATACAAATTTATTAAATTACCTACCCGTTCTCAAACAATTAATAACCGAGCCTTACCTCATCAACGGAGAAAAAAATTATATTACATTGAAAATTGGTGTTACCTTTTTCGATAAACAATCTACAATCGACCAATGTATTCACAAAGCAGACATTGCATTATCAACGTCACGTAAAGTAAACGGTACTTATGCAGCTGTTTTTGAGGAAAATAGTAATCAAAAATTAGCGGAAGAAATGAAAATTTTTAACCATTTAAGTTGTGGGATTTTAAACGAAGAATTCCAAGTTCATTTACAGCCGAAAGTAAATATTGAAACACTTGAAATTGAAGGTTTTGAAGGTCTCTCTCGTTGGAATTCAAAAGTTCTCGGCAATGTATCACCCGCAAAATTCATTCCCATAGCAGAACAATCAGGAAAAATTAAAGAAATCGATTTATTAAATTTCAAATTTGTTTTAACATGGCTTCAAAATCGGATCAATGATAACAAAAAAGTATTACCGATTGCACTAAATGTATCGCCCGATCATTTTTATGATCCTAAATTTATTGAAAATATCGTAAACGTGTTTTCACAATTTGAAGTTCCTGCTAAGTATATTAAATTTGAAGTAACAGAAAGTATTGAATTAGATGATTTAACAAAAGCGAAGGAAATTTTAAATACGCTAAATACTATGGGAATTGAAAGTTCGATTGACGACTTTGGTGTTGGTTATTCATCCCTTAGTTATCTACCACAACTGCCATTTTCAGAATTAAAAATTGATCGTAGCTTTATCAACGAAATAACTGAACCTGGTATGCATGCAGTCGTACAAACGATCATCCAGCTTGCAAACAATATTAATATGCGTGTAATTGCAGAAGGTATTGAAACAGAAGAGCAACTTAAACTGCTCCAACAATTAGGCTGTCCAGCAGGGCAAGGTTATTATTTCTACAAGCCAATGCCGATTGAAGAAGCGGAAAAATTACTTGATATTGAACAAAAGCGCTAAAACGCCCTTATGTACGGTGATTTAGCACTTTCTTACTAAAATAAAAGCGGATGCCCGATTCATTTCAGGCATCCGCTTTTTGTTGTTAATTTAAAGTTGTTGGTAAATCTTCAGCCAAAAAGGCAATTAAATCTTGTAAATTTTGTTCGCATACACCGTGCCCTATTGGATACGATTTGAACACGACTTTCGTGCCGTATTCATTAAAGAAGTTTGAGGCATGCTCTGCCCACACAAATGGGAAATCATAATCATATTCACCATGTGAAATGAAAATCTTCGTTTCATCCATTGTTTTTTTACTATATTCTAGCGCAGCAAACTCTGGTAAATAACCACTTAATATCGCAGTGCCTCGTATTGCATTGCCCATAACCATTGCTAACGATCCCGCCATGGCCGCTCCTTGATTAAAGCCAACTACATAAATTTGCTTTTCATCTAAATTAAATTCTTGAATCGCTTCAAAAATAAACGCCTCTACCGCTTTTAACACTTTGTCGAAAATGGCACGATCTGGCTTGCCCTCTTCTTCAAACGTATAAAAAGCATAGCCAGGACGATGCTGAATCGGTCCTTGTAAACTGAAAATGTGGCACTGTGATGAAAATGATTCAACTAATTGTACTAAATCCTTTTCATCACTTCCTAAACCGTGTAATAAGAAAATGGCGGGTTGTTTATCCCCCTGTACTGCTGGTGTTTTGTGTAAATAATTAAATGGTGTTTTCATCATATACTCCTTTTATCACGTATTAACTCTTTTAAGAAAGCGTCATTTGATTAACAATTTGGTCGGCGTAGTAAGCAATATAGCCGTCCATCATTTTTAACGTCTCGTCGATATTTCCTTCAGTTAACGTTTCCGCATTTTTTATCGTTACATAAGTTAAAAAATCAATGCGTAGTGTATGTTCGATCGATGCATATGCATAATCATAGATTACATCTTCATCTGAAACATTAAGTTCTTTATATTGCTTGTGAAATGCTTCTTTATAGTCATCCATTTTTTCTGCAACATCATTACGAATTCGCATTTGCTGCGCCATTAATTCGTTTTCGATAAAGCTCACTTTTGGAAATGACCCAGAACCATATGTATCACGTACAATCTGTGTCCAAGCTGTTTTATTGTCAACAAAATACGCAATATTTAACATGAGGCGATCATAAAAATCTTCTGTTGAAGTTGCTGACTCACGTTTTTGATTGACATTTTGTTGAATCATTTGTTCAAATTGCTTCACATCGGTTTTGTTTGTTAGAAAAAAAAGTACTTTTTCAATGTATGTTGTAATTTCTTTTTGAATTTGATCTGTTGTCATAAACCGTTCACTTCCTTCATCTGATGCTTCCTTTTATCCAAGTTTTATCGTACCATTCCGTCAACAATTAAGCACGTTTTGGTCATAGAAAACCTAATAAAAATGCCACCCGCCAAATATAGGCGGATGACATTTTTTGAGGATTCAATTATAGTGCTTTTACTTTCGCAACTACATTTTCCACTGTAAAGCCGTATTGTTCAAGGACAATTTTTTCTGGAGCTGAAGCACCGAATTTGTCGATTGCTAATACATCGCCCTCAAAACCAACATATTTATGCCAGCCGAATGACGCACCCATTTCAATTGCTAAACGTTTTGTTACCGCTTTTGGTAAAACAGATTCTTTGTATTCTTTTGATTGTTTTTCAAAACGATCCATTGATGGCATTGAGACAACCGATGCATCAATTCCTTCAGTCAATAACACTTTTTGTGCTTCCACTGCTAAAGAAACTTCTGAACCTGTTGCGATTAAAATCGCATCTGGTGTTTCTTTTGTTGCTTTTGAAACAACGTAAGCGCCTTGTTCAACACCAGCGTATACTGTTTCTTTTGTTGCATCTAATACTGGTAAGTTTTGACGAGATAATACTAATACTGTTGGTGTAGAAGTACTTTCAACCGCTAATTTCCAAGCTGCTGCTGATTCGTTACCATCTGCAGGACGAATTACTGAAAGGTTTGGCATTGCACGTAATGCAGCTAAATGTTCAACTGGTTCATGTGTTGGACCATCTTCCCCTACTGCAATTGAATCATGTGTAAATACATATGTTACTGGTAAGCCCATTAAAGCTGATAAACGGATTGCTGGACGAACATAGTCAGAGAATACGAAGAATGTACCACCAAACACGTTTAAACCACCATGTAAAGCCATACCGTTCATGGCGGCACCCATAGCGAATTCACGTACACCAAACCAAATGTTACGGCCTTCTGGAGTTTCAGCGAAGAAGTCACCAGCGCCTTTAATAGTTGTTTTGTTAGAACCTGCTAAGTCTGCAGAACCACCGAAGAATGATGGTGTCATTTTCGCGATGGCGTTAATTGCTTCACCAGATGACGAACGAGTTGCAATTGATTTACCTACTTCATATACAGGTAATTCTGATGCAAAGTTTTCAGGTAATTTATTTTCCATTGCGTTCACAAATTGAGCTGCTAATTCAGGGTATTCTGCTTTGTAGCTTGCAAAAATTTCGTTCCAAGCTGCTTCTGCTTGCACACCTTGTACTTCTGATGCTGCTTTAAATGTTTCATAAACTTCAGCAGGTACGTGGAATGGCTCATGCTCCCAACCGTAAGCTGCTTTTGTTAATGATACTTCATCTGTTCCAAGTGGAGAACCATGAGAATCTGATTTACCAGATTTATTTGGTGACCCAAACCCAATTACCGTTTTTACTTCGATAATTGTTGGACCGCCTGTATTTTGTTTTGCTGTTTCAATTGCCGCATTGATTGACGCTGTATCTGTTCCGTCTGCTACTTTTAAGTAATTCCAATTGTAAGATTCGAAACGTTTTTGGATGTTTTCTGAGAATGACTTTTCTAAATCACCATCAAGTGAAATATCATTTGAATCATATAACACAATTAACTTGTCTAATTGTAAGTGACCCGCTAAAGAAATTGCTTCTGCAGCGACACCTTCCATTAAGTCCCCGTCACCACAAAGTGCAAATGTGTAGTGATCGACAATTTCGTGACCTGATTTATTGTATGTAGCAGATAAATGACGTTCAGCCATTGCCATACCTACTGACATTGCAATCCCTTGACCAAGTGGGCCTGTTGTTGCTTCAACCCCAGTTGTGTGACCATATTCAGGATGTCCAGGTGTTAATGAACCCCATTGACGGAAGCTTTTGATTTCTTCCATATCTAATCCGTATCCACCAAGGTGTAATAAGCTATATAAAAGCATTGATCCATGTCCAGCTGATAATACAAAACGGTCACGGTTGAACCATTTTGGATTTTGTGGGTTATGACGTAATTGCTTCGTCCATAACGTATAAGCCATTGGTGCAGCACCCATTGGTAATCCTGGGTGACCTGAGTTCGCTTTCTCGACTGCGTCGATTGATAGTGTACGGATTGCGTTAATTGCTAACTGATCCATCTGTTGTGTCATTGTTTGACATCCTTTCTCGAACTATATTTATACATTCTATAGTTTAGACAAATTTGAGTAAGAAAACAATCACTTATCGTAACGTTTCACAAAATATGCCATACTCAATTTCGAATGTGTCACATTAATTGCAATTTTTTAATTTAATAAATTTTTTTGCGCTTTAATTTGTTTTAATTTTTCTGGAGTTACATCATTTCCTTCTTCGTCTACTACTTTTACGTGTTCAATTGTGTCACGCATTGTAGACCGAAATACATCTAAATATTCTTTTCGAAGGGCCGTACGCTCTTTTGCTTGTTCCTCCGTTAAATTTCCTTCTTTTGCTAATTTTGATAACTCATTGATTCGCGCCATTTTTTCTTTAGATAACATTACATTCTCACCTTTCTTAATTCCAATAATACAAAGGTATAAAAAAACGACTTGGAGAGCAAGTGTTTACTCTTCAAGTCGTTCCATAAATTCAATATATCTGCGGTGAACGGTCGCTTTACTTATTTGAATACCAAGTCCTGAAAGCGTTGATGCAATTTCAGCAAATGTTAACCCTTTTTGACGCAATTGGACAATTTCTTCAACAGGTACTTCTTTTCGTTCACGTCCTTCGATATTGCCACGATTTTTCAAATTATTTTGTGGCATATAACCATTTTCAACAGCTCGGCGCATGCCACGGCGAATTTTTGCATTGTGCATGCGGCGCTGATATTCTTCAACAACAGCTAAAATTTCAAGTAACATCGTATCCATTTCATTTAATGCGAGTGGACCCGCATCATTTAGTGAATAGACTGTTGCTTCATATTTTTGAATGAGGTGTAATACGGCCATTCGTGCATTACCACGACCTAATCGTGTTTCATCCTGCACAAATAATGCCTTTATTTGATGCTCTTTCATATATTCGAGCATATCTAATAGGCCATCTCGGTCGACTTCAAAACCACTATGTTGGTCTTTAAAAGCAGCTATTTCACTGTAACCTAGTGATTTCGCGTATTTTGTAAGCTCTTCATGCTGACGTACTAATGATGTTTCTTGCGTGTCCTTTTCTGTACTAACACGACAATAAATGACGGCTTTATTTTGATTCATTATTCTCTCTCACTACTTTAATGGATTGTGCATAATTGGGTTCATTTGATTTAGTGATATAATCGGCGTTCTTTTCAACGGGTACGTTTAAAATTTGACCACTTACTACTTCTTCACTCGATAATTCATTTTGTTTTTTTACAGCGTGAATCCAATCATGCTTTTCCATTTTACCACGATATTGTTCAGCTATTGTCCATAAAGTGTCCCCATGTTCAATTGTTACCTGTTCGTATAATTCAATTTGGTCGTCTTTCATTACAATAATTCCAATAAAAAAAACTGAAAATGCTAGAAACATTGCTGCAAAGCTGTTTAACTTTAAATTCTTCATAAATAACTGCCCCTTTTCGAATGTATGTTCGGAATATGTGTTCTCATAATAATACGAACATATGTTTTTGTCAACCGTTTCTCGAACCTATGTTTGCATTTATGTTCGCATACTGCTATACTGTATTTAATTAAAAATATCCATTTTATATTAAAGAGGTGAGCAAGTTGACAACAAAAATTTCAAAGCGACAATTAGCAATTCTAGCTTTCATAAAAGAGGAAGTTCGTTCTAAAGGTTACCCCCCATCTGTTCGAGAAATTGGTGAAGCGGTTGGTTTAGCTTCTAGTTCAACTGTCCACGGGCATTTAGCTCGTTTAGAAAGTAAAGGGCTTATTCGTCGTGACCCTACAAAGCCACGCGCTATTGAAGTTTTACAACAAGAAGATTCGACAATCCCAAAACCAGGTGTCGTTCATATACCATTAATCGGTAAGGTTACTGCTGGCCTACCCATTACAGCGATTGAGCATATTCAAGAGTACTTCCCACTGCCAGATACATACGGGGCATCTGAAGATGAACTATTCATGCTTGAGATTATGGGTGAATCGATGATTGACGCAGGAATTTTAGATGGGGATTATGTAATCGTAAAGAAAACGTCAACAGCAAACAATGGTGAGATCGTTGTAGCTATGACGGAAGAAGACGAAGCTACTGTGAAACGTTTTTACAAAGAAAAAACACATTTCCGCCTTCAACCTGAAAATAGCTCAATGGATCCGATTATCGTCAATCAAATCTCGATTTTAGGTAAAGTTGTCGGCTTATATCGCAACGTACATTAAATGTTCGAAGTCTATCTTCTATATTAATAGTAGATAGACTTTTTTCATGAAAAAAGAGTTCAGCAAAATCGCTGAACTCTTTTAAATACCCTATTTTACTTTTCACACGCTTCTACAAAGCTTCTAAATAAACGCTGTGCATACACATCTCCTAGTGGTGCAAGCTCTTCAGGATGCCATTGTACGGATACACAATACGGGTGTGATTCATGCTCAATTCCCTCTATAACACCATCTTTCGCAATAGCAGAAACTACTAATCTTTTTCCAAGTTTACCAACCGATTGATGATGGAATGTATTCACACGGAACGAATCGTCCCCGAAAATCTCTTTAAACTTCGGAGTTAGAACTTCTACACTGTGTGCGAGTGCACCGCGCTTTGATAATTGCTTATGCCCAATTGCATTTTCAACTTGAGATGGAATATCTTGAATGATCGTCCCCCCAAAAGCCACATTCATCACCTGCGCCCCACGACAGACACCTAAAATCGGCATTTGCTTGTCAAACGCATGCTCCATTAATAATAGATCACTGACATCACGTTCATGAACGACACGCCCAATTTTTTGATGCGGCTCTTCTCCAAATAAAAACGGATCTAAATCTTCGCCTCCAATTAGAAGTAAGCCATCAACAACTGATAATAAGGCTTCAACCGTGTCTTCCGTTGCGTTCGGAATACAAATCGGTATGCCTCCCGCTTGTTCAATAGAATGTAAATACGCATTATTAATGTCTAATTTTTTATCAATATCATACATCGTTAAGCCAATAATCGGTTTCATCCTCTACATCCCCTTTATTCACTACTCATTTAGCAAACTCAATTATTCAGATAATTCAAATTATACTACTATACCTCTGTAATACTCCAGAAAAAAAAAAAAAGATAGATTGTTTTATTTACAATCCATCCCATTCACCTATGCTTTTAATTGTTCTAAAAAGTACTCTTTAATTTCTCGCCAATTTTGCACACGGACATAGCCTTCCACCGCAGCATTATATGGCATTGAATACAAAACACCCGTTCCTTTAAATGCTTCAAGCTGTCTCGAACTATCATCGATCAAATAATCGGTATGTATCACAGCTTTATTGCCACAGAATACAATATTTTGCGTTTTTAAAAATGGCAAATGCTCCCGTAGCCATTCGTATTTCGCCGTGAAGGAACCTGGTACATCCATAGCCGCTGTTGCAATGTAAATTTCATAATGCTCTTGTAACTCCTTGATAACCTCGATTGCATCTGAATCTAATACGGCTAAATCACGAAAATAATCTGGTTCATTTAATAATGCAAATAGTTTTTTTCCGTCTTCCGTTGGTAAATCACGCTGCGTCGTTAATAAAAATTCTTCTTTGGTAAAATTCGTTCCGAAATTTTCATTATATGTAGCACATAATTTCGAATAAAAATCTGCTAATACTTGGTCCATATCAATAGCAATACTCTTTTTCATCACAAAGGCCCCCTCGAATTTCCTACTATTAGTTTAATAAACTCATGAACTGGAAACAAGTGATTACTCTATTTGTCACAATTTAACATCTTACATATTTTCGTTTGAACCCAATACGGTCTTTTTCAACTTGTTTTTGAATGTCTTCATAGGCATGTAAACTACCAGGTTTCTTCCCTTCACGTGGCATAGCAACAGGCCCGATTTCCTTAGCGAATTCCAATGCTTCATAATGCAGTGGTTTATAGGATACACCAACTGTCATAACAAAATTGTTCATCGCTGCCTTTGTGCGGGGTGGCGCATTTTGTATTTCTTCCTTCACTTTTTCTAACATGCCTAGCAGCTTCTCTTTGGAGAACTCTTCATCCTTACGATTGCCAAGTAACCAGCAATAGCAATTCCAACCAGCTGACATTTTTAGTTCTTCTCCACTATTAATCCATTTATCGCTAACTTGCTGGGCAATATCTGATTCCGCTAATGTCACCGCGACGACAAAGTCTGAAATCATGTAAAAGTAGGCCCCCTCTATCCAACGATCATAATCGCTTTGCGTCATTGTCTTTGGATCTGCAATAATGCCCGCAAAATACATCGCATCATAATTACCTGTTGCATAAAGCTCTTCTGCTAATGGTTGATCAATTTTGATTTTTTTTGCGATTGGCTTCATTGAACCCGTTGTTACACCGAAAACAGGTTCTTTTGCACCGTTTGACATATAGATTTTTTTCGAGCGCTCTTTGCCTAATGCTTCAAGCTCTTGCATGACTGTTTTGAAATCCAATTAAACCACATCCTTTTTGTTAGGTTAATGTTCGAATGTAAATATATACCTCCTAAATAATTCTTAACTTAATTTTATTCGTTGGTATTAGGCGGAAATCCCTTTATTTTTTAATTTCATATGATGGCATTGGGAACAAGAATTAAAAGCTGTGGACATAAAAAAAAAGCGCAAGGGCAAATTAAATCGCCCTTGCGCTTTTTCTAAAAATTAATACATTTTCATATATTGATCGCGTTCCCACTGATGTACTGTTGAACGGTACATGTCGAACTCGATTTCTTTTGCTTCTTTGAAGTTTGCATAAATATGCTCACCTAACGCACTTTTAACGACTTCATCTTTTGAAAGTAAATCAAGTGCGTCATTTAAAGCAGCTGGTAAGTTATCGATACCATTTGCTTTACGCTCTTCTTCACTCATTACATAGATGTTGCGGTTGATTGCAGCTGGAGGTGTCATTTTTTGGCGAATACCTTCTAAGCCAGCTTCTAAAATTACAGCCATTGCTAAGTATGGGTTAGCAGCTGGATCCACTGAACGTACTTCTACGCGTGTTGATACGCCGCGAGAAGATGGGATACGAATTAGTGGAGAACGGTTTTGTGCAGACCATGCTACGTAACATGGCGCTTCGTAACCTGGTACTAAACGTTTGTAAGAGTTTACAGTTGGGTTTGTAATCGCTGTGAAACCTTGTACGTGCGCTAAAACACCAGCCATGAATTGCATTGCTGTTTCAGATAAACCAATCTCTGCTGATTCATCGTAGAATGCATTTTGTTTGCCTGTGAATAAAGACACATTAAAGTGCATGCCTGATCCAGCTTCACCAAATAATGGTTTTGGCATGAATGTTGCGTGTAATCCGTGTTTACGAGCGATTGTTTTTACAACTAATTTAAATGTTTGGATGTTGTCACAAGCTGTGATAGCATCTGCATATTTAAAGTCGATTTCGTGTTGACCTGGTGCAACTTCGTGGTGAGAAGCTTCGATTTCAAAGCCCATTTCTTCAAGCTCTAATACGATATCACGACGGCAGTTTTCACCTAAGTCTGTTGGTGCTAAGTCGAAGTAACCACCATGGTCATTTACTTCTAACGTTGGTTCACCTTTTGCGTCTAATTTGAATAAGAAGAACTCTGGTTCAGGTCCTAAGTTGAAATCTGTAAAACCTAACTCTTCCATTTCTTTTAATACGCGTTTTAAGTTGTTACGTGGGTCTCCTGCGAATGGCTCACCATTTGGATTGTAGATGTCACAGATTAAACGTGCTACTTTTCCTTTTTCGGCAGTCCATGGGAAAACCATAAACGAATCGTAGTCAGGATATAAGTACATATCAGATTCCTCGATACGCACGAATCCTTCAATTGAAGAGCCGTCAAACATCATTTTGTTGTCTAATGCTTTTTCTAATTGAGTTACTGGAATTTCTACGTTTTTAATCGTTCCTAAAATATCTGTGAACTGTAAACGAATAAATTTTACTTCTTCTTCTTGTACGAGACGTTTAATATCGTCTTTTGTGTATTTACCCACTAAATTCCACACTCCTAAATTTGTTCAGTACCGATATAGTATCGATCTTATATTTTACACGCTTTATTGATAAAAACGTGATAAATCCCCTTGTCGAATAGATGATTTTTGCATACGCTGTGCTTGACGCATTTCCTCACGTAAAATTTTTCGTAATTCTGTGTCTGAGATTTCTTTGCTAGCATCTTTCATTGCAGGGTCATTTTTCATTGCAAACACTTTTTTAATGCCTGCCATATTAACACCTTGTTCTAACATATCTTTGATCTCTAATAAGGTATCGACATCATTCAGTGAGAACATACGCCGATTTCCTTCTGTGCGGTGCGGCTGAATTAAATCATGTTCTTCGTAATATCGAATTTGTCTTGCTGTAAGGTCCGTTAATTGCATGACAATACTAATGGACAATAATGGCATAGAACGTCGAATTTCACTACTCATTTAATCCACCTCCCTTGCAAATATCATACGACTTGTGACGAACGTTGTCAAATGCATGTAAGAAAAACTAACATACGATGTATAAAACAGAAAATCCGTACAAATAGGAAGCGAATTGACTGAAAATATTCTTTTATAAAAAAAGCCGCACAATTTAAATATTATGCGACTAAAATTATTTATTTTAACTTCTGAACCGCTAAACAAATCGCGTATTTTACGTGTTCATACGTTAAGCCACCTTGTACAAAAGCTGTGTATGGCGGACGAATTGGGCCATCAGCTGTTAACTCAATGCTTGACCCTTGTACAAATGTACCTGCCGCCATGATGACATCATCTTCATACCCTGGCATATACGCTGGTTCTGGAGCAAAATGTGCATTAATAGGGGAAGCCGCTTGAATTTCACGACAAAATGCAATCATTTGATCCGCCGTTTGGAATGAAACGGATTGGATTAAATCCGTACGTTCATCTGTATAATGCGGTGCTGTTGTCATACCGATTTCTTCAAGTATTGCTGACGTGAAAATTGCACCTTTTAAGCTTTGTGCCACGACATGTGGAGCCATGAAGAAACCTTGGTAAAAGTCTGCAAGCGTATTTAAACTCGCTCCAGCTTCTGCTCCAATACCTGGAGAAGTCATTCGATATGCACATTTTTCAACTAAATCCGCGCGTCCAGCAATATATCCCCCAATTTTCGCAAAACCACCACCTGGGTTTTTAATAAGGGAACCCGCGATTAAATCTGCGCCAACTTCTGTAGGCTCCAACTTTTCTACGAATTCACCATAACAGTTATCCACGAAAATAACCGCATGTGGTGCGATTTCACGGATATTACGGATCATTTCAGTTATGGCCGCAATTGTAAATGACGGACGTGTCGCATAACCTTTTGAACGTTGAATCGCGATCATTTTTGTATTTTCATTGACCGCCTTTTTTACGCCGTCCCAATCGATGTCTTTATTATCGATTAAATCGACGTGTGAATAACCAATTTTGTAGTCTTTTAAAGAGCCTGTATCTTTTTCGCCACCGTCAACAATTGATTGCAGTGTGTCGTATGGTTTGCCTGTAATATACACTAACTCATCACCAGGACGTAATACGCCGAATAAGCTTAATGTAATCGCATGTGTTCCTGAAATGATCTGCGGGCGAACGATGGCTGCCTCTGCACCGAAAACTTCCGCATACACGCGTTCTAAATTATCACGCCCTTCATCGTCATAGCCGTAGCCTGTTGAGGGATGTAGGTGGAAATCACTTACTTGATTATTTCGAAACGCTGCTAATACCTTTTGTTGATTGAAAAATGCTTGTTCATCTACTTTTTGATGAAAGCTGTGCACTTTCTCTTCGATACGTGACGCGAGCGCTAAAGTTTCATTTGTAATACTTGATTGAAATGCCATTTTTTCTTGCTCCATTCTATTAAAACTATCTTCTATTATACATCAAATGATTTTACTTTGACGAACGATTGAAAAACTGCTATTCTCAATGTCGATTCGATTTTTAGGGGGATGTTTATGGCTTGGGATGTATTTAGCGTCATTGGCACCATTGCCTTCGCCATTTCTGGCGCAATCGTTGCAATGGAGGAAGAATACGATTTATTTGGAGTCTATATTTTAGGCATTGTAACAGCGTTTGGTGGAGGCGCAATTCGAAATTTATTGATTGGTTTACCGGTTTCAACATTGTGGAGTCAAGAAATGATGTTTCAAATTGCGTTAGCGGCGATTACAATTTTCTTTTTAATGCCGCATCATTTAATAAAGCATTGGAATCGTTGGGGGAACTTTACCGATGCAATTGGATTGTCGGCATTTGCCATTCAAGGGGCCATGCATGCGGTGCATTTACAATTACCAGTTGCAGCTGTCATTGTCGCGGCTGTTTTAACAGGGGCTGGTGGAGGAATTGTTCGTGATTTACTCGCAGGAAGAAAGCCAATTGTCCTTAGACATGAAATTTATGGCGTTTGGGCTGCAATTGCTGGTCTATTAATTGGTCTTGAATTATTTTCTGGAGATTTCTTCTTATATACGCTGTTTGTGATTATTACGATTTTACGCGTATTTTCCTATACACGCGGTTGGTGCCTACCCGCAAAAAAAATTCAATTTGCAAAATAAAGAACAAAAGCGCTAAAGCGTCCGTTTAGCCCCGAACAGCTTTGGCGGACCCGACAAGAAAGTAAACGTTCTTAGGAGGGGTCGAAAAGCTCGCGGGGCTAGCGCTTTAGCCTCGACGTGAGATATGCTTTATTTAAAAGTTATCCACAATACGAGGATTTATAATTTCCTTAACAAAGAAAAAGCACAAGAGTTTAAAACTCCTGTGCTTACTACGTTATTGAAAATTATTTAAATTCTAACTCGCCATCGTACGCCATCATGCCGCCTTCAAGATTTATTACGTTAAATCCTTGTGCTTCTAAATATTGACATGCATTGGCACTACGTCCGCCACCTTTACATACAACGATGTATGGTGTTTTTGCATCTAATTCATTTGTACGTTCTGGAATTGAACCTAATGGAATATGAACAGCACCTGGAATCATTCCGTGTTCAACTTCAAAATCTTCTCGTACATCGATTACATGTAAATCTTCGTTTGCATCTAATAAGTTCACTAGCTCATCTGTTGTCATTGCTTTCATTATAAAATCCTCCAATACTTCTAACATCTAAGTCATTATAATTGAAACAATCACAATCTGCTAGTTGTATACACTACTTACGCTTCCTCTTCTGTTAACGCAACATTTTTTGTAGGAACAAAAGTTGAAATCGCATGTTTATAAATTAACTGTTGTTTCCCTTCTGTTTCTAACAATACCGTAAAGTTATCGTAGGATTTAATTAAACCTTTTAATTGAAAACCGTTTAATAAAAATACTGTTACAAATGTATTATTTTTTCGTAATTGGTTTAAAAACGTATCTTGTAAGTTCGTCGATTTCATATCTATTATCTCCCTTAAAGTAGAATACATGCCATATAGTACTATTAGGTAATAGTATACTCTTTTCCTCCTAAAATTAGAAGAATTTAGAAAAAATATTTTACTTTGTCCCAATTATTACCAATCCATTGAACATTCATTTTATTACGGAAATAAGTTAATTGACGTTTTGCATAGCGACGGGAATTTTGTTTAATTTGATCCTTGGCTTCTTCAAGCGTTAAACGTCCATCAAAATAGGCATACAACTCTTTATAGCCAATCGCTTTGATCGATTGCACATCACGGATTTCTGCATCATATAAAGCCCGCACTTCTTGCACAAGACCTGCTTCCATCATTAAATCGACACGCAAATTAATGCGTTCATATAATTTTTCACGGTCCATATCCATTCCGATGATGAGGTGATTATATAATGCAACATCGCCACGATTAAATTGTTCTTCCGCACGAGATACCCCCGCAAGTTCGGCCATTTCAAGTGCGCGAATGACTCTTCGGGTATTATTCGGATGAATGTCGGCTGCAGCTGCAGGATCAATTATTGCTAATTTCGCATGCATTGCCTCTGGACCAAGCTGTTCTAACTCTTTGTAATACGTATTTCGTGCTTCCTCATTGACTTCTTGTTTTGTAAATTGGAAATCGTATAAAACGGATTGCACGTAAAGCCCTGTTCCGCCAACAATGATTGGCATTTTACCGCGCGACTGAATTTCTTCAATCTTCCCTCTAACAAGCTGTTGATATTCCGCAACCGAAAATCCTTCTGTTGGTTCCTTAATATCTAGCAAGTGATGTGGAATGCCTTCCATTTCCTCTTGCGTAATTTTTGCTGTCCCAATATCCAAGTTGCGATAAATTTGCATCGAATCGCCGTTAATAATTTCACCATCGATTTCCTTGGCTAATCGGATACTAAGCGCTGTTTTACCTGATGCAGTTGGACCGATAATGGCCACAACATCGATTTTATTTTTCATCTTTTAACCACCGTACAATTATTTCAAATACTTGATGTTTTTTTCGTTCATTTAATATTTCATGGCG